>CAJPRR010000052.1 GCA_905373085.1 uncultured Selenomonas sp.
CACGATGAAGCATGGGCAGGACGCACGGCGAGCGGGCAGACCGTCGAAGGCAACAAACTCACCGTCGCAGGCGGCACGCTCAACATCGCCGCTTACGGCGGACTCGTTGAGAACAAGAAGCACAAGACCGACGGCACGTTCCAGGATGCGGGCAACGCCAAGAAAAACATCCTCGAAATCACGGGCGGCACGATCGCCAACGCCTACGGCTCAAAAGTCATGACAGCCGCCGGCGAAGCCGAAGAAAACAGCGTCAAAATCACAGGCGGTACCGTCAACGACGCTTACGGCGTAGATCTTGCCCAAGCGACGAACACGAAAAACGCAAGAAAAAACAAAGCCGAAGTTGCGAACGGCAACTTGAGCGGCTCTCTTTACGGCGCCCATACGGCGGGAAGCGGCTCTCTCGCAGAAAGCGAAGTCAATGTCTCGGGCGGCACGATCGCAGGTTCCGTCTACGGCAGCGACGTCGCCTCGGGCGCGGGAAGCGCCACGGGCAGCAAGATCACGCTGACGGGCGGCATGATCACAGGCTCCGTCTACGGCGGCAAGACTGCCGGCACGGGCGCGACGACGGGTCATACGCTAAGCCTCAACGGCGGCACGGTAGGCGGCAATGTCTACGGCGGACACGCGGCGTCGGGCGCGACGACGGGCAACACCGTCAACCTCGGCAATGGCACGACGAACGCCGCCACTGTCGTCACGGGCACGGTCTATGGCGGCAGCGGGGCGACGGATACGGACAACGTCCTTAACGTCAACACCAATGCCACGGCGGGCAACATCGCCAACTTCAGCATGGTAAAATTCAACTTCAACGCGACCTTCAACCAGGCGAACCCCATGCTGAACCTTGTCGGCGGCACCGTCACCAACCTCGACTGGAGCAAGTTCAAGCATACGGGCAACGCGCCGAGCGGCCAGTCCGTCCTCCTGCAGAACATGACAGGCATCAACGTCGACCACTACACGGGTGCGAAAGAAATCTCCTCGACCGGCACGCACGAATACACCATCGACACCGACACCAACACGGCGACGGCGAAGCAGATCCTCTACGGCGGCTACCAGTTCAAGGACGCCAATACGACGCCGACGACAGGAAATGCTCTGGCAGACATCTGGGCCGGCCGCTCCGTCATCGGCAACACGACGACGAACAACACGCTGACGATCAACGGCACGACGCATCGCGACGCCTACGGCGGCTGGACGGCGGGCACGGGCACGACGGCAGCGGCGAAATTCGACAGCACGAACAATACCGTCAACCTCAAGGCGGGCACGGTGCGCACCGTCTACGGCGGCTTCACCTCCGTGCAAACGGGCAGCGCCACGGGCAACAAGGTCACGATCTCGGGCGGCGCCGTCACGGGCGCAGGCTACGGCAAAGTCTACGGCGGCTATCTTTCCCATGCCTCGGCGACGGGCAATGCCACAGGCAACACCGTGACCATCACGGGCGGCTCGATGACCGACGTCTACGGCGGCTTCACGAACGGCACGGGCGCGACCACGGGCAACACCGTCAACCTCGGCACGGAAGCCGATGCCGTCGCTGCGGGCACGACGATCGGCACGATCTACGGCGGCAGCAAGCCGACCGCCACGAACAACGCGCTCAACGTCTACGACTCCGTGACGGCGGGCAACATTGCCAATTTTGACACGGTCAACTTCAAGGCGACGAGCAGCCACATCCAGACAGGCGACACACTCCTGACCCTGAACGGCGGTGCGACGAGCCTCGACTGGAAGAAACTCCACGTCGACAACCTCGACAGCCTCAACGCGAGCGCCACGAGCGACACGATCCTGACGCTCATGCGCCATACGGCAAACAACATCAACCTCGCGAACTACAGCACGACAGGAACGCGCGGCCGCATCCACTCGGCCGACTACGAAGCCGACATCATGACCGACGGCAACAGCGCGACGACACAGAACATCTATCTCAAGGGCTACCGCTTCCGGAACAACACGGCAAGTTACGCCGCCGGCACGGCTACGGACGCATGGGGCGGACGCTCGCAGATTGGCAACAAGGTAGAGAACAACAAGCTGACCTTGACGGGCGGCAGCGCGACGCTTGTCGCGCGCGGCGGACTCGTCTCGAACACCGAGCGCGACGCTCACGGCAACCTCAAGACCACGGGCGACGCCGAAAAGAACAGCCTCATCCTCAACGCGGGCGCGAACACCCTCAACGCTTACGGCGCCCAAGTGCGCACGAAATCCGGCAGCGCGACGGAAAACACCGCCACGCTCAACGCCGGCACGGTCAACGGCAGCCTCTACGGCGCATCCTTGAGCGCTGCAGGCGCCACGGGAAGCGCGACGAAGAACAAGGTCGAACTCCAAGGCGGCGCCGTCACAGGCAGCGTCTACGGCAGCCACATCGCCGACGGCGCGGCGACGGGCAATGCAACAGCGAGCACCGTCACCGTTACCGGCGGCACAGTCGCAGGCGACATCTACGCAGGCTTTACGAACGGCACAGGCAAGACCACGGGCAACACCGTCAACCTCGGCGACGGCGAGCACAGCCTCGCCGCAGGCACGAACATCACCGGCACGATCCACGGCGGCAACAAGGCGGACGCTTCAGGCAACACCCTGAACGTCAAGACCAATGCGACGGCGGGCAACATCAAGAACTTTCAAAGCATCAAGCTCACCCTGAAGAGCGGCGCCTTCAACCCCGCCAACGCCCTCCTGCGGCTTGCGGGAGGAGCGCAGACGACGGATCTCGACTGGTCGAAGCTCGAAGTCGACGCGACGACTCTCGCCGCCGCGCCGAAGAGCTACGAAGCCTACCGCGTCAAGCTTATGGAGAACGCAAATGGCATCAGCTTCATGAAAGGCGCGACGAACACCTATGCCTCGCTGGGCGCGAAAGAAAGAACCCAGGGCGATCTTGAGTACGTCATCGACACGGACAATCATACGGCGAACGCCGCGAACTCCGTCGATCTTGAAGCATACCAATTCCGGAACAAGCAAAATGCCGCTTTCACGGCGGCGGACGGCACGAAAGCCGAAGCCTGGGGCGGCCGCACGAAGGTCGGCAACAAGGTCGAGAACAACAAGCTGACCGTCTCCGGCGGCACGCTCACGCAGGCAGCTTACGGCGGCCTTGCCGAAAACTTCAAGCGCGACGATCACGGCAACCTCAAGACCACGGGCGACGCCGAAAAGAACAGCCTCATCCTCAACGCGGGCGCGAACACCCTCAACGCTTACGGCGCCCAAGTGCGCACGAAATCCGGCAGCGCGACGGAAAACACCGCCACGCTCAACGCCGGCACGGTCAACGGCAGCCTCTACGGCGCATCCTTGAGCGCTGCAGGCGCCACGGGAAGCGCGACGAAGAACAAGGTCGAACTCCAAGGCGGCGCCGTCACAGGCAGCGTCTACGGCAGCCACATCGCCGACGGCGCGGCGACGGGCAATGCAACAGCGAGCACCGTCACCGTTACCGGCGGCACAGTCGCAGGCGACATCTACGCAGGCTTTACGAACGGCACAGGCAAGACCACGGGCAACACCGTCAACCTCGGCGACGGCGAGCACAGCCTCGCCGCAGGCACGAACATCACCGGCACGATCCATGGCGGCAACAAGGCGGATGCGACGGATAACACCTTGAACATCAACACCAACGCGCAGGCCGGCAACATCAAGAACTTCGATCATCTGAAGTTCAACCTTAACAGCCATGCGCTCATGCAGAGTACGCCCGTATTGCGTCTCAATTCGAGTGCGACGGGCAACCTCGACTGGAGGAAGCTCGACGTCAACGCCGAGAAATTCAACGCGCCGATCAAGACCTACGAAGCATACAACCTCGTCCTCATGGAAAACGCGAACGGCATCAGCTTCCAGCAGGGTGCGACGAACACCTATACGGCGGCGGGCGGCGTCAAGAGCACGACGAGCGGCGATTTCGAGTTCACGATCGACACGGCGAACCATACGGCGTCGTCGACGCAGGTCACGGCCGCAGGCTTCAAATTCAAGAACCACGAGGCGACGTACAACGAAACGCCCGCGCACAATGAAGCCTGGGCGGGACGCACGAACATCGGCAACAAGGTCGAGAAAAACACGCTCACCGTCTCGGGCGGCACGATCACGACGGCAGCCTACGGCGGCCTCGTCATCAACAACAAGCCCGCCGCTACGACGGGAGACGCCGAGAAGAACGCCGTCGCCGTCACGGGCGGCACCGTCGCCAACGTCTACGGCGCCCAGGTGCGCACGAAGGCAGGAAGCGCCTCGGAGAACAGCGCCAAGATCGCGGGCGGCACGGTCAGCCATGTCTACGGTGCGTCGCTTACGGCTGTAGGTGCGACGGGAAGCGCTTTGAAGAGCCGAGTCGACGTCACGGGCGGCGCGGTCACGGGAGACGTCTACGGCGGTCAGATTGTCGACACAGGCGCGACGGGAAGCGTCACGGAAAGCCAAGTCAACCTCACGGGCGGCAGCGTGGGCGGCAGCGTCTACGGCGGCCGCACGAACGGCAGCGGCTTCGCCAAGGACAACACCGTCAACATCACAGGCGGCACGCTCCAGGACGTCTACGGCGGCTTCGCGCAGGCAGGTAAGGCGACGGGCAATACCGTCAACCTCGGCACGGCGACGAACGCCGTCGCCGCAGGCACGAGCGTCGGCACTATCTGGGGCAGTAACAGCGGCTCTGCAGGCAACACCCTGAACGTCAACAGCCGCCAGGCGAATGCCGCAGACGTCAAGAACTTCGAAAACGTCAACTTCGACGCTTCTCACAACGTCAGCCACGGCGATACCCTGCTGAGACTGACGAATGGGGCGAACACATCGATCGACTGGTCGAAAATGAAGCTCAAGAACCTCGACGCCGTCACGGCAAGCCCCACGACAAATCGCATCCTGACGCTCGTCGACAGCGCGAACGACGTCACATTCACGAACTATGATGCAGCGCGCGCCCGGGAAACCAAGAAAGACGGCGACTACGAATACGTCCTCAACACCGACAATGCAACCGACCATGCGAAGAAAGTCGACGTCATCGGCTATCGCTTTGCCAACAACCATGCGACCTATGACGCATCCTTGGGGACGAACCCCAAAGCGTGGGGCGGGCGCACAAAAGTTGGCAACAAAGTCGAAAACAACTCGCTTGCCGTCACCGGCGGTGCTGTCACCGCCGCAGCCTATGGCGGCGTCGCCGAAAACTTCGAAGGCGACGGGCATGGCAACTACAAGCCGACCGGCGACGCTGCAAACAACAAACTGAGCCTCGAAGGCGGCACCGTTGCCGACGGCTACGGCGCTGACGTCCGTACCAAAGCGGGCAATGCCACGGGCAACACCATCGACCTCAAGGGCGCGGCCGTCACAGGAAACCTCTACGCAGGCGCGCTCACGCACGCCTCGGCAAGCGGCGCCGCTACGGGCAACAAGGTCAACCTCTACAGCGGCACGGTCGCAGGTGACGTCTACGCAGGCTTCGCTGGAGGCTCCGGCACGACCACAGGCAACACCGTCACCATTGGCGACGGTGCAAACGATGCTCTCGTCACCGTCACGGGCAAACTCTACGGCGGCAACAAGTCGGCGACGGACAACGCCCTCGACATCAAGAGCAAGGGCGCCGCAGTCGGCAGCCTCGCCGGCTTCTCCAAGATCAAGTTCAACCTTGGTTCGAGCGTTGCTGACGGTGATACCGTGCTGACGCTCAACCAAGACACGACACTTGACTACAGCACCGTTGAGAAGCCGACCGGCGGCAGCGTATCCGCATGGCTCGGCAACGTCATGCAGAAGAAGGCGCACCTCTTCCGGATGGCAGCAGGCAAGACGCTCGCCCTGAACGGCTATGCGCCAGCTATGGGCAGCGAACGTGCAGGCGACGTCGAATACAGCCTCGTCACCGACAACAACGCTGCGGTCACCACGAGCGGCAGCCTTGACCTCTCCGCCTACAAGTGGCAGAATGCCGACGTGAAGATTACGGGCGCCGTCCCCGACGCCTTCGGCGGCAAGACCGTCTATGGCACGAGCGGCGAGACCAAGAACAACAAGCTCGCGCTCAAGACCGGCGCCGCCGTCACGAACGCCATCGCGGGCGACACGCAGACAGCGAACGGCACGGCGGAAGGGAACGCTCTGACCGTCGAAGCCGGAACCGCGACGAACGCCCTCGGCGCGAAGACGAAGGCAGGCAAGGCCGTCAAGAACAAGGCCGTCCTCCAAGGCGGTTCCGTCACGAACCTCAAGGGCGCCGAGAGCGCGGCAGGAGAAGCGCAAGAGAACACCGCCATCCTCCAGGGCGGCACAGCAGCCGATGTCGTCGGCGCACAAGCCGCAGGCGACGCGACGGAAAACAAGGCCGTCCTCAAGGCGGGCGCCGTCACGGGCAGCCTCAAGGGCGCGACTAGCGCCGCCAAGGCGAACAAGAACACCGTCGAGATCGAGGGCGGCAACGTCAGCGGCGCCAAGATCATGGGCGCAGAAGCCAAGGGCGCGGCCGAAGAGAACGTCGTCACCATCAAGGCGGCCGTCTCGAACGCCTCGACCGAGATCACGGGCGCACATTCCACGCACGGCAATGCTGCGAAGAACATCGTCAACGTCAATGCAACCCTCTCCGGCTCGCTCGTCGGCGGTTCTGCCGGAATGGGCGACGCCACGGACAACGTCCTCAACATCAACGCGAACGTCACCGGCGACGTCTACGGTGCGCGTGCACATCACGCTTCCCTCAGGAACACCGTCAACATCAAGGACGGCGTCGCCGTCACAGGAAACGTCACGGGAGGCGCCTGCCTCAACGCCAACGAGAACACCATTAACATTGGCCGAGGCTCGACCGTCACAGGCAACGTCATCGGCGGAAACGGCTCCGTCGAGAACAAGAACAACCTCATCAACCTCAAGGGAGGCGCCGTCACCGGCGACATCATCGGCGGCGCAGGAGCATCCGCCGATAACAACACGCTCGCCGTCTATCACGACGAAGCGCACACCGGCCGGGCGCATGACTTCGACAAGATCAAGAACCTCCACTTCTACCTCGGCGAGAACATCGCCAACGAGAATCCGACGCTCCTGCAGCTCGGCGTCGCAAACAAGGACATCCGCGGCATCAATGTCGGCCTCGGCGTCATGGGACATGCGCACGGTCTCAAGGTCAACGACGTCATCAGCCTCATGAAAGTCAACGGCGGCACGCTTACGACCGATGCGACCATCACCAACCACGTCGAAGCCATGCATGGCGTATCGCTCCTCTACGGCTTCGACCTCATGAAGCGCGGCTCGGGCGAACTCATCGCCACCGTCACCAAGGCGGCCATCAGCGACCAGGCGAAATCCTTCGTCGAGACGAGGGCCGGCATGACCGACTTCATCAATCGCGGCGCGGATCTTCTGACTGCGAGCGGCATGAGCGCCATCCGGAAAGGAGCTGAAAGCGACAAGGAAAAGGGCAAGTACGACCTCTGGGCCGTCATGAGCCGCGGCAGCATGAGCGTCGAAAGCGGCTCGCAGATCGACACTGCGGGCTGGAACCTCAGTCTCGGCTGGGCGAAGGAACTCCGGAAGAAGGACCGCACGTGGTTCGTCAGCCCCTTCATCGAATACGGCAAGGGAAGCTACGACTCCCATCTCGACGACGGCACGCACGGCAGCGGCAAACTCAGTTACCTCGGCGCGGGCGTCCTCGCAAGGATGGAGAGAGAAGACGGCCTCTGGCTGCAGGGAGCGCTTCATGCAGGACGCGCGAAGAGCGACTACACGGGCAGCATCTCCGCCGGCACCGTATCGAACTACGACAGCTCCGACACTTACGTCGCAGCCGAGCTGAGCGTCGGCAAGACGATGAAGCTCAAGGGCGGCGACAAGCTCGACGCCTCGCTGCGCTACCTGTGGTCGTACCAGAACGGCGGCGACGTCGCCATCCGGACGGGCAAGTACAACGACGTCTATGACTTCGCGGCGGTCAACTCGCACCGCCTGCGCCTCGGCGCGAGGTACAGCCACAAGGAAAGCGAGGGCAACGAACTTTACGCCGGACTCTTCTGGGAGTACGAATTCAGCGGCAAGGCATGCGCGAGCTTCATGGGCTACGAGGCGCCCAGCCCGAGCCTCAGGGGCGGCAGCGCCCTTCTGGAACTCGGCTGGAGGTTCCAGTCGAAGGATTCGCGCGTCAGCTACGACCTGAACCTTTCCGGTTGGCAGGGCAAGCGCGAAGGCGTCACGGGAAGCGCTCGTGTGAACTGGGCGTTTTGAGGAATGGAAACAGAATAGACGATAGAAGGGAAGGGGAGCTGTCGCACATAAATCATGTGCGGCAGCTTTTTTCGTGCAAAAAAGCCTCCCGCCTAGCAAAAGGCGTGTAGTTTGCCAAAACGACACGCACAAACGTACTTCATGTCAAGCGCGCTTCCGCTTCTGCGAAGTCTCATCATATCTTTAGGATCAGCATGGGGGGCATAAAAAAACCGCCTGCCCGACAGGGTTCGGCGGTTTTTTCCAAAACTATCTCTCTTATTCGCAGCAAGCGTCTCACTTCTTCCCTCGCTTCTTCCTGCAATAGTCGGCGATCGCGCCGCTCCAGCCGGCGCCGACGACGCCCGTCTTTATGAAGCCGCACGTCATTGCGCTGAGCGAGGCGAAGTTTTCGCGCACGCCGCCCGCATCGCACGCGAACTCCACGGAGTTTTCCCGACGGATGCCGAGATCGCCCGCGACGGCGACGGCATCCATGTTCGCGCCGAGGAAGACGAACTCCCAGCCATGCTTTTCCTCCTGATGCCCGATGAGCTTCTTGATCTTCTTCGCCGTGTAGTGCACGCTTGAGTTCTCAAGGCCGTCGGTCGTGATGACGAACATCGTGCGCACGGGGCGATCCTCTTCCCGCGCGTACTTGTGGATATTGCGGATGTGCTGGATCGAGTCGCCGATGGCGTCGAGAAGCGCCGTGCAGCCGCGCGTGAAATATTCGCGTCCTGTCAGCGGCGCGACCTTCTCGATCGGCACGCGGTCGTGAATGACCTCGACCTCGTCGTCAAAGAGCACGGTGGAAACGAGGATGTCCGTGCTTTCTTCCTGCTGGCGGCGCAGCATGCCGTTGAAGCCGCCGATGGTGTCCGATTCCAGTCCCGACATCGAGCCGCTGCGGTCGAGGATGAATACGAGTTCCGTCCTGCCTTGCGCCGCTTTCTTTTCTTCCGTCATGATGAGCATCTCCCTTTCTTGCCGGTGGTTTTCTCTTCTGTGAACCCATTGTAGCAAGAAAAAGAAGCGGCAAGGTCGCACGGCGGGCGACATCTGAGGCGCAGCGCATCCATGCGTGCGTCATGATAGGCTTCGGCCTCATCTCACGGCAGCGTCTCCATGCCCAATTCGTACAAGACGTTGTTGACTTCGTCGAGGTCGCCGACGCCTTTCTCGACGAAGAATTGCACGGCAAGGTCGAGCTGCCTCGCCGCCGAGAAGGCGTAGCCCGCGCTCGCCAGAAGGTCTGTCGCATCATCCAGGTTGAGCTGCAGCACGATGATGAAGGCGTAGAGCGTCTTCGCCTTCGGGCGATAGTCCTTGCGGCGCATTTTGGAAAAGAGCTTGCGGTCGACGCCCGCCTTCTGATAGACCTCGACTTCGTTCAAGCCGCGCTCGCGTATCATGCGCAGAAGCCGCTCGGAGCACGTTTCTTCCGCCTTGTTCAGCCGGCTTTTCAGATTCGACAGGAACGAGCCGAGCATCGCCCCGACGGCGGGAATCGGACGACCCCTTTTCGGCGGCTGTCCTCGAAGCGCGTACCGCCTGCGCTCCTCTTCGTACGGCTCCATGTCATACGGCATGCCCGGTATATGAGGCTCTTTTCTCAGCGGCGCTTCATCCTCCGCCTCGTCTCCAGGACGCCAGGAACGATCGAGATAGCGGCACAGCGCCTTGAGCAGGCCGCGATCAGCCGGCTTCGTGCTTATGCGATTCTCACGATCCATCGGAACACTCCTTCCGTTACTCATCCCATTTTCCTACGAGATCAGCATCGCGTCTCCTGCAAAGGACGTTTTACCGCCCCAAAAGCCGCGCCTGCTCTTCGAGTCGGGCAATGCGCTCGGCGGTTGCGGGGTGCGTGGAGAAGAGGCTCACGAAGGCCTGGCGCGAGCCGGCGAGCGGGTTGACGATGAAAAGGCCGCTCGTCGCAGGCTGCGCCTCGGCTTCACGCATCGGCGGCAGGACCTGTACCGTGCCGGAAATCTTTTCAAGCGCCCGCGCGAGATAGCGCGGGTTGCCGCAGATCTCGCCGCCCGACTTGTCGGCGTCGTACTCGCGAGAGCGCGAGATCGCAAGCTGGATGAGCGTCGCCGCGAGCGGCGCGACGAGGACGGCGAGAAGCGTGCCGACGATGCCGCCCGCCCCCTCGTCGTCGTCCGAGCGGCCGAAGATCGCGCTCCACTGCGCCATGTAGGCGAGCATGGAGATCGCGCTGCCCATGGCGGCGGCAATCGTCGAGATCAATGTGTCGCGGTGCTTGATGTGCGAAAGCTCATGCGCGAGCACGCCCGAAAGTTCCTCACGGCTTAGGATGCCTACGATGCCGCGCGTGACGGCGACGGCGGCGTGCGAGGGGCTGCGCCCCGTCGCAAAGGCGTTCGGCGTCTGCGACTCAATCAGACAGACCTTCGGCGTGGGCAGCCCTGCACGCGCGGCAAGATCTGCTACGAGGTGATAGAGCTCGGGCGCTTCCCTCTCCGTCAGCGGACGTGCGCCGTACATGCGGAGCACGATGCTGTCGCTGAACCAATAGGAGAAGAAGTTCATCGCCAAGGAGACGACGAACATCAGCATGGCGCCGCCCCTGCCGCCGATCGCGCCGCCCAAGACGACGAGAAGAGCCATCATGAGCGCCATCAAGATCGCAGTTTTTATCGTATTCATAGAGAAACACGCCCTTTCATATACGAAAAAGACCTCACCCCGATACGGGACAAGGTCTCGCTTGCACATGTATGCCGCGCACCGTGCGTCCGGCGAAGGTCAAAGGCTCTCGCCGGCTTCTCCGGAAGCTCAAGACTATTATAGCAGTGAGGCAGGTTTTTGACAAGCATTTTCCGTCGAGGCGTATGTGTCAAGATGTTCTCGGCGGGAAAATTTTGCCCTTGGAATGTCTGCCTTCATAGCATGGTCATTTTTCGTTTTCAAGCAAAGCATTTGGACAATTATCCAATCCGGGCGATGACATGCTACATGTAGACGGCATACCTGCGGTAGGGGCGGATGTGCCCAACTCCTGATCCGATGGATACAGGCCGCCTTTCCCTTTTTTCATGCGTCTGCAACGTATCTGGATGCTTCCATAGCTTGCCTGTACGGTGCGTGAATCCAACCGTTCGGCATGCCGGCCTTTATCGGCGTATCGGGCTGCCAATTTCTTGTCAATCCGTTCAAGCGCTTCGCTGACTGTGCGATAAGCCGGATTCTCGAAGTGTCTGCGGATTTGTTCTTCTCGCGAGATGCTGTCCTTTGCGCCCTTTATTATTTCCGGATTTTCTGTTACAATGCTTTCCGTAAGAGATCTTCCTTATTTTGTCCGCTTTGCGGACATTGTGTGCCGTCCTTGCAGAAGCTTGGCCGATCCGTCTGCGCCTTCGGCTTGACTTCCCGGGGCTTCACGCTAAGCTAAAAAATGGAAATGGAGAGGCCATCTACTCGGAAAGTGGGAAATCATATTGAGCACATTGCGTTTTTTGACGGCGGGCGAATCGCACGGCTCGTCTTTGACAGCCATCTTGGAGGGCATTCCGGCGGGTCTTTCGCTGAGATTGGAAAACATCAACCGTGACCTGGCGCGTCGCCAGCAGGGCTACGGGCGCGGCGGGCGGATGAAGATTGAAAGGGATACGGTGCGAATTCTCTCGGGCGTGCGCTTCGGCGAGACGATCGGCTCTCCTATTACGCTCTCGGTCGAGAACCGCGATTGGCAGAACTGGCAGGAGCGCATGGCGGCGTTTGGCGAGGCGCACGGTGAGAAGGTGACGGCGGCGCGCCCCGGGCACGCAGACCTCACAGGAGTTCGGAAGTACGCGCGTGAAGACATCCGCGACATCTTGGAGCGGGCGAGCGCGAGAGAGACGGCGATGCGCGTCGCTGTCGGCGCTGTGGCGAAGGAGCTTCTCTTCGCACTCGGCGTCACGGTCGAGTCCGCCGTGCTCGACATCGGCGGCGTCGCCGCCGATGCAGCCAAGCGCGAGACGGGCGCGGCGCATAAGGCGGCTTCGGAACTCAACTGCTTTGATGCTGAGGCTGAAGAGCGCATGAAGGAGAAGATTCGCGCGGCGAAAGAGGCGGGCGATACGCTCGGCGGCATCTTCGAGGTACGAATCGCGGGTGCGCCGCTCGGACTCGGCAGCCACATCCAGTGGGATAGGCGTCTCGACGCGCGATTTGCCGCCGCCATGATGTCGATCCAGGCCATCAAGGGCGTTGAGATCGGCGCAGGCTTCGGCTATGCAGCGCTCTGCGGCAGCGAGGCGCACGACGAGATGTTCTTGGGCGAGAACGACTCCGTTGTGCGCAGGACGAACCGCGCGGGTGGCCTTGAGGGCGGCATGACCAACGGCGAGGATATCGTCATTCGTGCCGTCATGAAGCCGATTCCGACGCTGATGAAGCCGCTTCATTCCGTTGACATCGAAAAAAAGATGCCCGTGCTCGCTTCGAAGGAGCGCAGCGACGTCTGCGCTGTGCCCGCCGCCTCTGTCGTCGGCGAGGCGATGGCGGCTTTCGTACTTGCCGAAGCCTTCATCGAGAAATTTGACAGCGACAATATGCGCGACATGAAAGCGGATGTCGAAGCGTACAAGAAGCGCACGGGGGAGGCGTGAGATGAAGAACGTCGTATTGATCGGCTTCATGGGCACGGGCAAGAC
>CAJPRR010000053.1 GCA_905373085.1 uncultured Selenomonas sp.
CCGAGACGATGAAGAACGCGAGAACGGGCAGAACCGCACCGTTCATCGTCATGGAAACCGACATCTGATCGAGCGGAATGCCCGAGAAGAGGATGTTCATGTCGAGCATCGAGCAAACCGAAACGCCCGCCTTGCCGACGTCGCCGATGACGCGCGGGTTGTCGGCGTCATAGCCGCGATGCGTCGGCAAATCGAAGGCAATGGAAAGACCCTTCTGCCCTGCCGCAAGGTTTCTGCGGTAGAAGGCGTTCGACTCCTCCGCAGTAGAGAAGCCGGCATACTGACGCACCGTCCACGGACGGAAGACGTACATCGTCGAATACGGACCTCGGAGGCACGGCGGTATGCCGCTCGCAAACTCCAAGTGGTTCATGTGATCGTATTCATCATGATTGTAAAAAGGCTTGATGGGAATTTTCTCCATCGTGCTCTCAATCAGAGAGTCATAGCTCATGCCCGTGGAAGCCTCAAGGCGCTTGCGCCAATCCGCGTCCTGATGGGCGGGCGCACCCTCAAGATTGATTTTCGTGAAATCAGGGTTCTGTGCCATCACTGAATCATTCCTTTCTTCTTCTGCAGGAACTGCAGCGTCTTGTAGCAGTTGGCACGCACGGAGATGAAATCATCTACGCCCGCTTCGCGGTAAATGGGCTCCAAATCCTTCGGCGCAGCGCCCGCGAGGAAGATCGTCGCCTCAGGCAGCGCCGCACGCAGTTTCGGTGCAAGCTCGGGCACGATCTCGGGGTATGTCGGATCGGTCGAGCAGATGACGACAGCATCGGCGCCCGACTCCTTGGCGGCGGCAGCCGCTTCGTCCGTCGTCTTGAAGCCGTCGTTCAAGAGCACTTCAAAGGCTCCGACCTGCAGGAAGCTCGTCGAGAAATCGGCACGCGCCTTGTGCTGCGGAATGGGGCCCATATTCGCGAGGAAGATCTTCACGTTGTCGCCGTCATGACTGTCCCTATACTCCTCGGTGAGGCGGCGCAGCGCTTCATAGCGCTCGCTCCAGCGGTGCGCTCCAATGGCGGTGATCTTCTCCGCCGCCGCATCCGTCTGCAGAGCTTCTCTCAGCTCCGCGATCGTCGCGCCCGCCTTCGCCGCCTTGACGGCAGCCTCCGCCTTCTCGCCCTTGCCCGCACTCTTCAATGCCGCGAGGCACTCCTTTTTGAATGTCTCGTCCACATCGGCGAGATAGGCTTCGACATCCTTCTTGCGCTTTTCCAGAAGTTCCGCCACATCCTCTGTGCGCGGATCGAGCAGCTTCTCCGTCATATTCGGATACATATTGTTGCCGACGATGCGATCCCTGCGCAGTTCGAGCTTCTTGAAGCGATCTTCAAGCGTCTTTGCGACCTCCTCCTGCACATAGCCGGATTCGAGAGCCTTGACGATGCCGCCCTTGCCCTCGATCGTCTGGAATTCGGCCCAGATCTTTTCCTGAATCTCCTTCGTCAGCGTCTCAACGGCCCACGAGCCGCCGGCCGGATCGATCGGCTGCATGAGACCAAATTCCTCCTGCAGCATAATCTGCACATTGCGTGCGATGCGGCGTGAGAACTCGTCACCCTTGCGGATCGGTTCATCAAACGGCGCGTTCTCAAAGGAATCCAGTCCGCCGACGACTCCCGAAAAGATTTCTGTCGTATTGCGCAGCATGTTGACGTAAGGATCGTAAACTGTCTTGAAGAACAGCGCCGGACGCGCATGAACATGGATGCGCTGCGCTTCCTCACCGCCGCCGAACGCCTTGACGATCTGCGCCCAGATCGGGCGAACCGCACGGAGCTTCGCAATCTGCAGGAAGAAGTTCGCGCCCATCGAGAAGCCGAACATCATCTGTCCCGCCGCCTCATCCACCGTGAGGCCGCGCTCTATGAGGGCGCGCAAATAGGCGACGCCGACGGCGAGCGTCGAAGCGACCTCCTGCACATCGTTGGCGCCGCCGCGCGAAACGGCATCGCTGCGCACCATGATGGTCTTGATCTTCGGCGCATACTGCTTCGCCCAAAAAGCCGCCTCCGCCATCTCATCGAAAAGCTGCGGCAGCGAAGCGTAGTTCTCGCCGCGCTGGATCAGTTCGCCCAAGGGATCCGCCCCCACGAAACCGCTGAGCTTGGCGAGATCGCCGCCGTCGGAATTGATGGACGCTGCGACGAGGGAAAGCATCGGCAGGGACGACGCGCCCGCATAGATGTAGAGCGGATGCTGGTCGAGCTTCAAGCCGTTGAGCGTCGTGTGCATATCCTCGACCGTCGTGATATTGCAGCCTTCGTCACCGATTTTTTCTGCGTCCTTGGCATCCTTGTTGAGAAGCGTCGCCGAATCGAGGCGGATATTGTAGATGGTCGATCCCTTGTCCACCTCGCGGTGCAAGAGTTCGTTGTTCTCCTCGGGCAGCGTCTCATCGCACGACTGCGCGATGCCCCAAGGCTGCTCGATGTAGCCGTTCGGACGCACGCCGCGCAGGAAGTTGTCCATACCGGGGAAATCCGTCCTCGGCAGGATCGACTCCGTCATCTTGTGCGTATACATCGGCTCGAACGTGATGCCCTCGTACGTCTTCGTGAACATCTTCTTCTCGAAGGGCGCCCCCTTCAAGAGTGCGACGCATGCCTCTTTCCACTCGTCATACGTCGGCGGTTCGAATTCGTCGAGCGGCACATCGGGGAAACTCGTTTGCTGTTCGGCCTTCTTCAAGATGGCCTGCAGGTCAAGGTTCTCGTCTTGACCCTTTGTCTCATTGCTCATATTTCCACAGCCTCCCTTGAAATAATACGGAATACAACAAAAACCGCCCTGCGGTAGAAGGCGGTTTCTGCATTTTGCTTGACGGGCTTTTCCAAGAAATCGTTCTGCCGATCGTTTCCGCAGAACATCTTTCCCCAAAGAAAAATCCGGTGCAGGTCTGCGCCGGAGAACCCGCCGTCATACGGCAAAATCTCCTACCCATCGCTCGCAGGTACCGGCGCAAAATGCGCCGACGGTGATGTCAAAACAGGCAGTTCTCCTGGCTCAGATTCATCGTCCGATCATGCCTTCCCAAGGTTTTCTTCAGTGGCCTTTTATGAGGGACTCCTCTTTACAGTGGCGGGACCGCTCCGGCTTCTACCGGATTCTCTATTAAGTCTTGCGACGCCTGTCTCCAACAATATGTTGTTTTCATCTTTATATTAACTCTATCTATTGGGGATTGTCAATACTCCCGCAGTCTTTTACAATAAAAATATGGTTTGATTCCGCAAGGCTTTCTACAATTTCGCAAGGAGATACATCATGATCAAAGTTCACGGCGCCGTCATCATCGAGCAGGGCGTGACCTTCGCCATCGTCGTCGTCAAGCCCCACGTCACGCAGTATACGGCTCGCGCCGTATCATTCCGCAGAGAGATCGCGCCCTTCTTCCCCAACATGCCCATCATACTGATGTCGCAGGACAGGGACGGCAAACCGCGCTACTATGGCAGGAAGGACATCGTCGATTTTTTGAAGACGGTGAAAGTCGAGCAGATTCCTTGGAAGACATACCATATCTATTGAGAAGCGCGTCTGTCCGAAAAAAAAGAAAAAGCGCCCGCGAAGGCGCTTTTTCTCGGCAAGCTGTCAGATCATATTCTTGACATAGGCGTCATAAAGCGCCTTGAGTTCCTCGATCTTGTCGTACATCTCCACCTGCAGATGCGAGGCCGCGGCGTAATCGCCTTCGTTCAAAGCCTTGATAAGAAGCGTGAAGAGCGACTTCTCGTCGATGCTGTCCTTCGCGAGATACGAGCGGATGCCGTTGATCTTGTTCCAGTTGTAGGAATCCTGATCCGTCACGAAGGTCGCCTGCACTTCCTTCGCCTTGCGCACGATGTCGCGGTTCTCGGGGATGATGCGGCTGATGAGCTCCGTCTTCCAGCGCAGGAGAGCGCCCGCCTTGAACGCTTCGATGATCTGCGGACGCAAGGCGCCGCCTGCCGTGATGGCAGCGACCTTCTCGGGATGGTTCTCAAACCCCTGCATATTTTCCCAGACCGTCGCCGGCGGCGCACCGAAGAGGCGGTTTCTTTCCTTTTCCGTGTAATCCTCGAAGACGTCGATCTCGCTGCGATAGGCGCGCTCCTTTTCAAGATAGAAGCCTTCCATCCCCGCTTCCTTGGATATTTCCGCCAAAAGTTCCTGCGTCGTATGATAAATCGCCGTCTTCACGCCGTCAAGCACAGCGGAATAGACCGCAGCCAAGACGAGATATATATTGGAATACGGGTTGCAGGCGCGCAGTTCAAAGCGCGTCGCATAAGGATTCGTCAGATCGCGAATCAGTCCTGCAAGAATCGTGCGGTTGCGCGACGGGACTTCCGGCGTATAGCCGAGCGACGTGACGATGCAGACAGGCGCCTCAAAGCCGGGCTTCAGGCGATTGAGCGAATCGTTCGTCGCCGACACGAAGGGATTGACGACCTCATAATTCTTCAAAAGACCCATGATCGCGCCATAGCCGACGGCGCTCAGGTAGTCCTTCCTCATATCCTGCGGCGTGAAGAGATTGTGCACCTTGCCATCTTCCATGACGGCGGCGATGCAGAAGTGCGTGTGCTCGCCGTTGCCCGCAAGGCCGATCATCGGCTTCGCTTTGAAGTTCACCTCAAGACCGTTCTCACGGAAGACCTCGCGCACCATCGTGCGCACAATGAGTTCATTGTCCGCCGCCTGCAGTGCGTTGGAGAAGCGCCAGTCGATCTCGATCTGCTCGCACACATGCGTCATCTTGCCCGACTCATCGATCTGCGCCTTGAGGCCGCCGACCTCCTTGTGTCCCATCTCGACCTGCAGGCCATAGCGATCAAGCAGCATGACCGCCTGCTCCAACGCCGTGCGCACAGCGCCGTGCGTGCGCTGCCAATACTGTTCCTGCATGACCTGGGACGCGGAAAGCTCCTCGATGTTCGTCTCTTCGAGCGGCGTCTTGACCCAGAACTCCAACTCCGTCGCCGAGGTGAACTGGAAATCAGCAATCTTCGAGCCGTCAATATGCTCAAGACCCGAAACATGCGGATGCTCTTTGAAAATCTGCATGAGCTCTTTTTTCAGATAGACCAAGGTGTCCTTCAAGATGGCGCGCGAGTCAACCCGCTTGCCGTCATGAATGAGAAATGACGGGATGCGCAAAGTGCCGATGGGCTTTCCCGTCTCCTCGTCGAAATGCTCCAAGTTGTAGTCGATGAACCAATTCGCTTCCGGATCGATCGGCATGTCCACCTTCGCATTGTTCATGCTGGCGATTCCCGTCAATACGACGGACGAGCCATCCGTCTGCACCGCCGTACCATTATAAAAAGCGTCCATATCCTTGAGGAAGATGCGCATCGGTATCTTCTCATCGGTATCGTTGCCTGCAAGGTCGATGCCGACGAGCGAGACGAACTTGATCTCGGGATGCGCCTTCAAAAGGCGCACGATTTCCTCCTTTGGGGAATTTGCCGGAATCACATATAACAAGTCTTCCATTTCAATATCCTTTCATGGTCAGAAACTTCCATCGCTGCAGCGGCAGCGGCACAAAAAAACCGCACAGCGAAACCTTCCGCGCATGGACGAAAAGCAAAGCCATACGGCGACACTGCCAAAGTATCCTCCTATGCTGTCATCATAGCACGTCGTCCCCTTCCTGTCCAGCAAAATTCTGCCAAAAGCAGGAACTTTTTCCGACGACGTGGTATAATCGCTGAAAGACATGTTTCAGAAAAAGGCGGCGTCTGTATGAGAGAAAAACCCGTTTTGCAAACCTGCAAGCTCAAAATTTTCGGCATCGTGCAGGGCGTCGGCTTTCGCCCTTTCGTCAGCCGCACGGCGAATGCGCTCGGCGTCACAGGAGACGTCTGCAACAAAGGATCCTATGTAGAGGTTCGCGCTCAAGGCACAAAGGGCGCTTTGCAGAATTTTCGCAGGAAACTCGAAACAGAACCGCCCGAACGCGCAGTCATATTGAAAATCCTGCAAAATTCCATGGAAGAAGCCCCATGGTTCCGCGATTTCCAAATCGTCGAAAGCGCCCACGAGAGCGGTGACGTTTTCGTTTCGCCCGACATCGCCATCTGTCCCAAGTGTCAAACCGAGCTTTTCGACAAAACTGACCGCCGCTATCTCCACCCGTTCATCAACTGCACCTCATGCGGCCCTCGCCTCACCATCCTCGACTCCATGCCCTACGACCGCGAGCGCACGAGCATGGGAGCGTTCCCCATGTGCCCGGCCTGCCGCTACGAATACACCCATGCCGAAACGCGCCGCTACGACGCGCAGCCCGTATGCTGCAACGACTGCGGGCCGCACGTCTATCTCTTGGGCGGCGAAGAGCGCGACCATACCGCGATCACACGCGCAAGGCATGTGCTGCAGGAGGGCGGCATCGTAGCCGTCAAGGGCATCGGCGGCTTTCACCTCGCCTGCGATGCAAGAAACGAAGCGGCCGTGCAACGACTGCGCGAGCGCAAAAAACGTCCACAGAAGCCCTTCGCCGTCATGCTGCGCGGCCTCGACGCCGTGCGGCGCGAGTGCCGCCTCAGCGACGCACAGAAAGCGCACCTCGACAATCACCAAAAGCCCATCGTGCTGCTGGAAAAAAGCGGCAGCGGAAAAATCGCTGCAAGCGTCGCACCCGCAATGCCCTCGCTCGGCGTCATGCTGCCCTACACGCCTCTGCACCTTCTGCTCTTTTCCTTGCCCGACGAAGTCGCTGATTTCACAGATTGCCTCGTCATGACGAGCGGCAACCCTTCGGGGGCGCCGATCTGCCGTACGGACGAGGACGCACTCGACGCGCTTTCTTCCATCGCCGACCTCATCCTCTCGCACGACCGCGAGATCCGTCTGCGCGCCGATGACAGCGTCATGGATTTCTACGACGGTGCGCCTTATATGATTCGGCGCAGCCGCGGCTACGCGCCGCTTCCCTTGATGCTCTCTGCCGATTTTCAAGGCTCGGTTCTCGGCATCGGCGGCGAACTCAAGAACACCTTCTGCCTTGCCAAAAATTCGCTCTTCTATCCTTCGCCCTACCTTGGCGATATGAGCGACCTGCGCACCCTCCAAGCTCTGCGTCAAGCCCTGCCGCGCATGGAACGGCTGCTCGCCATCAATCCTGTCGCCGTCGCCGCCGACCTGCACCCGCGCTACGAGACAAGCCGCTTTGCAGAAACCTTGGGGCTTCCCGTTTTCAAGGTACAGCACCACCACGCGCACGTGCTCTCCGTCATGGCGGAGAACGATCACCTCGCCCCCGTCATCGGCGTGAGTTTCGACGGCACGGGCTACGGTACGGACGAAACGATCTGGGGCGGCGAAATCCTGCTCTCTACGACGCGCGATTTTCAAAGGATCGCCTCCCTTGCGCCCTTCTTCCATGCCGGCGGCGACCTCGCCGCTCGCGAAGGCTGGCGGCTCGCCGTTTCCTTGCTCCATCTTTGCTGCGGCAGGGACGACGCCCTCGTCCTCAGCCAAGAACTTGAACTTGCGACAGAAAAAAAGGCCTCGTCCGTCATCTTCCAACAGGAACACGGCCTGAACACGACGATTTCGACGAGCGCGGGGCGGCTCTTCGACGCCGTCAGCGCCTTGCTCGGCATCCGCCGCATCTCCACCTATGAGGGGGAAGCCGCCGTATACCTGCAATTTGCGGCCGAAGCCGCCGAAAAGGCTGGCAAGTCTGCACAAGCGGACGCGCTGCTCGCACGCTGGAAAGCGGACGGCACGCTCCAAGCTCCGCCGACAGAAAGCGCCATTACGATTACGGACGGTCGCTTCCTTCTGGCATCGAACAGCCTGTTCCGCCATCTGCTGCAGCATCGTCTGCAAAAGGAACCGAGCGACCTTTTGGCGCTCGCCTTTCATCGAGGACTCGCCGCCGCCATCCGCGACGCTTGCAAAAACGCGCGTGAAATGACAGGCTGCAGCACGGCAGCGCTGACAGGCGGCGTATTTCAAAACACCCTGCTGCTGCGCCTGACGCAGCGAGAATTGGAGGACGAAGGTTTCCGCGTCCTGCATCACAGCATGATTCCGACGAACGACGGCGGCATCGCCGTCGGACAGGCGCTCTTCGCCATGCAGCAAATGCAGGACAAGCAGAACGACCACAGATAGAAAGGAGCTTTCCATGGGACTCAACGATACGCCCTCAGGCGAACGGCTGCACATCGGCTTCTTCGGCCGCCGCAACGCCGGGAAATCCAGCCTCATCAATGCCATCACGGGACAGGAAGTCGCCGTCGTCTCCCCCGAAAAGGGTACGACGACCGACCCTGTGACAAAAGCGATGGAACTGCTGCCGCTCGGTCCCGTCCTCCTCATCGACACACCGGGCTTTGACGATACGGGCGCCTTGGGCGAACTCAGAGTCAAGCGAACGCGCCGCATCCTGAACAAGACGGATATTGCCGTCCTCGTTCTCGACGCCGCTGCAGGCATGACATCGGTTGACGAGGAACTGCTGCAGATTTTTCGCGAGAAGGACATCCCCCATCTCATCGTCTGCAACAAATGCGATGACGAAGAGCCTCCTTCCTCTGCCGGCGATGAAAGCATCCTCCATGTCAGCGCCATGAAAAAGCTCGGCATAAACGAGCTGAAAGAACGCTTGAGCCGGATTACGCCGCAAAAAAAGCCCCGCGCTTTCGTGCGTGACCTGCTTTTTCCGCACGCTCTCGTCCTGCTCGTCACGCCCATGGACAAGGCGGCGCCGAAAGGCCGTCTCATCCTGCCGCAGCAGCAAGCGATTCGCGACATCTTGGAAGCAAGAGCCCTTCCTCTCGTCTGTCAGGAGACGGAGATTTCCGCTGCACTTGACAGCTTGAAGAACGCGCCCGATCTCGTCGTATGCGACAGCCAGATTTTCAAAAAAGCTGCCTCTTCCATACCCGAATCCATCCCTCTGACCTCCTTCTCCATCCTCATGGCGCGTTACAAGGGCTTTCTTTCTGATGCCGTAGATGGCGTCGCCGCCCTCCCTCGCCTCACGGACGGCGATACCGTACTCATTTCCGAGGGCTGCACGCACCACCGTCAATGCAACGACATCGGCACGGTCAAGATTCCGCATTGGCTCACAGAGCACACAAAGAAGAAACTGATTTTTGAAACCTCAAGCGGCCAGACCTTCCCCGAGGATCTGCAAAAGTATCGTCTCATCGTCCACTGCGGCGGCTGCATGCTCAATCAGCGCGAGATGCTCTATCGCATGAAATGCGCAAAAGATCAAGGCGTGCCCATGACGAACTACGGCACGCTCATCGCTCATCTGCACGGCGTCCTGCAGCGCAGCCTGGAAATCTTCCCGTATCTCGTCAACCGTCTAAAAAAATAAACCATCAAACAAAAAATCCGCACAATACCTCTTGTACTTGGCATCGTGCGAATTTTTATTTGATGAAGACAAACTCCATCAAGAATACGACAGCACAGCAGGCTGCGGAAACTTGGAAAAGGCTCGCGCCAACCCAGGCGAGCGCTATGCCTGCCAGAAGAGCCGCTCCCCCTGCCGCAGGTATCTGCGTGGCCTCGACGATGGCGGGAAAGGTCATGACAGCCAAGGTCACATAGGGCACGTAATAGAGAAAAGAACGCAGGCAACGGTTCTTGATTGGGCGGCGCAGGAGCGTCAGCGGCACGAGGCGGATGGCGAGCGTCACGGCGGTCATGACGAGGATGTAAAGGACAATGTCATGCTTCATCTATCATTTTCCCCCTCCGCTTCCCGCAAGGGAAAGAGCCGCGCTGCCGCACCTGAAATGAGCACGGTAAGCACGATCGTCCGCGATGATGCGGAAAGCTCCGAAATAAAAGGAAGACTCGCCGCCAGAAAGCTCATGACGAAGCTGATGAATACAAGACCTAAAACAATCCTGTTCTCTTTCCCCGGCGGAATGATGATGGCGATGAACATGCCGTAAAGCGCCACGCTCAAGGCGCTGAGCAAGGCCGGCGGCAGGATGTCGCCCGCCACGATGCCGAGCGATGTGCCCAAAGCCCAAACGGGGACAGCGAGCGCCATCGCGCCGTAATTGTAAGCAGGCTGCAGGAAACCTTGGCGCGAAATCGCTATGCCGAAGATCTCATCTGTAACGCCGAAGCCTACTCCAAGGCGATGATAAAACGGCGTCGCAGGAGAACACTTCTGGCTGAGCACGCAGCTCATGAGCATGTAGCGTGCATTCGCCACGAGCGTGATCGCCGCCATTTCCCAATATGGCGCGTCGGAAGCGATGACGGTGAACGCCGCATACTCTCCGGCAGAGGCGAGGTTGAAGAAGCTCGCGACAAAGCCATCTACCGCATCAAGCCCCGCATTGTGCGCTGTGATGCCGAGCGTAAAGCTCACGACGAGGTAGCCGAGCGCGATCGGCGTGCCGTCGCGCATGCCTTCGCGAAAAAGCTGCCGATTTGTTTTCTCGCCGCTGGGCGTCTCCGTCATTTCACCGACACTTTGTTCATGAATTTCTCACGATTCACGAGGACGCGTTCATGCAGACCCTCGCCGATCTCTCCCGCCTCATCAAAAGCCTTGACGGCAAAGGTAACCTGGCGTCCGTCGAAGCTCTTGACCTCCGCTTCAGCATGCACGCTGCGTCCTAAAGCCGTCGCCGCCTTATGACGGATGTTGAGTGAAATGCCCACCGAAGTCCAATCGGACGGCACAAGCTCGTCAACAAGCTCCGCTGCCGCCTGCTCCATCAATGCGGTCATCGCGGGCGTGGCGAATACAGGCAAAGAACCGCTCTTCATCGCGATGGCGGTATTCGCCTCCGTCACCTTTGCTGCAGCCTCGCGTTTCATACCTGCTTCGATCTTCGTTTCCACCATGGTGAACTCCCCCTATAAAATCTTTCCGCAACATCCTATGAATTGCCTGAATCTCATAACGCATAGAGCCTCTTTAAACGCTCGACATAGTTCGGGTCGCTGCTGCTGCTCAGCCACTCGATCGCGCCCTTCTGCCCGCTTTCCTGCAGAGCATCGGCTTCCCGCAAACGACGCTTCAGTTCGCGTGCCGTCCCCGCCGCGCCGTCAAAGATCTGTACGTCTTGCCCCACGACCTCTCGAATCGCCTCGCGCACAAAAGGAAAGTGCGTGCAGCCAAGGACGACGCAATCGACGGGCATCTGCAATACGCTTGAAAAACGCTCTTCCAGATACTCGTGCAAAGCTCTTGAATGAATTTCGCCGCGCTCGACGAACTCCACAATCTCAGGGCACGGCAGTTTGACGATCTCCCCCGCATCCTTGAATCGCGCCACGAGACGCGCAAACTTCTTCTGCCTGAGCGTCGCATGCGTCGCCATGACGACGACGCGCGGTTTTTCGCGGCTCAAAATTGCAGGCTTCAGCGCCGGTTCCATGCCGATGATCGGCATCTGCCTGTATCTTCGGCGCAGCGGCGCACAGGCGGCGCTCGTCGCCGTATTGCAGGCAAGGACGACGGCCTTGACCCCTTCTGCCGCCATGCGGTCGACCTGCGCCGTCGTCAAGGCGCGGATCTCTCGCTCCGTCCGCTCGCCATAAGGCGCATGAGCGGCATCGCCGAAATAGATGAAATCCTCCGCCGGCAGAAGGGAAACAAGTTCGCGCAGCACGCTGACACCGCCGAGTCCCGAATCAAAAACGCCGATGGGCTGCTCCTTTTTCACGTTCTTCCATGCACCCTTTCCATACGCCAAGAACCGCCACCTACATATTTTAATGAGTTTGCCGCGAAAAATCAACCGCGTACAGTGTTTCCTTTACAACCTTCCCCAAAAAATATATAGTAGGATATGCATTATGTTAAAATCTTTCCTGGAGGTTTTCCTATGGCAAAGCAACATCTCGCCGCCATCGAGTACATCCGCGGCATCTCCATGCTCGGCGTCATCGGCATCCATGTCGGCTCGCAATACTTGATGAATCCCGCATCCAACGCACATCTGACGGCGCTCTTCGAGATTGCCACGCGCTTCAGCGTGCCCATCTTCTTCTTTATTTCCGCCTTCGGCATCTTTTACAATATGGATCTCGACAAGCCCTTCAGCTATCGCCGCTTCCTGCAAAAGCGCTCACGCGCCGTCGTCCTGCCCTATCTCGTCTGGTCGCTCTTCTACCTCCTGCACGACGGCTGGCTTTACCACGTCGGCTTTCCGGCGCCGCTCTCGCTCGCGTCCCTCATTTTCTTCGGCAATGCCAAGTACCAGCTTTACTTCCTCGTGATCCTCATCTGGTTTTATCTCCTCATGCCGCTTTGGATCCCCCTTGTCAAGCGCATCAACGGCAAAGGGCTCTTCCTCCTCTTCGTGCTGCAGGTCGCCTTCGACTATTTTTCAAGCTTCAATGTTGCCTTCAATACCATGGTCTACGGCATGGAAAACCCCGTGCTCAAGAGCTTCCTGCTCTATCGCCTCAACTATTGGGTGCTGCACTACGTCTTCATCTTCATCATCGGCGGCTATCTCGCCGTGCATTTCGACGATTTCAAGACATTTATGCACAACCATCGGAAAAGCATCTGCCTCTTTTTCGCAGCATCCCTCTCAGGACTGCTTGGCTATTATTACTTTCTGCTCGCTTTCCGCAACTATACGCAGATGGACGCCATCAACACGGCGCATCAGCTTTGCCCGCTCGGCATCATCTACACCCTCGCCGCCTCCATCTTTTTCTTCACCGTGTTCACCGAGCAGCGGTATCCGCAAATGCTCAACCCCCTCTTTTCTCTCCTAGGCAAGCACTCGTATTTCGCCTACCTCGTCCACCCGCTCTTCATCGGCTACATGATGCTCGCGCTCGAAAGATACGGCGTCATCATGACAGCGCCCAAGGCAATCGCTTTTTATCTCGCAACTGTCGTCCTTTCCATCGCGGCGGCTGCAATCACCCGCTCCATCGGAGAA
>CAJPRR010000054.1 GCA_905373085.1 uncultured Selenomonas sp.
AAAAGGAGGTATTCCATGATCGCCGACGGCTTTACCTATGTCTCCGTCCTTATATTTTTTGCATCCTTTATCCTTGCCGCCGAAAGGGCGACAGGGTGGGCGGTCTTTCGCGTCATTCCCGGCGTCGTCTTCATCTATGCAGGCTCGATGCTTCTTTCCACCCTCGGCCTTTGGGGCATGGCAGCGACGAAGCCGATCTATCGCGAGCTTTCTACGATCCTGACCTATGCGATGATCTTCACGATGCTCCTGCGCTCGGACGTCCGCAAGATTTTCTGCCTCGGGCCGCGCATGCTCCTCGGCTTCTGCGCTGCGACCGTCACGATCGCAGCCGGTTTCGTCGTCTCCTTCCTCGTCATGAAGGAATATCTCGGCGCCAATGCCTGGATGCCGCTCGGGGCGCTTTCCGGCTCATGGATCGGCGGCTACGACAATATCGCGGAGATCCAGACTGCGCTGCACATTCCGCTGATCGACATGGAGGGCGCATTCATCGTTGATTCCATCGACTACACGGTCTGGGTCATGTTCCTCTTCTGGCTCGTCACGCTCGCCCCGCGCTTCAACCGCCGGATCGGAGCCGACACGACGAAGCTGGACGCCGTAACGCAGGCGATCGAGCACGATGATGCTCGAAGGACGGGAAGCATTTCCTTCCAAGGCGTATTCCTGATCCTCGGCACGGCGCTCTTGGTCGCTGCCGTCGGTGCGAATATCGGTCCCTTGCTTTACATCGCCATGCCTTTTTTCACAAAGTCTATATGGACGATCCTCTTCATCTTGATCTTCGGCCTCATCGCCGCCTTCTCTCCGCTCGGGCGCATCGCCGGTTCCATGGAAATTGCGAACGTGATGCTCTACTCGCTCATCGCGCTTACCGCCTCGCGCACCTCCTTGCTGCAGTTCGGCGATGCGCCCGCTTGGGTGCTCGCGGGCTTCATCATCCTCGGCGTGCACCTTCTTCTCATGATGCTAATCGCACGCATTTTTAAGCTCGACATGTTCACGCTGTGCATATCCTCGATGGCGAACATCGGCGGTGCAGCGTCGGCGCCGATCCTCGCGAGCCTGTATTCGGGCGCTCTGATCCCCGTCGGCATATTCCTGGCGATCATCGGCCATTTCATCGGCACGCCGCTCGGATTGTGGATCGCGCACTTGCTGAAGACGCTTGTTTAAAGGGATGGGAAAGAATGAAATACCGCTGCTACCTGTTTGATTTCGACTATACGCTTGCAAACTCGGAGAAGGGCATAGTGGGCTGCTTCCATACGACGCTCCAGCGGCTCGGCTACGGCGATGTGCCTGACGAGGCGATCCGCCGCACAATCGGCCTGCCGATGGACGAGGCGATCCGCCGCATCGCGGGCATCGAGGAAGCGGCGGAATGCGAGCGCTTCCTCGTCAGCTATCGCAGGGAAGCCGACAAGGAGATGACGCCGAACACGCATTTCTATCCCGAGACGCTGCCGCTCCTCGAAAAACTGCGTGCGGCAGGCGCGAAGACCGCCATCATCTCGACGAAGACGCGCCATCGCATCATGGAGAAGTTCCTCGCCGAAAATGTCACGCATCTCCTCGACTTCGTCATCGGCTGCGAGGACGTCGAGACGTTCAAGCCATCGCCTGAAGGAATTCTCGCCGCCTGCCGCCGCTTCGGCGCGGCGAAGCCCGAGGTCATCTACACGGGAGACAACTTGGTCGACGCCGAGGCGGCACGCGCCGCAGGCGTCGACTTCGCCGCCGTGCTCACAGGAACGACGGAAAGATCCGTCTTCGAGGCGCTGCCGCATGTAAAAATCATGAAAAACCTCGGCGAATTGCTCGACTAGCGAAAGCGCGGGACAGCGGCTCCCCCGGGCATTGCCGGCATGCAAAAAGCTTGCCGTCGTCGCCGTGCGCCCGTACAGCTTGCTGTGATTTGCCGTCGCAGGCGCAAAGAACGAATGACCGCCGCGCTTTCGCGCGGCGGTCATTCGTTCAGACACGATTCTTTCATCATTCAGTTTTCATCCGACTCTTTTCCGAGACTCAGAGTCCCATCGGATTCTCCTCCTTTCCGAGTCCTCAGAGGCTTTCTTCTGCCGCCTCCCTTACGCAGGCGCCGGTCACTTCGTCCGCCGGCCTCTTTTTCCCCTTTTCTTGGCTTCATTATACAATGAATGCTTCGACTTGTCAAGATTTTCTGACGATTTCTCGCGAGAAATCGAAAAGGGCGGCAGGAAAGCGAGACGCTGCCGCTCATCGGTCCCGCTTTGCCGCCAGCTGCTGCTGCTGCTTCGCTAGGTCGAGGAGAGCCGCTTGACGCTCGCGCCGCTCGCGCTCGATGCGAGATGCGACGTCTTCCGCCTGCGGCGCTTCCTCGACCGTATGCTTGGCGATGTCCAGGATGTCCGCCTGCGCCTGCGTCCTCGCGCCCGCGATGCGTGCGGCGACCTCCTCGGGCGATTCCTCGGACGATTTCTCGGCAGAGACAGTTTCTTCTGCCGCCGCCCGCGCTTTCGCCTCTTCCTCGCGCTTTCGCTCCTCTTCTTCCGCTCGCCGCGTCGCCTCTTCGGCCTCGGTCTTCCTGCGCGCCTTCGCCTCGGCCTTCTTCAGGCGCCGCTTCGCCTGCTCCGACATATACTTCTGCCACTCCATCGGATCGACCTCGATCAGGCGAGGCTCAGCGCTGAACGCTTCATATTCAATGGAATGATTGCCCAGGTAGACTTTCCTTCCCGTTGTCACATGCTCCTTCTCCATGGCAAAATCTCTCCCGTTCCCTGGAATCGCTGTATGGTGCGAGATGAATCCATGCCCGCTCGCTCTCCGCCTTGCAGAGAAAACCCTTTTGCTATAATTCCCCGTCGAAGGTTGGAAATCCTTTCTGCAAAGCAAAAAATCCTCAAAAATTTTTAAGTTTCTGCCATGCATGGCGCAGTCGTCTCAAAAATCCGCCTTCCGTACGTGCAGTCTGCATTGAACGGCATAGGAGCCGTCAGCAATATTGCAAAATGACATTCGCACAGGCCTCGACGTCGGCCTTGATGTCGGACTCCCAGAAACGGAGCACGAGCCAGCCGAGCTGCGTCAGGGCGTCAGCAACCTCCTTGTCGCGCTCGACGTTGCGGGAGAGCTTCTTCCTCCAGTATTCCTGCCGCGATGCGATCTGCTCGCCGGGATTTTCCTCGTGCCCTCGCGCATGCCAAAAATCGCCGTCCACGAAAACGGCGATTTTCTGTCGCGTCAAGGCGATGTCCGGCGTGCCGGGAAGCGCCCGCCAGTTCTTCCGATAGCGAAGCCCCTTGTGCCAAAGCGTCTTTCTGAGCAGGATCTCAGGCTTCGTGTCAGAGCTCTTGACGCTCTGCATCGCCTTGCGGCGGCTCTCCGGGCTCAAGACGTCCATCTCACGAGCAATGCGAGCCGTATCGCGGCGAAGCTTCGGCTCGGTCGTAGGCCGTCGCACACAGATACTCGCCGTAAAGCGCAACGGCGCGAGGCCCTTCGACGCGCTTTCCCACAGCTTCCTCTATGTTCGAGAGATCCGTCGTAAAAACAGGATGGGAAAAATTCAGCGCATAGCACTCGGCAGCCTTGTTCCAGAATTCAAAGGCGGCGACAATCTGGAATCCTGCATCTTGAAAGCCTTTGGACAGACCGCCGCATCCTGCAAATAAATCGACAATACGCATTTTGAACCTTTCTAAACATGATTGAAACATGGTATACTGCTTGCAGAGTATCTTTCCGTATATTTTAGGATAAACGACGTTTGACGTCAATATTTGACGCCATTTCTATGAACCAGGCGGTGCAATATGACCACGATCGACAAGGCGGCGCTTCATATCCTCGACGCGGCGGCGGGCTCTTCGCTCCTTTCGGCGGCACAGCTGCCGCTTGCGGGCGAGGCTTCGGAATATCTTCTCGCGCATATCGAAAAGAGCCGCAAAAGTCCTGACAGAAAAGCGGGGACGTTTTACGAGGACAGCGAGTGCAAAAAGGAGATTTCTGCTTATCTTGAAGGAGAGAAGGACTTTCTCGCCTTTTCGCGCACGCTGGCGGAGTCTTTTCTGCGAGCGTTTTCCCATGCGGCGGAGGCGGCGAGCAGGATGCTCTTCGTGCTCGAAGCGCACGAAGATGAGCGGCGCGAGCTTGTTCTCTTCCTGTGCCGCAGCCATGCGGGATTTTCGCCCGCCGTCGTCGATACGGCGGCGGGGCTTTCGGCGGAGCTTTCTTCCTGCGGCTCGCTGTTGCCGAGCGCGGCGGCGACGATGGACGAGTTCGCCTTCGTCGATCTTTCTACGCTCGCCGTCCATGTGCGTGCGAAGCGTTACAGCGTCGACGGCAACGCCATCTTCGTCCTGCCCGAGCTTGTCTTGGAGTGCGCTCAGGCGCCTTCGGCACGGGAAGCTTTGAAGAAAGCGAGCGATACGGCGAAGAAGGTCGCCGAGGCCTACGGCGGCGATGCCGTGGAGACGGCGGCTGCCGTCAAATCCTTCGTCGCGGGCGAGCTTGCCGAAAAGGATGCTGTGAATCCTTTGGAGGTCGGCCGCGAGGTATTCAAGGGCAATCCCGCCATGCAGGCGGACTACGAGCAGGCAATCGAAGAAGCGGGATTCGCCGCGCCCGTGGAGATGGACAAGGAATCCATCATCAAGAAGATGAAGAATCACAAGCTCAGGACGGACACGGGCATCGAGCTTGTGATCCCGACGGACTACTTCGACAACACGGAATTCGTCGAGTTCCGCCGCGGCGAGGACGGCACGATCTCCATCACGCTCAAGCAGATCCAGAATATCGTCAATCGAGGGTAAGGCGTAAATCCGCACCGTAAATCTGCAACGTAAATCTGCAATCCTCTTTTTTATAAAAAAAGGGATTGACAGCGCACGCATTTTCTCCTATAATAACCAATGTTGACAGCAACGCTCGTCAATGGGGTATCGCCAAGTTGGTAAGGCACGGGATTCTGAATCCCGCATGCGTTGGTTCGAGTCCAGCTACCCCAGCCATGCAAAAACCGCCGCTCTATGCGGCGTTTTTTTATGCATCTCCAAGAGAGCAAGCCAAAGGGCGCAGACCAATCGGTCAGTCTTCTGCAAGGGCGGCGCACAATGACCACAAAGCGGGCATTTGTGCGCCGCCCTTACATATCTGCCAAGAGCAGTTTCAGAGCGAGCTGCTTTTCCAGTGACAGCCTGCGAATCAATTCCAAAAGATGCGGGTCGATCCCGTCCTCTTCCTGCGTGCGCACAGGCGCGGACTTCGCGACGATGCTGTTCAGTTCCTCGACGGTCAGATCGAGCGCACGGCAGATCTTCAGCACGTTGTCCATCGCCGCGCCGCCGATGGAGCCGTTCAAAATGGAGAGAAGCGTCGTGTACGGCATGTGGATCTTCGCTGCGAATTCCTTGAGATTGCAGCCGTTCGATTTGATCAGCGACTTGATATAATCCTCACGCGTCACGCTTTTCCCTCCCTCTTCCTTCACAGCTATTATACAGGCAAAAACGAAAAAAGAAAATGCGCCGTCATCATTTTCTTTTTTTGCAGGAAATCTTCTCGATTTTGTATTGATAAATCTGAAAATTTATGATACCATGAAGTCATTGAATAAAAAGAGGCTATTCTGCCCCTTTGAAACGAAAAATCGTGTTACTTGCTAGGCCGAAACAAAATTTCGTTTCACGCCCAAAACATTTCCCGCACAGTGCAAATGCGCACCGTGCAGCGATGCTCAGGCATATTGGACGGGCATGGATAAGGCTTCATCATTATCCGCGCCTCCCAAGAAAGGAGAACGATATGGAGAAGGCAACAGTCGTCGTCATCGGAGGAGGAGCTACGGGCGTCGGCATCCTGCGCGATCTCGCCATGCGCGGCGTCGACGTGCTGCTGCTCGAAAAGGAGGATCTCGTCAACGGCGCAAGTTCGCGCTACCACGGTCTTCTGCACAGCGGCGGACGCTACGCCGTCAAGGATCAGGAGGCTGCAAAGGAGTGCATCGAGGAGAACACGATTCTCAGAAAGATCGGCAAGTCGTGCGTCGAGCCGATCGGCGGCATGTTCGTGCGTCTCGACTCGGACGATGCGGACTTCGAGGCGAGCTGGGTCGAAGGCTGTAAGGCGAGCGGCATCGAGGCGCGCCCCCTGACGCTCGACGAAGCGTTCCGCATGGAGCCGCGCCTGTCGCGTCATATCGTCTCCGCCTACGCCGTGCCCGACGCGGCGATCGACGGTTTCCGCATGTCGTGCCAAAACGTCGCTTCCGCCGTGCGCTACGGCGGGCGCTACAAGACGTATGCCGAGGTCGTCGGCATCCAAGAGAAGAACGGCGAGCTCGAAGGCGTGCGCGTGCGCAATCGCTTCTCGGGCGAGGAATACACGATCGCCTGCGACATCCTCGTCAATGCGGCGGGCGGCTGGTGCGAGAAGGTCGCCGAGCTTGCGGGACTCAACGTCCCCGTGCAGCCCGACAAGGGCACGCTCATCGCTTTCAACCAGCGCCTCGCGAACCACGTCGTCAATCGCCTGCACAAGCCGTCGGACGGCGACATCTTCGTGCCGCACGGCTCGATCACGATCCTCGGCACGACGTCGATGAGCATCGACGATCCCGAGGACACAAGCTCGTCCTATGAGGAGATCGAGGCATTGATGAAGATCGGCGAAGAGACCTTCGAGGATCTTCGCTGCTACCGCATTCTGCGCGCCTTCGCCGGCTCGCGCCCGCTCTACAAGCAGCCGGGCGCATCGGGGCGCGGCGCGTCGCGCGGCTTCGTGATCCTCGACCACGAAAAAGACGGGCTCAAGGGCATGATGACGATCGTCGGCGGCAAGTTCACGACGTACCGTCTGATGGCCGAGCGCATCAGCGACCAGATCGCCGAGAAGCTTGGCGTCAAGACGCCGTGCCGCACGGCCGACGAGCCGCTCGTGCCCGAGGTCAGCGCCGAGGCAAAGCAGAAGGCGGCGAGGTACTTCCCGTCCTTCGGCACGAACCTCGCGGCGACGCGCCTAGGCCCCGACGCCTTCGAGCGCGTCGCCAAGCGCCTCGAAGAGGAGCCGGAATCTCGTGCGCTCGTCTGCGAGTGCGAGAACATCACGCTCGCCGAGATCGAGGAGATCGCCAAGAGCGCGGACAGCTGCATCATCAATGACATCCGCCGCCGCACGCGCCTCGGCATGGGCACGTGCCAAGGCAATTTCTGCAGTCTTCGCGCCGCCGGCGTCTTCAGCCGCGTCGGCAGCACAGAGGGCGCGAGGGATTCGCTCGGCCAGCTCAAGGGCTTTCTGCAAGGCCGCTGGAAGGGCGTGCGCCCCGTCCTCATGGGACGCAACATCCGCGAGACGGAGATGACGCGAGCTCTCTACGAGCTTTCCTTTAATGTCAATGGAGGCAAGAAAGCATGAAACAACGGGACGTAGCAATCATCGGCGGCGGCTTTGCCGGTCTCATGGCTGCCATCGTCTGCGCCAAGAACGGCAAAAAAGCGAGCGTATTCCTCTACGGCTCGGGTTCTTTCCCCTTGAACAGCGGACTCATCGACCTCCTCGGCTACGATGAAGCACGCACATGGGTTAAGGATCCCCTGACGGCGATCGAGCAGCTGCCCGCCGAGCACCCTTACCACAGAATCGGCAAGGAATCCATCGAAAAAGCCGCCGACTTCTTCCTTAAATTTATGGAAGAAGAGGGCTTCCCTTACTGCGGCAGCCCGCATGAACAACAATCTGCCGTGACGCCCGTCGGTACCTTGAAGCCCTCGTGTCTTGTGCCTGCATCCATGCGGGCGCCGGACTTCACCGGCAAGGACGTCATCGTCGTCGGCGTCAAGGGTCTAAAGGACTGCTGCCCCGAGATGATCGCGGCGAACCTCGCCGACGCGCTCAAGGAGGCTTCGAGCATCCGCACGTTCGAGGTCATGCCCGAAGCCGTCGCCGAGCGCGATCTCTCAATCCTCGACGCCGCACGCTGGTTGGAGGGCACGGGCGCGACGGCCGTCCTGCGCCAGCTCGCCGCCGAGGACGGCACGAACCGCGTCTTCCTCTTCCCGCAGATTCTCGGCGTGCGCGGCGAGCGCGTCTTCAAGAAGATGCAGGCGGCGATGCAGGGGCAGATTCTTGAGACGACCGCCATGCCGCCCTCGGCGAACGGCATGCGCCTGCGCGACGTGCTCATGAAGGCGGCTCGCCGCCTCGGCGTCGAGTTCTTCGAGAATGCCCGCGTCACGGGTTTTTCGGCAGACAGCAAGCGCTGCCGTTCCATCCGTGTCACGGGCGTTCACGAGAAGGACTACCGCGCCGAGAAGTTCGTCCTCGCGACGGGCGGCTTCTACAGCGCCGGACTCATCTCCGAACGCCCCGGCGAAGCCTATGAGCCGATCTTTGACCTGCCCGTCGCGTGCGAGAAAGATCCCGAGAAATGGACGGCGAGCGACGTCTTTGATGCGCAGCCTTTCATGAAGGCGGGCGTCCGCACGGACGAGATGCTTCGCCCCGTCGATGAAAAAGGCGCACTCGTCTTCGAGAACGTCCACGTCGTCGGGCGCGAGCTTGCGGACTATGACTTCTGCCGCGAGCACTCGGGCAACGGCGTCGCGCTGGCATCGGCCTACAAAGCGGCACAGGCGTGAGAGGAGCGAAGAGCAATGAAAAAACCTTTTGAACTGCACGAAACCACGCCGGACACCGCCGACCACTGCATCGCCTGCACCTGCTGCATCGCGAACTGCCCCGTGACGGAGGCCACGCGCGCCTTTGCCGGGCCGAAGCTCACGGGACCCGCGCACAGCCGCATGAAGTTCGCCGAGGACGATATCGAGCGCAGTCTCGAATACTGCTCGAACTGCAAAAACTGCGAGATCACCTGTCCCTCGGGCGTGCGCGTCGCAACGCTCAACATGCTGCAGCGCGGCGAATACTACCGCACGCACAAGCATTCGCAGAGGGACGACATGCTCGCGCACGGCGAGCGCATGGCAAAGCTCGTGCGCTCGCTGCCCTTTGGCGCAACATGCGCCAACATCGGCATGAAGATCGGCAAGGCGCTCGGCGTCTTCGCCGCCGTCGGCATCGCGGGCGAGCGCGATATGCCCGCCTTCGCGCCCGATTCTTTCTACAGCCTCTTCGCCAAGATGGAGCAGAAGCCGTCAGAGAAGAAGGTCATCTTCTACCCGGGCTGCTACATCAACGAGTACGAGCCGGCGATCGGCCGCGCCTTCATCAACGTCATGCAGAAGAACGGCTATGAGGTCATCACGGACAAATCCTTCATCTGCTGCGGCGCTCCCATGGTCGCCTCGGGCTACCTCGACGAGGCGCACGAGAACGCAAAGAAGAACGCCGAGCGCATCCTCGCGTGGAAGGCGAAGGGCGTTCCCGTCGTCGCCTGCTGCACGAGCTGCTCCTTGATGCTCAAGAGCGAGTACCACGAGCTTTTCGAAGACAGCGAGATGCGCGAGATTTCCTCGGGCATTTACGACGCCTTCGAGTTCCTCGACATCATGGAGGAGCGCGGCGAACTCAGCGAGGACTTCGCCCCCATCGAGCGGCGTTTCTCCTATCATGCGCCGTGCCATCTGCGCGCCCAGGGCATCGGGCTGCCATCCTTCAGCTTCCTGCAGCGCATCCCCGGCCTCTCCATCGAGAACCTCGCCGCCGGCTGCTGCGGCATGTCGGGAAGCTTCGGCTTCAAGGGCGACAAGTACGAGATCTCCATGAAGGTCGGCGAGAAGGTCTTCGAGCGCATCGCCGAGGTCGGCGCTGACACCGTCGTCTCCGACTGCGGCACCTGCCGCCTGCAGATCCGCCACGGCTCTGGCAGGGCGACGTGCCATCCCATCGAAATCCTCGCGCAAGCGTATGGATATAAATAAGGAAGCATATCCTTGCTTCTCCAAGGCTCCCGCAGCCCGACACAACGAGCCGCAGGGGAAGGAATCTCGCCCGGAAGGGAGGCGGTCATCAAGAAACGTGAAGAAAGCACCACCCCACAGTTTCATCCAACGAGGCCTGCACGACGCTATGACGGCGTGCAGAAGAAGAAGGTCTGAGAAACGAAAGAAAAGGAGTGGCAATATGGGACAGAAATACGTCATGGCGCTTGACGCCGGCACGACGAGCAACCGCGCCATCATCTTCGATGCAGATTCCAAGATCGTCGGCGTCGCGCAGAAGGAGTTCACGCAGCACTTCCCGCAGCCCGGCTGGGTTGAGCACGACGCGGAAGAGATCTGGAGCTCCATGCACGAGGTCATGAGGGAAGCTCTCGAACAGTCGGGACTCGTCGCGAGCGACATCGCCGCCATCGGCATCACGAACCAACGCGAGACGACGGTCATCTGGGATCGGACGACGGGGCGGCCGATCTACAACGCCATCGTCTGGCAGTCGCGCCAGACAGCGGACATCTGCGAGGATCTCAAGCGTCAAGGTCTTGTCGATGAGTTCAAGGAGAAGACGGGACTCGTCATCGACGCCTACTTCTCGGGCACAAAGGTCAAGTGGATCCTCGACCATGTGGAAGGCGCACGCGCACGCGCGGAAAAGGGCGAGCTTGCCTTCGGCACGATCGACACGTGGCTTCTCTGGAAGCTCACGGGCGGCAAAGAGCACAAGACGGACTACTCGAACGCTTCGCGCACGTTGATGTTCAACATCAAGACGCTCGAATGGGACGAGGCGCTCTTGAAGCATCTGACCGTGCCGAAGAGCCTCCTGCCCGAAGTGCGGCCGTCGAGCGAGATCTACGGGCACACCGTGCCGTCGGTCATCGGCGCCGCCGTCCCCGTCGCGGGCATGGCGGGCGACCAGCAGTCGGCACTCTTCGGACAGAACTGCTTCTTGCCCGGCGAGGCGAAGAACACTTACGGCACGGGCTGCTTCCTGCTCATGAACACGGGCACGGATATATGCATGTCGAAGAACGGACTCGTGACGACTATCGCCTGGGGACTTGACGGCAAGGTCGAATACGCGCTCGAAGGCTCGATCTTCGTCGGCGGCTCCGCCATCCAATGGCTGCGCGACGGCCTGCGTCTCGTCGACTCCGCTCCCGACTCCGAATGGGTCGCGAAAAAAGTTCCCGATGCCGGCGGCGTCTACATGGTGCCCGCCTTCGTCGGACTCGGTGCACCGTATTGGGATATGAACGCGCGCGGCATGATCATCGGCCTCACGCGCGGCACGACGAAAGCGCACATCGTACGCGCCACGCTCGACTCCCTCGCCTACCAGACGCGCGACGTGCTCGGCTCGATGGAAGCCGACTCGGGCAACCGCCTCGCTGCGCTCAAGGTCGACGGCGGCGCCGTCGCCAACAACCTCCTCATGCAGTTCCAAGCCGACCTCCTCGGCGTTCCCGTCGACCGCCCGCAGATCACGGAGACGACGGCTCTGGGCGCCGCCTACCTCGCCGGTCTTGCCACGGGCGTCTGGGCGTCGAAGGAAGATCTGAAGAAGAGCTGGCAGCTCGACACGCGCTTTACGCCCGCCCTCGACAAGAAGGATGCGGACAAGCTCTACAAGGGCTGGAAGAAGGCCGTCAAGCACGCCGCGAACTGGCTCGCGGATGAAGAATAGGAGGATGCAAGGATGTACGACAATCTTCTCGGTGAATTTTTCGGCACGATGGTGCTTCTCGTCTTCGGCTGCGGCGTCTGCGCCACATGCTCGCTCGAAGGCTCCAAAGGCAAGGGCGGCGGCTGGATCTGCATCGCTTTCGGCTGGGGCTTTGCCGTGACCTTCGGCGTATTCACCGCCATCTCGCTCGGTGCGCCGCAGGGAGACCTCAATCCTGCCGTCACCCTCGGCAAGATGCTTGCCGGAGTCTACAACTTCCAGCAGTTCCTCGCGACTTCCGTCGTCCAGATTCTCGGCGGCGTCGTAGGCGCCGCCATCGTCTGGCTCGCCTATCTGCCGCATTTTGAAAAGACGGAAGACAAGGCGACGAAGCTCGGCCTCTTCTGCACGGCTCCAGCCATTCGCTGCGCTTGGAAGAACTTCCTCTGCGAGTTCATCGCGACCTTCTTCCTGCTCTTCATGATCTGGGCGATCTTCTCCAAGCTCAACGGGCCTTTCGTGCCCGGCTACGGCCCGTACATCGTCGGCATCCTCATCGTCGGCCTCGGCCTCAGCCTCGGCGGCCCCACGGGCTACGCGATGAATCCCGCGCGCGATCTCGGCCCTCGCATCGCCCACTTCCTCCTGCCCATCGCGGGCAAGGGCGGCAGCGACTTCGCCTACGGCTGGATTCCCGTCGTCGCCCCCCTCGCCGGCGCAGCCGCCGCCTACTTCGTATCGCACGGCATCGGCATGCTGTAAACCTTCATAATAAGATGAAATTGACGAAGGGCTTGCAAGCCCTTCGTCAATCTGGTATGATATAGAAAAGAAGAGAACCACTTGAAACGGCTGCCTCTTCCAAGGTTTTTAGCTAAAGAAATTAACCGCATTCCTTGTCCGAGGGGCGGTTAATTCTTTTTTAACACAACGACAAACCCTATCGCGAGTATCAAAACCAAAATCAACTCGGAAGAAGTCATCTGCGCCACCCCCTTTCTTTTGGAATGGGGAGTGGAAGAAGCAGCCGCTCAGCCTAGTGGTTCTCTCTCGGTATTATACATGATTCGCCAGCCTGCTGCAAGCGTCAAGCCGCAGGCGCAGACCGATTGGCTAGATTTCTGTAAGGATATGTACAACGTGCCTCTCTGAGGATGCCATCGTAAGAACCGGCAGAAAAAGTTTGCAGGCGCAAGCAGCAACGTCACATAAAAAAGCATAAGCCACAAAGCCTTCTTCCTATGATATAATGTCTGTAACGGCATCATACGGAAGGGGGCTTTTCCTATG
>CAJPRR010000055.1 GCA_905373085.1 uncultured Selenomonas sp.
GCCGACGAGGCGTATGAGGAGTATCTGGCGAACCCTACGACATACTCTCACGAGGAATTTTGGAATGATGTGATGACGCCATGAAATCCTATCGCTTGATTTACTCCGAGCGTGCAAAGAAAGAGGTCAAGAAACTCGATCCATACACCAAGCAGATGATCAAGTCGTGGATTGAGAAGCGACTGCTGCACTCGGAAAATCCTCGTGCACACGGCAAGGCGCTCACGGGAAACCACAAGGGCGAGTGGCGCTGCCTCATCGGCAACTGCCGTCTGATCTGCGCCATTGAGGACGAGCGGCTCGTCATCCTCGCCCTCGCCCTCGGGCACAGGCGCGAGGTGTATTGACGTGCAGACGAGCGCGGAAAGATCTGCCGCACACCCCTTTGCCGCGCATGTCCCAGATGCAAAAGAGTTCGATTCTTCTTGCTTTTTCATCCGTCCCTAAGGTATACTGAAGTCGTGATAATCGGTGTCATATTGGATTGAGGTGAAGAATATGATTTACACCGTGACATTCAACCCGTCGCTCGACTACATCCTGCGGCTCGACTCGCTCGAAAAAGGCGAGATCAACCGCGTGACGTACGAGCATATCCTGCCCGGCGGCAAGGGGCTGAACGTGTCGATGGTCTTGAAGAACCTCGGCCATGCGAGCCGTGCGCTGGGATTCGTAGCGGGATTTACGGGCGAGGCTGTTAAAAAGCAGTTCGAGAGTTTCGGCTGCGAGGCGGACTTCGTGCACCTCGCCGAAGGATTTTCGCGCATCAACGTGAAGATCAAGGCGAAGGAAGAGACGGAAATCAACGGGCAAGGGCCGCAGATTGCAGAGGCGGCGCAGGAGGAGCTTTTTCAAAAGCTTGAAAAGCTCCAGGCGGGCGATACGCTAGTCCTCGCGGGCAGCATACCGAACACTTTGCCCGACGACATCTATGAGCGCATCATGGAGCGACTCTCAGGACGCTCCATCCGCATCATCGTCGACGCGACGAAGGGGCTGCTCCTCAAGGTCTTGAAGTACGGGCCGTGGCTCATCAAGCCGAACAATCACGAACTCGGCGAGATGTTCGATACGGAACTGAAGACGGAGGCGGATCTGATCGCGCACGCGAAGAAACTGCAGGAGATGGGCGCGAAGAACGTGCTGATCTCGATGGCGGGCGAAGGCGCGCTCTTCCTGACGGAAAGCGGAGAATCCTTCAAGAGTCCCGCGCCCAAGGGAACGCTCGTGAACTCTGTAGGCGCAGGCGATTCGATGGTCGCGGGCTTCCTCGCGGGCTACGAGGAGTCGGGCGGCTCATGGCGCGACGCCTTCTTCATGGGCGTCGCGACAGGCTCTGCGTCGGCATTTTCCGAAAACCTCGCACGGCGCCCCGAAGTCGAGGCGCTTTTAAAGACCATCGGCTGAACGCCGGCTGAAAGAAAGGAACGGTCGATATGCGTATTACGGACTTATTGAAGAGCGAAAGCATTGCGCTCGGCGCACAGCCGAAAGACAAGAACGACGCCATAGCCCTCTTGACGGATCTGATGGAAAAGGGCGGCAATCTCTCGGACAAAGCGCAGTACGAAAAGGACGTGCTCGCACGCGAAGCCTCGGGCACGACGGGACTCGGCGACGGCATCGCGACGCCGCACGCCAAGAGCGCGGGCGTCAAAGAGCCGGGACTTGCGGCGATGACGGTGCCCGCGGGCATGGACTTCGAGGCGATGGACCAAAAGCCCTCGCGCCTCTTCTTCGAGATCGCCGCGCCCGCGACAGAAGCCGACGTGCATCTCGAAGTCCTGAGCAAGCTCGCGACGATGATCATGGATCCCGACTTCAAGGAAGCCCTGATCGCGGCGAAGTCGAAAGAAGAATTCCTCTCGCTCATCGACGCGAAGGAGGATGGCAAATTCGAGGCGGCGAAAGATTCTGCGCCCGTTGCGGCGGAAGCGGACGCAAAGGAAGCCGCGCCGGAGACAAGCGCCGCGCCCGCGAAGATTACGAAAAAGATCCTCGCCGTCACGGCGTGCCCGACGGGCATCGCGCACACCTTCATGGCGGCGGAGAGCCTTGAGCAGCACGCGAAGAAGCGCGGCATCCCCTTCAAGGCAGAGACGAACGGCTCGGGCGGCGCGAAGAACATCCTGACGGCAGAGGAGATTCGCGACGCCGCATGCATCATCGTCGCGGCGGACAAGAACGTCGAGATGGCGCGTTTCGACGGCAAACCCGTCATTCAGACGAAGGTCGCCAACGGCATCAACAAGGCAGACGAGCTTCTTGACGAGGCGCTCGCGGGCACGGCGCCGATCTACCACCATGCGGGCGGCGCGGCAAAGGCCGAAGAGAGCGCGGCGGACGACGAGAGCATCACGCGCCAGATTTACAAGCATCTGATGAACGGCGTCTCGCACATGCTGCCGTTCGTCATCGGCGGCGGCATCCTGATCGCGCTCGCCTTCCTCCTCGACACATTCGACCCCGCCAATCCCGGCAACTTCGGCTCGAATCTCTGGTACGCCAAGACCTTCATGGACATCGGCGGCATCTCCTTCGGCTTCATGCTGCCCGTGCTCGCGGGCTTCATCGCCATGAGCATCGCGGACAGGCCAGGCCTTGCCGTCGGCTTCGTGGGCGGCGCCCTCGCCTCATCGAGCGGCGCGGGCTTCTTGGGCGCCCTCATCGCGGGCTTCGTCGCGGGCTACGTCGTCAACGCGCTCAAGAAGGTCTTCGCCGATCTGCCGCACTCTTTGGAAGGCATCAAGCCCGTGCTTCTCTATCCGCTCCTCGGCGTCTTCCTCGTGGGCGTCATCATGATCTTCGTGATCAACCCGCCCGTCGCCGGCATCAACAACTGGATGATCGAAACCTTGAAGGGCATGGACACGTCGAGCCGCATCCTCATAGGCGCCCTCATGGGCGGCATGATGGCGGTCGACATGGGCGGCCCCGTGAACAAAGCGGCGTACGTCGTCGGCACGGGCATGCTCGTGTCGGGCGAGTACGGCATCATGGCAGCGGTCATGGCGGGCGGCATGGTGCCGCCGATCGCCATCGCTCTTGCGACGACGTTCTTCAAGAGCCGCTTCACGGAGCAGCAGAGGAAATCGGGCGTCGTCAACTACATCATGGGTCTTTCGTTCATCACGGAGGGCGCGATCCCGTTTGCGGCAGCCGACCCCCTGCGCGTGATTCCGTCGTGCGTCATCGGCTCGGCGACGGCGGGCGGCCTGTCGATGTTCTTCGACTGCACGCTGCGCGCCCCGCACGGCGGCATCTTCGTCGTGCCGACGATCGGCAACCCGCTGCTCTACCTCGTCGCGATCTTCGCCGGCGCCGTCCTCAGCGCGCTCTGCCTCGGCGTCGTCAAGAAGAAGGTCGCAGAATGACGGCGCTGATGAAAAAGGCCGGCGCACTCTTGCTGACGCTCGCCCTCATTGGCCTTGCCTCCGTCGCTTCGGCAGCGAGCGAAAAGATCACGAAGGACGGCTGCTTCAAGGGCATACGTCTCGCGGGCAAGGTGCGCGTCGTGGAACACTTCCCCGACCTCAAGGTCAAAGTGAACCCATCGTTCCCCGACCTCAAGGTCAAGGCGGTCGAGACATTCCCCAACGATGTGGGCGAGTGGCAGTTCGTCGACTTCGGCGAGGACTTCACGATCCAATTCGTCGATCACTTCCCCGACATCACGATCAGATTCGTCAACGCCTTTCCCGGCGTACCGGATTAAACCATACAGCAACTCATTTTGAAGGGACTGGAAACTATGCAGGAAACTCCCGTACGCCTGCCGCACGATCACGGCCATCAAGGGGCCGCCCTGCCGCACATGCCCGATGCAGATACGCTCGCCACGGTGTCGGCGGCCATGAAGCAGCTCGGCGACGCGACGCGGCTGCATATCTTCTGGTTCCTGTGCCACTACGAGGAATGTGTGATCAACATCGCCGCTTACATGCAGATGTCGAGTCCGGCGATCTCGCACCACCTGCGGCTCTTGAAGGCGAGCGGCCTCATCACCTCGCGGCGCGAAGGCAAGGAGATGTACTACCGCGCGGCCGAGACGCCGCTCGTCGAGGAACTGCACCACACAGTTGAACGAGTCGGGCGCATCTCATGCCCGCGATAAGGAAAAACAGGCGCAAGGCAAGCGTGCTTGCCTTGCGCCTGTTTTCGTAAAGCCAAAGGAGGATTTCATGTCATATACGGATTTTCAAATCGGCGAGAAATTTCCCCTGCCCATCCGCCAACAAGGCGAGGGCGGACTTTTTCAAGTTGACGCGAACGGCGCGATGTTCATTTTGCAGCTCGCCAAGAGCGACATCATCGCCATCGAGGCCTTCCGCACGGGAGAGATGGAGCTTGCCCTCTACGAGACGGAAGGCGTCCTCTTCCTTCTCTATCGGATTCCCGGCATCTTCAAGGACGGCTGGGGCGACGCGCCGCTTTCTTTCGGCGGCCTTTCCAACGAGCATCTGCCGTCAGAGGAGTCGCTCGCGAGAGCATCTCTGCACCTCTGCCTCGTCGACGCGCGGCTTTCCCTGCTGCTCGCGCAGCGCGAGGCGCAGATGCCCGCCCCGTTCGCTGATTTTTTGCGCCGCCACACGCTTTCTGCCATGGCTGCGCCTCTCGCGCCGCAGGACTTCGCCATGCGCGTGCAAAGCATCTGGCAGCGCATGAGTCCTGCCGAGATGCGCGAGAAGGCCGCCGTCGTTTGGGAGATTACGCTCGCGCTCAAGGGCGCTCCGCTGCATTGACGCGCACGAGGAAAGGAGCATGCGCATGAAGCCGAAAATCTGCATACTGACGACGGGCGGCACGATCGCAGGCGCGGCGGCGCGTTCCGATGCGCTCACAGGCTACCGCGCGGGCGCACTCGGCGCGGACGAACTTCTCGCCGCCGTCCCCGAACTCTCAGACGTCTGCGCCATCGAGAGCGAGGAGGTCGCCGCCATCGACAGCAAGGATATGACGGAGACAGTCTGGCTGCATCTTGCCGCCCGCATCAAAGCGGTGCTCTCTGCGGGCGCGTCGGGCGTCGTCGTCACGCACGGCACGGATACGCTCGAAGAGACGGCGTACTTCCTGCATCTTATCGTAAAGAGCGAAAAGCCCGTCGTCCTGACGGGCGCGATGCGTCCCGCGACGGCGCTATCTGCCGACGGCCCCCTGAACCTCCTCGACGCCGTGCGACTTGCCGCCAGCCCCGAAGCGCACGGACAAGGCGCACTCGTCGTGCTGAACGGCGAAATCCACAGCGCACGCGATATACAGAAGGTGCATACGATAGCCGTGCAGGCCTTCGCTTCGCCCGATGTCGGCGCGCTCGGCCGCATGGAAGAAGTGTCGCCGCATTTTCGCCGCCGCGTGCTCACGCGCCATACGCGCGAGAGCGAATTCGACCTTGCGGGCGTGACGGCTCTTCCCTATGTACCGATCCTCTACGGTCATGCAGGCGCGGACGCCCGCCTCGCCCGCGCCGCCATCGAGAGCTGTGCGGCGGGCGTCGTCCACGCGGGCACAGGCAACGGCAGCATACACGAAGCGCTGCTCGCGACGCTCGCCGCTGCCGCAGGAAAAGGCGTTCCCGTCGTACGCGCGAGCCACACGGGCGCGGGCGCGGTGCTCTTCGCCGAAAGCGCCTACGCGGAAGCCGGCTTCATCGACGCCGACACGTTGCCGCCCGCCAAGGCGCGCATCCTGCTCGCGCTTGCACTCTTGAAGACAAACGATCGCGACGAAATCCGGCGCATGTTCCGCGAATATTGATACAAAAGAGCTTTCATGCACTGTCGTCTGCGCATGAAAGCCCTTTTGCAAAAAGACGCGCGAAGAAGTCTCGTACGTCCCACTGGAATAACTTCCCGCGATGGAGTATAATAGAGGAAATATAATTTGGGGTCGTGTGCCGTCCGAAAGGAGAGTTACATGAAGGCCTATGAGTTGAAAATCGCTTTGCGCGGACAGTCGCCGGAGGTTTGGCGGCGCGTTCTCGTGCCCGAGGAGCTGACGTTTTCGCAGCTCGCGCTCGTCTTCAACTTGGCGATGGGCTGGGAGAAGGAGACGGCGTTCTCCTTCCTGCTGCCGCACAAGAAGATGATCATCACCGAACTGTCGGAAGGGCAGGAGCATGGCGAGCGTCTGAAAGAAGCTGCCGTGGTGCAAATCTGCCGCCAACTGGAGAATGCGGGCGCCTTCCTCTACCTCTACGCGAACCGGCGCGAGATGCGCCACGACGTGCATCTGGAGAAAATCGTCGAGCCGTGGAGCGGCCGAGCGCCGCAGGTGCTCGAATGGAACGGCGCGCGCACGGCGGCAGCAGTACTCGAAGGCGCGAAGGATGCGGAAGACGGCGTCCGCTACGATATGGACGCCGTGAACGAGAAGCTCGCCCTTTGGTGCCGCCTCGACCGACGGCGCTACGAGGATCGCCCGCTGGCAAAGCTGTACGAGGATATGGAGGCGGGAAGATACGGCTTTTCCGCCTACAAGTACAAGATGCGCTCCATCGAGGGGGCAAACGCCACGCCGGAAGCGCAGAAGGCCTTCTTTTCCACGGTCTTTCACCAGCGCCTGCAGGACGCGAAGGACGAAGAGCGCGTGCCGCCGACGCTCCGTGACATGTTCTCCTGCTTCGCCAAGGACGAGCTGATCTCGATTGCCGAGCAAAAAGGCATCGAGGTGCGCCACGGCATGCGCAAGCAGGACATCATCCGTCAGCTGACGAAGAAGATGCTCGATCCTCGCGTCATGGAAGAGTACTTCCTCTGCCTGAGCGACGAGGAGGTCCTTTCCCTGCAGCAGCTGCTCGCCGATCCCGACGACTTCGAGGAGGAGCCGCAACACAGCTTCGAGACGCTTTCGAACGCAGGCTACATCGCTGAAACGCCCGAATTTGAAATCGTCATCTCGCGCGACGTCGCCGCAGGCTTCATCCCCTTCGCCGTGGATATGGGCGAAGATCTGTACGAAAGGCGCCGGAAGCGCACATGGCTCATCGACACGATGCTCGCGGCGAACATCCTCTACAGCGTGACGCCGCTCGACGTACTGTGCCGCATCTACAACCAGGGCGGCATCGGCGACTTGAAACCCTCGGAGCTGAAGCGGGAGACGGCAAAGATTCCGCCCGACCTCATCATGGGCTATTGGCAGCGCGGTGACGTCTTCATCTCCGAGGATCTCGACGAGGACGAGGTTCAGATGATCTTGGAATCGCAGGGCGACGGCGACTTCTACATCCCCGGCACGGAAGAAATCCCGCTCTTCGCGCAGGGACTTGCGCTCGCCGATCCGAGCGACGAGCAGGCGCTGGCTCGCTTCTTCCACGAGACGCTCTCCTACGACGAAGAGGAAACGGTGGAAATCATGCGGCACATCCATTGGAGCTTCCTCGCGGGCGCTCCCGTTTCCTTCGTGCGCGACATGCTCAAGGACGACGGCTACTTCGACGCCCTGACGAAGGAACAGGACGTCGCCCTGCGCCGCCTGCTGAACCGTCTGCACGACAGCACGCGCTCCGTCGCGAACCGCGGTTTCACGCCCAACGAGATCAAGGAGCAGCAGCGAGAGGCGCGTGCCAAGAAGGAAGCGCGTAAGAAGGCCTCGCGCCAAAAGGTCGTTTTTTTGAAGGACAGGAACAAGGAGAAATCACATTGAGCAATCTGGACGTAGGTATCGTAGGTCTGCCGAACGTCGGCAAGAGCACCCTTTTCAACGCGATCACGAAGGCGGGCGCCGAGGCGGCGAACTATCCCTTCTGCACGATCGAGCCAAACGTCGGCGTCGTCGACGTGCCCGACGCTCGCCTTGCAGTGCTGCACGAGATGTACCAGTCGAAGAAGACGACGCCCGCCTCCGTGCGCTTCGTCGACATCGCCGGACTCGTCGCTGGCGCGTCGAAAGGCGAAGGACTCGGCAACAAGTTCCTCGAGCACATCCGACAGGTCGATGCCATCGCTCACGTCGTGCGCTGCTTTGAGGATACGAACATCATGCACGTCGCGGCGACGATCGACCCCGTGCGCGACATCGAGACGATCCTCACGGAGCTGTGCCTCGCCGATCTCGAAGTCCTCGAAAAACGCATCATGAAGCTCGCCAAGCTCGCCAAGAGCGGCAGCAAGGAAGCGAAGGCGGAGGACGAGGTGCTGCGCCGCATCAAGGCTTGCCTAGAAGAGGGCAAGTCGGCCAGAAGCCTCGGCCTCACGGAGGACGATCTCTCGCTCATCCGCGAGATGAACTTCCTGACCTTGAAGCCCATGCTCTACGTCGCCAACGTCGCCGAGGACGAGGCGGCAAAGGACGGCGCGGGAAATGCGCACGTCGCCGCCGTGCGCGACTACGCGGCGAAGGAAGGATCGGAAGTCGTCGTCGTCTCGGCGCGTGTGGAGTCGGAAATCGCCGAACTCGATGCGGAGGATGCGAAGTCCTTCCTCGAAGAACTCGGCCTTGCGGAAAGCGGACTCGACCGTCTGATCAAGGCGGCGTTCGAGCTTCTGGGACTCTTGACATTCCTGACGGCAGGGCCAGATGAATGCCGCGCCTGGACGATCGTGCGCGGCACGACAGCGCCCAAAGCGGCGGGCAAGATTCACTCCGACATCGAGCGCGGCTTCATCCGCGCGGAGATCGTCAACTACGACGACCTCGTCGCTGCGGGCAGCACGGCGGCCGCCCGCGAAAAGGGGCAAGTGCGCCTCGAAGGCAAGGACTATGTGATGCAGGACGGCGACGTGACGTACTTCCGATTTAACGTATGATTTGACGCATCAGGGGACGGGGCATGTGCCGCTCCCCAAACGATTTCTATCGCAGGAGGAGGCGGCGCCCATGACGGCACAGCGGCGGATCTTTTCGGCAGTCCTGCTCACGTCCTTCATGGGGCCGTTTCTCGGCAGCTGCATCAACATCGCCATCCCGACGATAGCCGTGGAGTTCTCGTGCCCCGCGACGGATCTCTCGTGGCTCGCGACCGCCTTTCTCCTGGGCGCCGTCGCCCTGCTCCTGCCTTTTGGCCGCATGGCGGACATCCTCGGCCGATGTCGCATCTACGCGATCGGCACGGCGGCGATGGCCGCCGTCTCCTTCATCGCGGCGTTTTCCCCGTCGGCCTCCTTCCTCATCGCCATGCGCGCCCTGCAGGGACTGTCCCTGGGGCTCGTCTTTTCAAGCGGCATGGCGCTCCTCGTGGCGGCACATCCCGCAAAGCAGCGCGGACGCGCCATCGGCTACTCTGCCGCCGCCACCTACGTCGGACTGTCCTTGGGGCCTGTGATCGGCGGTCTCGTCACGCAACACTTGGACTGGCGGCTTCTCTTCCTCCTTACATCCATCGTCATCCTCGCGAGCAGCCTGCTCGTGCGCACCATCAAAGAAGATTGGTACGGTGAGCGAGAAGGCGGCTTTGATCTGCCCGGCGCATTCTTCTATACGGCAGCGAGCACGCTGACGCTCTACGGGCTTTCCTCGCTCGCCGCCTTCTCCTGGATGCGCCTCGTGCTGCTCGCGGGACTCGTCTTTCTCGCGCTCTTTCTTTGGCAAGAGCGGCGGGCGAAAACGCCGCTTCTCAATCTCTCACTCTTCAAGAACACGGTCTTCGCCATGAGCAACCTCGCCGCGTTTTTGAACTACAGCGCGACCTATGCAATTGGCTTTTTGCTCTCGCTCTACCTGCAGATTGTGCGAAGCCTCGATGCTTCGACGGCGGGCGTCGTCCTGCTCCTGCAGCCCTTGATGATGGCGATCCTCTCGCCCATCGCGGGAGCGCTCTCCGACAAGCACGAGCCGCGCCTCGTCGCGAGCTTCGGCATGGCGCTGACGACGGCGGGCATCTTCTGCTGCTCGCTCTTCGACGCCATGACGCCGCTTCCCCTCATCGCGGCTGCCTGCCTCATCATCGGCATCGGCTTCGGCTTCTTCTCGCCGGCAAACAACAATGCCATCATGGGCGCCGTCTCCAAGAGACTATACGGCATCGCCTCTTCCATGGTCTCGGTCATGCGCCTCTCGGGACAGGCTGTCTCCATGGCGGTCGTGACCTTGCTGCTCGCACAAGCGACACTTCCCGCAGCCGCCGACTGGACGGAGGAACTTTCAGCGGCGATCCGCCTCATCTTCTCCTGTCTGACCGTCTCATGCGTTGCCGGCGTCATCGCCTCGCTCATGCGCGGCAGGAGAAAAACAGCCGAAGAGGACGCGAGCGGATATGAATGACGGAAAGGAGTGCAGCCATGCAGCGCTATGAACCGGGCGACATCGTGCGCATGAAAAAAAGCCACCCGTGCGGCAGCGACCTCTGGCGCATCCTGCGCACAGGCACGGACTTCGGCATCAAGTGCGAGGGATGCGGGCGCTTCGTGCAGATCGGCCGCGAGAAGTTCCTGCGCCTCGTGCGCGAAATCAAGGAAAAGGCGGACGCTTGAAACCGCCTCATACACGGCAAATACAGCGATGAAAGGGGAAGAGCGTCATGGAAAACGGCCAGAGCGGGAAGACGAGCCTTTTTTCTGTCTCCATGCCGCCCGTATCGACGAAGGAAAAGCAGCTGATCGCCATCGGCGCCTCGACGGGCGGCACGGAAGCGATCGCGGCCATCCTCAAGAACCTCTCGCCGCCGCTCCCTCCCATCGTCATCGTGCAGCACATCCCTCCCGTCTTCAGCAATCATTTCGCGCACAGGCTCAACGCCATATCGAAGCTCACGGTCAAGGAAGCCGAGGACGGCGAGGTTCTCAGGGACTCGACCGCCTACATCGCGCCCGGCGGCCAACACATGAAGCTCGAAAGGCGCTCGGGCAGGCTCGTCGTCACATGCACGAAGGGCGATCCCGTGAACTGGGTGCGCCCGTCCGCCGACGTCCTCTTCTTCACCGTAGCAGAACTCGTCGGTGACGCAGCGCTCGGCGTCATCCTCACGGGCATGGGCGCAGACGGCGCAAAGGGACTCTTCGCCATGCGCCGCACGGGCGCCATGACGCTCGGCCAAGACGAAGCCTCATGCATCGTCTACGGCATGCCGCGCGCGGCCTTCGAGCTGGGCGCAGTCGAGCGGCAGCTGCCGCTCGCGATGATGGCCGGCGCGATCACGCAGGCTGTGCGCGGGCGATAGGAAGGAAAAAGGGCTGCTGCACGAATGCTTGTGCAACAGCCCCTTTTTTTCACGCCCGCGCCTCATACGGATAGACCGTGAGATCGCCTTCCTTGTACTCGCCGATGTAGACGTCCTTGAGTTCATATCCCTGCTCTCGAAGCGCCGCGTCGAGCCAGATCCGATCCTTGTCGACGAGTTCCAAGGCTTCCTCGTCCGCCTGTCCGTCGAGGACGACGGGATAACGCGCGTTCTGCTCGCCGTACTGGATGACCGTGAGCTGACCGTTCGGCTCAAGGACGGCTCGCTTGACGTCCTTGACGAAATAGACGCCCGCCGTGCGCAGTTTCAGATGGATGTCATGCGCCAAGAGTCCCTGCCTCATGCACTCTTCGACGTCGAGCTTGCCGCGCTCGATGATGCGCACGGGATGTCCGTCGACGAAGGATTTGACGGCGCTGCTGTTCGACTTCATGTATTTCAGGAGCAGGACGAGCATCGTCCAAGCAATGAGTACGAGAATGAAATCCCGGACGGAAATATTCTCGTTGTATATGACGCCGCCAATGATGCCGCCGAGAACGTAGTTCTGCACCTGATCCGTCGCGGAGCTAGGCGCGAGATTTCCCTTGCCGAGGAGATTGATCTGCAGCACGAGGCACAGAAGTCCGAGCGCGAGTTTTGCCAAGACCAGTGAATATGTGAGCATTGCGCGTCCCTCCTAAGAATCCTTGTCAACGATCTTCACGTCACGCGTCATCAGATGCGTTTCCTCGTACTTGAAGGACGTGTAATCGCCGTTGAACGTGATCTCGTAATACTTGCCCTCCGCTTCGACGAGAAGTCCCTGCTTGAGGTGCGTGGAGCTCGTGCGAATCTCCTCGGGCGGCACCTCCATCTCCTCGCCGAGATTGTGCAAAAATCCCGCCATGCGCGAAGTCTGCTCGCGATCGCTCTTCGTCTGGCTGAAGCTGTTCCACTGTGCGCCGCCCAGGAAGGCGACGGCGAGGAAGAGGATGACGATGAGGTCGCGATAGCGCGTGACGAGACGATTGCGAAAATACTTGATGATGGCAACGAGCAGCGCGAAAAGCATGAGAAAGGACACGCCGTACCGTACAGCGTCGTTGATCTGACTGTGCTGCACGATGTAAGCATAGGTATAGAACTGCAAGAAAAGCACCTCCCATAGTGCGGTGAGCCGCCGCAAAAAAAGAACTGCCGCGAGAGCGCAGCCTCAGCGCACAAAGTACGGTTTCAACAGCAATGTGAGGAAAAAGATGGCGGCGGCGACGACGACGATGCTCGCGCCCGCCGCCATGTTGCAGTAGTAAGCGAGCAAGAGTCCCGCAACGCCCGAAAGGAGCGCGATGGCGACGGAGAGCAGATGGTAGCTCTTGACGTCCTGCGCGATATTTCTCGCGGCGGCTGCGGGCAGCACGAGCAGCGAGTTGATGATGAGAAGCCCGACCCACTGGATGCTGACGGCGACGACGACGGCGAGCACGGAAGCAAAAAGCCCCTCCGTGAG
>CAJPRR010000056.1 GCA_905373085.1 uncultured Selenomonas sp.
ACATAGGCACATGGAATACGCTCGCCGAGGTGATGCCGGAGCATACGATCGGTCGTGTCACGATGGATGAGACTTGTAGGAATGCTCATGTTGTGAATACGTTGCCGATACCCATCCTTTGCATGGGGTTGAAGGACGTCGTGGTGGCTGCAAGCCCCGAAGGTATCCTCGTTTCGGATAAGGAGCGATCGAGCGCAATGAAGCCCTATGCAGAGCGGCTTCATACGCCGGTGATGTATACGGAGAAGTCATGGGGCGAGTTTCAGATTGTTGACGCAGAGATGGCGAGCCTGACTATCAAAATTACACTGAGTCCAGGACGTGCGCTCACCTATCATTTGCATGAGCGCCGCGATGAGACTTGGACGGTGATCGAGGGTCGCGGCTGGGTGAAGCTCGACGGCAATGAATTCGCCGTCGCCGAGGGGCAGACGGTGCGGATTCCGAGAGGATCTTTTCATACGATACGCGCGGAAACGTTGCTGAAAGTGATGGAGATCCAGACGGGTGAGGATATCGATGTGGAGGATAAGATTGTGTGGGGCGGTGATTGGCGGTTCTGAGAGGGCAGTATTTTATGAACTTGTGAATCGATTAATACTGGACAAATGTTTTACAAAGCATTACAATGAGGGCATAATTTGATTTTGCGAATGTTTGGTAGTATGTCAAGTTGTTTTCATTGGATTGCCACAAAAAACTGCAAAAATGAGAGCGTCTTGAAGAAAAATAGGGAGGTTTACACATGGAAATCCAGATTGATCGGAAAAATTTGTTTAAAGAAAAAATGTTATCCGGAATCAATTTATTTACGGGTGCAGGGTTTTCTTGTTTGCCAGATGCTGAAGGACATAAACTTCCCGTTGCAGCAGAATTATGCCGTGAGATGTGCGAAAAATTTGATTTGTCATATGAAAGTTTTGGGGATGACCTTGAAATAATTAGTACTCTGGTGGATGGACCTGAATTTCAAGAGTATTTGCGCAATAAGTTTAAGGTCGAAACCATAAATATGAAGTATTTACTTCTTAACAGGTTATCTATTAAATCGTTTATTACAACAAATATTGATAATATCCCTCACTTAATAATAGAAGGAGGAAACCGATATTATTTGAAAAGTATCACTTATTATGGCGCGAATCGTGAGGAACAGGCCGAATTGTGTTATATTCCATTGCATGGCGAAGTCATGAATCGAGAGAAACCGTTGTTCTTTAAGAAATTTGACTTGGCAACTGTAGATCAAGCAAATAGTGATCTTTTTCAACAAGCAATTCAAAAGATACGAGATACACCTACGTTTTTCTGGGGCTATGGTTTTCATGATGCAGGTGTACTGAGAATTATAAAAAAATTATTGGAGTATTCTTCTCATGATATATGGGTGCAATGTAGAACGGAGGATGAAAAGCAAATTGCTGTATTTAGGGCATTGGGGTGTAATATAGTTGTTGGAAATACGGAGCAAATTTTTGATTGGATTGATGAGAATATACCTGTTCTTGAAAGTGAAGAAGATGCAGATAATGTTGCGCTTTATCAAAAAAATAATCTAGAACCCTATTTTATACCTACTATTCATCAGGTTCCTGCAGTTCAATCAAAAGATTACTTTATCAAAGGGATAACACAATGGTACTCGATTTTGTCCAATCAAGCAATTGAATTAGACATAGTTAATGATGTATATAATGAATATATTTCAAGCAAGAATACTATTATCATAGGGACTCATTTTTCTGGGAAAACTACGATATTAATGCAATTAGCGCTTAAAATAAACAACTTGAATAAAATTTTCGTCACGAATTTAACTGTTGAAAAAAGCATGTTCATAATTAACAACGTAAAGGGATTAAAGGTAACAATATTTATCGATAATTGCGAAATGGATATGTTGGCCTATAAGATGCTTGCTCAAACAGAAGATATACGTACTATTGCAACAGCGACCGATTATACATTCGAGATATCGAAACATTTGCTGGAGAACGTTGATTTTAAACAAATGTTTATAAAGGACTTTACCGATGACCAAGCGCGCAGATTCTATAATAGAATTGATGGGGATATAAGGCAGTCAACTTTTCAGTATAAAGATTCTGATGATGAAAGGTTCTCAATATTGGAGATGATGCTCAAGAATGTAAGAGGATCACTAAAACATAATAGGGTGGCAACTTTATTGATCAAGGTTTTAGATGCAAGTAAACGTGCTTTTTCGGCGGTGTCGCTTGCAGTATATTTATCTGAAAATCGATCAGCATTGTCAACGGATATCTTATTCTCATTTTTTGACTGTAAATCGTATGAAGAAACTCGTCAATATGTTAATGAGGCAAATGGTTTACTGAGAGAAATGGATGTATCCGTTGAGCGTTGTGATGATGATCAAGATTATTATGATATTCGGTCTAAACTTTTCCTGCATCATGCAAAGAACGCCTTAACCAAAGTATCCGAATTAAAAGATGCATACAGTGCAGTAATATATAAATTTTTAAGAAAGATATCTCCTTATAAGATATACCAATATAATCTGTTTCGACGTAGTGCTTATGATGCAAAATTCTATCATATACTTTTCGGGAAGCGAGCTAATGAAATCTATAAAGCCCTATATGAATATGATCATAGTCCGTATACTTTACAGCAATGGGCACTGTGCAGTGCTTATTTAAAGAATTTTAAAGAGGCTTTTGCGTTGATTGATAAGGCGCAACGGCAGAAACCAAATAATTTTAGCATGAAGAATACGGGGGCCATCATTTTGTTTGAAGCAAATAGAGAGGATGTAACTGAAACGGGGCGTAGAAAAAGGATAGAGGCGATTGACATTTTAGAAAAGTGTTATTCGCATGATAAACGTAAAATTTATCATGCGAATAAATTTGCAGAATTTGCAATTGATGTTGCAAATTCTGATAGTAACTACGACTATATAGAAAAGGCCATCAAGTGGCTTATGGAAATAATTGACCGTGAAGAGAATCAGCGTGTGAAATGCCACCTGAAAAAATTACAGGCTATCCAGAAGACTAGATGTGACCTCAACTTTTGATTTCCATGGGTGTGTCAAGTAGTTTGTGTAAATGGGGTTTTTCAGCAGGCCTTGTCATAGCACTCGATCAATTTTGCCATGCGCTCATCCATCAACAACTGGCTGCGTACGAGTGTCCAGTTTGGTATCTTGCGACCACATCATTTCTCATAGAGCTCCTATACCTGCAAATATAGCAGCTTGAACACCGTATCCTCGTTGGGGAACGAACCTTTCTTCGTGACCTTGCGAAAGCTGGAGTTTGTAAATGCTAACTCAAACTTCGCACATCGAAAACACTCGTCAAAGCTTGAAAAATACGGCTTTGTAGCTAAAAAACACATTCGTTATGCACATTTTCGCAGTTTTTGTGACAACAGCGACGGCAACTCGGATAAGAAACCTTCCAACTGTGCCTGTACCTTCTGTTCATCGAGCATCGTCCGCTCTTGCAATCGTTCGGCAAAGAGCGACACAAGAAGCCGTATGTTGTGGTAAACTAAAGTTGTAACAGAAGTGTCTAAAGAAAACCATCGAATGAAAGGAGATTCGATTCTTGTCACAACAACACTATGAACCAGAATTCAAGCAACAGATTGTCCGTCTTCATATCGAAGAAGGGCGCACATGCCGAAGCCTAACGGCAGAGATGGAGTTTCAAAAGCAAGCATCTGCAAATGGTGCAAAGAATTCAGCGAAGAATGCCAAGAAAACGCCTCAAAAAATCCAACCGCCCAAAATGATCTGGAGCTCATGAAGGAGAATCGTCGTTTGCGCGAAGAACTTGCAGAAACACGAAAAGAAAATCTTTTCCTAAAAAAAGCGGCGGCATTCTTCGCAAAGGGAATCGACTAGAGGCATATCGATTCATAGACGAACAGCAGAATCTATTTGGCATTCGGTGGTTGCTGCGACTTTTGGAAATTTATCCGAATGCTTATTCGCGCAGTGGAGCATTTTGCCTATACCACGTACAACCATGTACGGCCGCATTCTTATAACGGTTACCGTACGCCATTCGAAGCGAGGTATTCGTCATAAGTTGATTGGACACTCGTGTTACAAAAACGCTTGACCACAACGTTATAGGAAAGCTTTCAACTGATTGTAACGATATCGTAATTAGGCAAGGAGTTTAATGCATGGAAAAACCTTATAGTGCTTTTATGAATGAAATTACTCCTGATGATATATATCGAGGCTTTTTAGGCTATGGTTTGTTTACTGATAGATTACCACCGATATTTACGTCCGAAACTTTTTATCACTATTGCAAAGATAAGGCGTTGCAATTGGATAAAAAAACATATAATTATATTTATTATGAATCCATGAGAAATATTAATGTTTTACGTGCTTTCGGGATACCGAATCCATTTGCCTATGAACATTTGTGTCGTGTACTTAAAAAACACTGGGAATGCATTCGAGACAAATTGATTGCTAATACTGACGGAAATACACATAAAATTAGTAGATTGCATATCCGAAAGCGTTATGCTGTTCCATATTTATTTGAGTTAAACTATAAGAATTGGGAAATTGATGCATCGCCTGAACCGGATATGCTGCTTGGGAATCGTTATGTAGTAAAAACAGATATATCTACATGTTTCCCAAGCATATATACTCATTCACTATGTTGGGCATTGATCGGCAAAGCAACTGCAAAGAATAATCGTGATAAAAAGGAATGGTACAATGAATTAGATGATGCATGTCAAAAACTGCGGAATGGAGAAACTCATGGATTGATGATAGGACCACATGCATCTAATTTACTATCCGAGATTATATTAACGGCTGTAGATAAAGAGTTATGTGGGAAATATCAATATATTCGAAATATAGATGATTATACCTGTTATGTGCCTAGTATGGAACATGCTCAAAATTTTCTAACGGACTTAAGAGAGTGCCTAAGAGCATATGATTTATCTATAAATTATAGAAAGACACAGATTATTTCTTTGCCGCTAGCGATGGTTGAAGACTGGGTGAGAGAGCTTACAAGTATTCCTTTAGAGAATAAATATCGGAGATTGGATTATAAAAGAGTACAAACCTATCTTGATATGAGTATACGACTTATGCAGAAAAATGATATGAATTCAGCCATATTGAAGTACGCTATTAAGGTTTTATCAGGATATAACCTTAGCTATAATGCAAAGCAGTATTATGTGAAGCTAATATTACATCTTTCCGTTATATATCCATATCTTGTCTCGTTGTTAGATTCATATGTTTTTGTCCCTTTTGAAATAACTACGGAAATTATACAAGAATTTTCTGAGCAATTATTCAAAGAAGCAAAAAATGTAAAAAACTATGAAGCTCTGTGCTATGTTTTATATTTCTCGATTAAATATAATTTTAAAATTAAAGCTATGGAAGACATAGATTTAGACTACCAAGAACGTTGCAACAACTGCTTGTTTAGGATGTTTTCATGGTTATATTATCAAAGGTTTAGTGTAAAAGATAATATGGATATGATGAAAAAGTTGGCGAAAATCCTAAAGACTGATGATGAGGTATTTGATCAAAATTGGCTTTTTCTCTATGAAATATTAACAGCGGGACAATTGAAGGGAGAATGGAACCTTATGAAAGAAGCGGGCATTTCTTTTGTTTTACCTGTAAATAGGTAGACCGGAAATAGCTTTTGTCGTGGTGCAATAAAGGATGGGTAACTTTCATTAAGGCCAGTGGACACGGAATGTGACTGGCAAGTTTTTACAAATGCACTGTATCTACCTGAGAGAGACACCCTGCAGTACAAGCGACCACTTTGTGGATGATAGATCAGACCCCATAGGGGAGGGAATAGGATGTTATTGCAATTTAGTACATCGAATTTTAGATCGATTAAGGATGAAGTGACCTTAAGTATGGTGGCGAATTCGGAGGTAAAAGAGCATGAAGACTGGCTCTGCAGGGCTGGCAGTGAAAATTTGCTTTCGGTAGCAGCGATATATGGAGCGAATGCAGCAGGGAAAAGCAATATATTGAATGCGATGGCAGTGGCAATCAAACTTATCCGTTACTCTGATTTACGGGGGATCAATAATACTTTGCCTGAGATTGCCCCGTTTTTGTTTGATGAAGAAATGCATACGCAGCCAACACGATTCGATTTTATTTTTGTATATAAGGGGAAGAAATATCAATATGGTTTCGCAGCCGATAGACGTATGATTATCGAGGAGTATTTGTATGTATATGAAGCGTCGAAACCTACTAAGATATTTGAGCGACAGGATATGAATCAATATTCTTTTCCCGCAGGTAAGGAGAAAAGATTTAATGAATATGCAGAAAAAAATACGCCCAACAAATTATTCCTTGCAACGGCGACATCATGGAATTGTGCGGAAACGAAAGAGCCCTATATGTGGTTTGCGGAGGCGATTGATGTATATGATTTTGAGCAAATCCGCTCGGAAGGACTCGGCATTATAGAAGAGGCGGATCAAGGCTTGAAAGAGTTCCTTCTGAAGACTCTAAAAGATTCTGATTTCAATATTACGGGGTATACCTTTGAGGTTGTGCCTGTAATGGTAGAGGATCTTAAACAGAGCGGTATGCCTGACGCGATTGCAGAATTGCTGCGGAGGCAGGCAACGGAAGGGGAAGGGAAAAGATATAAGATTGCGGCAAGGCACGTGATAAAAACAAAAGCTGGAAGCAGGCATTTTGAGTTACCTTTGCAAGAAGAATCTTCTGGAACAGAGCAGATGTTTTTTGGTGCAGCATTGATTAAGCGGGCGATGGAATCGGAAAAAACCATCATCATCGATGAACTTTCTGCGGGCTTGCATCCGCTTCTGTTGCAAGCGATTATAAAAATGTTCTATGATAAGGAACTCAATAAAACGAATGCGCAACTTATCTTTAGCACGCACGATATAAGTTTCTTGAGTTTGGAGTTGTTCCGTAAAGACCAGATCTATTTTGTGGAGAAAGATAATTCTGTAGGCACTTCTACTCTGTATTCCCTAGACGATTTTTCTCCGTCACCTGTAAGAAAAGACAATGTTCGGGACAGTTATCTCCAAGGACGATATGGAGCGATTCCTATTATTTCGCTGGGGGAAACAATATGGTGAAACCAAGTGCACAAAAGCAACGTGGAAGAAATGAACGTTCGACAAAACGCTTTATATTGATTGGAACAGAAGGAAAGAATAAGACGGAGATAGGTTATTTCAACAAATTCAACCGAATACAGAAGAATTTTCGTGTTCACTTTTCTTCGGGCAATTCGACCGATTCTATGGGGATAGTGGAGGACATAAAAAGAGCCCGAGCCAAATTGAAGTTTCATGCTGGCGATCTAGCCTTTGCTGTTTTTGATGCTGATCTTTGGGGAACGCGAGGCAAGCAGATTCAACAGGCAATCAATTATGCTGATAAGCAGGAGATCAAGGTGATTTTATCCAATCCCTGCTTTGAGGTTTGGTTTGTCTTGCATTTTGAAGACGGCAGAGCGCCGTATGATTCTAGCGATAAAGTCATCGACAAATTAAAGCAATATGTTCCTGATTATGAAAAGAGCAGGGATATGTTCGAGGTTTTACAAGGAAATATGGAAAAGGCGATTTCCCGCGCCGAGCAGTTGCGTAGATACCATGAAGATAATGACACAGTAAAACTATCCGAGCAGAATCCTATGACCGATGTGGATCGATTGGTGAAGCTGCTATGCGGCGCTGGATGAGAGGAGTCTTGCTCTAAAAAGGAACATTGGGAAGTTTGAGCCGATGAGATGGATGGAGGGGAATCTTCATGGAGATCATGTACGAGCGTTGCTGTGGGATTGATGTGCACAAACGAACTATTGTTGCTTGTCTCAAATGTGGCAATACGTATGAAGTTCGCTCGTGTGGCACGACGAGTGAGGAGATTCGTACGTTGGTGAGATGGCTCTTGGAGGCAGAATGCCAGATGGCTGCCGTGGAGGGCACGAGTGCTTATTCGAACGCCATCTACAACGCTTGCGAGGTCTCGCATTTGCCGATCATACTCGTCGATTCTCGGCACATGAAGTATGTTCCCGGAAGAAATCCGGGCTTGAAGGATGCTGAGTGGATGGCGGATTTGCTGCAGTATGGCGTGTTGAAGGCGAAGCATGTTCAGAAGCGTGAGCAGCGCGACGTGGGAGGAGTTTTTCAATATCGGAGAATCTTGTTTGGCGAACGTGCGCGTGAGCTTAATTATCTGCAAGAGATGCTGGAAGGTGGCAATATTAAGTTGGTCAGTGTCGTGTTCGGCAACGATGGAAAAAGTTCGTATGACCTCTTACTGAAGATGTTGGACAGGGATATGCCCGTAGCAGTGGATGAAATGGAAAGTTGTTTCCCGAAGGTGCTTCGCGACAGAGTAGAGGATGCCATGCCAGCGGCGGAGGGATTCCTCACGGTTTTACAAAAGCAGTTGATTTTGCAAGTCGCAGATCATATCGATGACATAACGAAGCGGATCGGTCAGATGGATGAGTTCCTCAAGCAGCACCGCGGAGATAGATAGTCATGCGGGGGAAATTTTGAATTTTCTATCAGTTGTAAGGAAATCGCCTTGATTATGTCGGAATAGTCGTAAAAGGTATCGTTGTGATGAAAACATAAAGTGGGGAGAAAATATAGTGAAGAGTAATGGCGAGAAATTCTATGAGGGATTCCAGCGTTTTTTAGCGGAGCAGGGGCATGAGGAATCGAGTGAGGCGGAGATGGATGCCCTGCTGCAGCAGTATGTGACGATGCTCAATGCTGGAGATGTGAGTCTTGAGCCGATGCAGGATGAGGAGTCGGCGGATGCGTTTTTTGGAGCGTGCGCAGGAGGCAGGAAGCCGGCGGGAGGTGTTGAAGTGGATTCGGAAGGCGCGGGAGCTTGAGCCGGATCATGTGGATGCAGCGTTGATGGAAATTGAGGAGACATCGAAAAATCCCTATGAGCAGGAAATGCGTCTCTTCGAACTGCAGCAAAAGGCTGAGAAGCAGCTGCGGGAACAAGGGTATTTTCGCAAGGCATCGATCGGCGACTTTTGGGGGCTGATTGAAACACGTCCGTACATGCGGGTCTGCCAGACCTATGTGGGGACGTTGTTGATGAATCGTAAGATGCGGCTGGCGGCGAAGGCATGCGAGTCGATGCTTCGCCTTTGTAAGGACGATAATCTTGGCATTCGGTATACGCTCATTCACCTTTATGGGTATCTCGAAGAAGAGCAAGCGGCGCACAAGCTTTTTGGTGCCTATGATGGGGGCTGGGGGACGCGCTTCCCGCTTGCTATGGCTTTACTTTCGTATAAGCAGGGCAAGGAGGAGATGGCGCAAAAGTATTTGCAGATGTTGCTGAATAATAATAAGGACACAAAGAAGTTTTTCTCTGCCTATGGTACGAAGAAGCTGGGAGAGTATGCGTCGAAGATGCAGCCGTATGCTTATCGCCCGAACAGCATAGAGGAGCTTCTGCTGATGCTTGCTGAACACGACTATGTTTACGATTCTGCGCAGGCTTTTTCTTTTGGGCAAAGGGTGCGATTCGTGGCATGAAGAAGGAAAAGGTCACTGGTTGAGAAAGGTTTCCTATGTTCCGGCGACGCAAGTCGATGCCGCATTGGATGGAACTGGATTTGCATGTGCGGCAGCCTGTATGTGGAGAACGGGGGAGCGATGAAGGGGCACTATCTTGCGCATATACGGCGCGACGGTTCGGCGGAGCAGACGTTGCCGGAGCATCTTGGAAACGTGGCAGATCTTATGGCGGGATTTGCCGAGGGAAGCGGGCTTTCGGCGACGGCGCGCCTAATTGGCATTTTGCATGATCTCGGCAAGTGTACGGCGGAGTTTTCCTCGTATCTCGAATGGTGCCGCAAGCATCCGGGCGACTTCAGCCGATGGGGCACGGTCGACCATACGTCGGCAGGTGGTCAGTTGCTGCATCGGTGGTATGGGCGATCTTCGGAAGATGGGAAGCTGGCGGCAGATATGATGGCGCTCGTGATTTTTTCGCATCATGCCGATCTGATGAATTATGTCGATCGGGAAGGCAACGCCGATTTTTGGAAACGCGTGGAGAAAAAGGATGTATTGGCGCAGGTCGATCTCGCCTATTATTATCGTGCGGTCATCGACGAGGCGGAGCTTGATCGACTTTTTAAGGCGGCGGTGCGTGAGTTTTCTGCACTGGATGAACGAATTGCATCTCTGAGCTCACGAGAGAGCGAGGCCTATTACTTCGCGTGGGACATGGTGCATAAGCTGCTTTTCAGCATGTTGGTCGATGCCGATCGCCTCGACAGCGCCGCGTTTGAGCTGGATATGCCGTCTTGTGCACGGCTACGTAGCCGCCGTTGGAGCGGATGGAGTGCCCGCTGGCGATTGGCGGCAAAGCGGAACTGACGACGGATGCGGCGGCAGTGTTCGAGGGATTTCGGCGCGTCCATATCGAGAACTGCTGCCGCGATGGGGATCTTCTGTCGATGAGATTGCCGCCGAGATCCTAGAGAGTGCTGAAGAGCGCGGCGATGTGCTCGCCATCGTGAACCTCACGAAACAGGCGCGGGAGCTTTATCAGGCTGTGCTTCGTGAGGCTTCGTCCGCAGAGCATGAAACGCAGGTGGTTCATCTGAGTACGAAGATGTGCCCGACACATAGAAAGAGAGTCTTGGATGAGGTGCGTGCGGAGCTTGCACGGCACAGAGAGGAGCCGGAAAAGCGGCTCATTTGCATCAGCACGCAGCTCATCGAGGCGGGAGTCGATGTGTCGTTTCCCGTGGTTTATCGTGCGCTGGCAGGCTTCTCGTCGATCGCACAGGCAGCGGGGCGCCGCAATCGCCACGGAGACGGCACGCAAGGGCTCGTGCGCATTGTGGAATTTGCCGATGAAGGTCTTCTGCATTTGGAAGATATACGCGAGGGTAAGAAAATCGCGCGGATTCTGCTGCACAAGAACGAGGCGGATGCCATCCTGTTGCTGGAGGTCATGAAGGAGTATTTTCTTAAATTCTATCAGGGACGCATGCCGCGGGAACTGCGCTATCCGCTCGACAAGCGATATATCCTATTCGACCTCCTGAGCGCGAATGGCGCAGGCCAGCAGGTTCGAGAGGAGAGAGGCGAGCCCGTTTTTTTATTCATGCAGGCGTTTCGGGATGCAGGGCGGGCCTTTGAGGTCGTCGATTCGTATACGGAGAGCGTGCTCGTGCCCTATGCGGCGGGGAAGGATTTGGTGGCAGCTTTTGATAAAAAGGCGGTGGACAAGAAGCTCTTTTATCAGGCTGCGAGGCGGGCACAGCAGTATATGGTGAACCTCTTTCGCCATGAGATGGAGACGCTCGAAGCCCAAGGGGCGGTGCGGCAGACGGAGAGCGGCGTGTTTGTCTTGCACGAACCGTATTACCGGGAAGATTTCGGCGTGCAGTTGGAGCAGGAAACCACATAATACATGATCTGAAGGGGTGATATGATGCGAAATGCGATCGAGTTCCAGGTTTACGGCAGGATGGCGCTCTTCACCGATCCGATCACAAAGATTGGCGGGGAACGCTCCTCGTATGCTGTGCCGACGTATCAGACGCTGAAGGGGATCACGGAAAGCATATACTGGAAGCCTACCATTATATGGATCATCGACGAGATTCTCCATACCTTTGCCGATGAAGATTTTTGCTCGGACTCTCCGCTGGGCGTAGAGTTCCTTCTGGGATTGTCGTGCCAGCGCTACGTGATAAAGAAGGAAATAGAATAGAAAAGCACTGTGCGTGTTTTCACAGTGCTTTTTTGATGTCCTCTATTATGCTTTATTTTTTCAGTGGTTCGGTGAATGCTTTTTCGAGGAGGGCGGATAGAACTAACCGATTTTGCGGCACCTCATTGAAAGCGAGATACGTCGTTTCAAAGGTACTGGCTTTTTCATCGACGACGAACTGGATTCTGGCCTTGACAGGAACATCTTGGTACGTGCAGTCGCCAGTGAATTCGACGACGTCCTGCTGGTCATCGCTTTTAAAATATTTCCATTGTGACTGGGCGAAGAAATTGGAAAAGGCTTGCTCGTAAGTCCGGTTGGGATATTCATTTGGATGGCCATTTTTGACCATTTGAACATAGCGGTTTTTCGCATGCTGGGTATTGCTCAGAGTGTCCTCAACATCTTTTCCGATGCTGTCAGCAACGCTGCTGGAACAACCGGCACAAAAAAGTGCGGCAAGTGTGATGAGCAGGCACAATATCTTCATCAAAATCCCTCTTTTTAAAACGTAGGTGTGTGGATGGATGATTGCCGTGGGGAAAGTATGTCTGTAATGTCTGTAATGTCTGTAAATTGAGCATGAGGTTCTTATTCGACATAATAGGAAGAAAAACCTGCAAAGAGGGTTGTATTATTGCTTTTTGCATTATTATACCATAAGGTTTCAAAAACAGATAGTTTTAGGATTGC
>CAJPRR010000057.1 GCA_905373085.1 uncultured Selenomonas sp.
CCAACCGTGCCGCAGAAGCGGCTCGGCGATACTCCAACCGAGCGTCTTTCTGGGGTCAAAAGAATCCTCGGGCATTTGGAAAATCATCTGCATCGCGCCGTACACTTCACGAAGCTCGCGCCCGCGCGTATGTGTGATGTCCTTGCCGCAAAAGGAGATGCGCCCTTCGTCCGCATCCAAAAGGCGTGCGGCGATGCGCATGGCGGTGCTCTTGCCGCAGCCACTCTGCCCGACGATGCCCAGGCACTCGCCCGCCGCAACGGCAAAGTCCACGCCGTCCAGCACGCGCCGCCGCTCTGCCCCTTTGCCGAAGGACTTTACCAGCCCTTCGGCTTTCAAAATCATTTCCACGACTCATTCCACCTACAATCTCGGCACGGCGGCGATCAGCTCCTTCGTATAGGCTTCCTTCGGATGGCGGAAGATTTCCTTCCGCGCACCTTGTTCCACCATCTCCCCGCGCCGCAGGATGAGAATGTGATCCGCCATGTGATACGCCAGCCCCATGTGGTGCGTGACCAGCAGCATCGCGACGCCCGTGCGTCGGCGAAGCGCCATGAGCTCCTTCGCCACGCGCACCTGCGTCAGCGCGTCGAGCGCCGAAGTCGGCTCGTCCGCCAAGATGAGCTTCGGCTGCAGGAGCATCGCGGCGGCGATGCCTGCGCGCTGCGCCATGCCGCCCGACAGGCGGAACGGGTACTCATCAAGCACCATGCGCGGAAGCTGCATCTGCGCCATCAGCGCCTCGGCTCGTTCGCGAAACTCAGCATAGCTCCACGCCCTATGGGCGCATACGCTCTCATAGAGCTGACTGCCGATCGTGCGTACGGGGCAGAAGGAGGCGCCTGCATTTTGAAAAACCATCGCGATTTCCTCGCCTGCGAGTTTTCGCCGTGCATCTTTGGCAAGTCGCAGGACATCCATCCCTTCCCAAAGGATTTCTCCCGCGCAGACGCCCGCATCCAAGATGCCCATGACCGCCCGCAGAATCGTACTCTTGCCGCTGCCCGACTCCCCCGCCAAGACGAGAATCTCCCCGCGATGCAGGCAGAAATTCACGCCGTGCACCGCCTGCTTTTCGCCGTACGAAATCGCGAGATTCCGCACGGCGAGAAGCGGCGTATCACTCACGATTTCTTCTCCATCTCCGCACTGACTTCATAGTAATCGGACGGATGCGCCTTGAGGCCTTCGATGCCCGGTTTCATCACGAGACTCATGCGCAGATGCGATGCGTAGAGAACCGCGCAGTCGTCCAAGACCTGCTGCTCCATAGCGACGGCGAGCGCGGCGCGCGCTTCGGCGCCGTAGGTGTTGTGCAGCTTGGCGGCGAGCTCTTCCACCTGCGGGCTGTAGTAAAAGCCGCTGTTATCGACGGCATCCTTGAGGAGATTGCCCGTGAAATAGTATTCGGGATCGCCCGTCGGCGCCGCTACGAGCGCTTTGGCGAATACATCGTAATCGCCGCTCTTCAAGAACGACTTGTAGCTATCCGTCGAATTGACATTCAGCTTGACGCCGATCTTCTTGAGATTCGCCTGCAGCGATTCGGCGAGGATCGGCAGCTCTTGGCGCGACGGATACGTCAGATAGCGAAGCTCCAAATTCTTGCCGCCCTTATCCACATAACCGTCGCCGTCCGTATCCTCGTAGCCGGCTTCCTTCAAGAGCGCCTTCGCCCCCTCCAAGTCGTAAGCAGCCGCCCGCACGGCATCACCGCCGAAAGGCATGCTCTTGGGGAACGGGCCGACCGCAGGCGTACCGTTGCCCTTCAGCAGTACCTTGCAGAAGTTCTCCTTATCGAGCGCCATAGAAATCGCCCGACGCACGCGCACATCCTGCAGCTCGGGCGTCTTGTAGTTGAACGCCGCCTGATAGACGCGCGACGTATCGGCTTGGCTGATCTTGTACTTCGCGCTGTCCTTTTGGAAAAGCTCCAAACTCGCATAGGGCAGTCCCTGCGCGGCATCCAGCTCGCCGCTCTGCATCGCCATCGTCAGCGTATCGCCGTCGGCAATGCTCTTGACGATGATCTTGTCGAGCTTCGGCTTGACAGCGCCCCAATACTTCTCATTTTTCGAAAGCTCCATTTCGGTATCCGTGACCTTCTGCGCCACATACGGGCCGGTACCGACGACGATGCGATCCTTTTCTCCCGCCTCCATGTCAATGATGCAGGCATAGGGATCTGCCAATGCGTTGATGAGCGTCGGCATCTTCTCGCTCGATACGAGGGTGACAGTCTGTCCATCCGCCGTGATGGACTTGAGCTTCAGATTCTTCGGTGCGCGGTCATGCTTCGCCACGAGATCTTCCAAGCACGCCTTGACCGCCTCGCCCGTCATCTTCTTGCCGTTGGAAAACACGACATCGTCGCGCAGCTTGATCTTCATCGTATATTCATCGACCTGCTCAAAACTCTCGGCGAGCCAAGGCACAGGCTCCATCTTCTCATTGAAGCGGAACAAGGTCTCGCCGATACCGTAGCGCAGGGTGCTCCAGCCGTTGTATGAAACATGCGGGTTCGTGCCCGCGTTCTCCATCGCCACGCCATACGACATCGTGCCGTAGGTAAAGACTTTCTCCCCTGCCGCCTCGTTCTTGTCCGCGCCGCAGCCCGCGAAAACCGCCGCCGCAAAAAGCCCTGCCAAAGCCGCCGCCAATCTCTTCTTATTCATCTTTATTTTTCTGTAGCCTCCTCTTTTTCCTACTCGTTTACTTATTTACTTACTTCCTTCGGCGCCAACACGTCGCGCAGCTTGTCGCCGAACAGGTTGAACACCGCCACCGTGAGGGTGAGCGCCGCCCCCGGCGCTAAGATGACCCACGGCGTCGTCTGCAGCATGCTGCGTCCGCTGCTCATCATCGAACCCCACTCCGCCATCGGCGGCATCGCGCCGAGTCCGAGAAACGAGAGCCCGGCCAGCTCCATCGTGAGCGTGCCGAGATCGAGCGCCGCCGTGACGAGAATCGGTCCCGCGATATTCGGCAGGACGTGATGCCGCAGCACGGCGAGAGAACTGCCGCCCGCCATGCGCGCCGCTTCCATGTACGGCAGTGCGCACAAAGAGAGCGTCAAGCCGCGCGCGATGCGTGCATACTTCGCCCAGCCGAGGAAGGCGAGCGCCGCCGCCGCATAAAAAAGCCCGCCGCCGAAAGCGCCCGCGATTGCAAGCGCAAAGACGAGCTGCGGAAACGCGAGCAGCATATCGGCGAGCCGCATGAAAAAGGTATCGAGCCGCCCACCGCGATAGCCCGAGACCGCGCCGATCAAACTGCCCGCGCAGCTCACAAAGAGCAGCAGCGCCAGCGCCGACCCGAGCGTCGTCTGCGCCCCCACGAGGACGCGCGACAAGAGATCGCGCCCGTAGCGGTCCGTCCCCAGAAGATGCTCGGCGCTCGGCGCGAGAAGAGCCCGCTCCAAATCCTGTGCATACGGATCATGCGGCGTCAAGAGCGGCGCACAGGCGGCGACGATGAGCACGACGCCCACGGCCGCCGCGTATGGCAGCAGCGGGCGATACCTGCGCACCGTCATGACGCCCCTGCCTTTTCATAGCCGACGCGCGGATCGAGCAGACGGTAAAAAATATCCGCCGCGAGATTCAGCACGACATAGATCACCGCCATCCATGCCACATACGCCTGCACCAGCGGATAGTCGCGCGCCAAGACCGCCTCGACCGCCATTTTCCCCACGCCGTCCCAAAGGAAAATCGTCTCAACGATCGCCGTGCCGCCGAGAAGTGATCCCATCGACAGCGCGAGCAGCGTGACGATGAGCACGAGCGAGCTGCGCAGCACGCTTTTCACAAGGATCGTGCGTTCCTTCACGCCGCGTGCACGTGCTCCCACGACGTACGGCTTCGCCAGCTCCTCCAAGACCACGGCGCGAATCTGGCGCGTGTACTTCGCGCCCATGGCAATCGCCAAGGTCAGCGCAGGCAGGATGACCGCACGCCCATCGCCCGCCTTCGCCAAGATCGGCAGCCACTCAAGCCGCACGGCAAAAACATAGATGAGCAAAAGCCCCACGAAAAAATTTGGCAGGGAGTTGCCGACAAATGTGCCGATGCGAATGAGAACATCTGCCTGACGATTCTGCCGCGCCGCCGCCAAGATGCCGAGAGGCACGGCGAAAGCGAGCGTCATGAGAACGGAAGCAAGCATCAAGTATAGCGTCGCCGGCAGCTTTTCCATGAACGTCTCCCATACCGGCTTGCCCGAGATGTACGATTTCCCCATATTCCCCGTGACAGCTCCCTTGAGCCATGCTCCGTACTGCACGAGGAACGGCTGATCGAGGCCCAGTTCCGCACGCTTTGCCGCCTTGACCTCCTCCGTCACGCCGCCTGACTTCTCATACATCAGGTCGACGGCGTCGTCGCCCGCCAACCGCATCGCGGCGAACGCCAAAAATGTGATGCACAAAAGCATCGGCACCATCTGCAGGAATCGTCCGATTACATAATTTTTCATCATTTTTCGTACCACTCGCAAAGCCTCTCATCTTTCCTGCACAAAACATTTCCATAGAAAATTTCCCGAAAAGATTGAGCTGCCTCCTTCATGTCATAACAAAAAGCAAGGATGCGGAATCCCCCGCCTTACGGGCGGGACTCCCGTTCCTTGCTTTCTTGCTTTCAGTACATCTTCAGACAAGCTCCAAAAGCGCCATCGGCGCGGCGTCGCCGCGACGGGGGCCGAGCTTCAGGATGCGCGTGTAGCCGCCCGGACGCTCCGTGTACTTTTCCGCGATGTCGCTGAAAAGCTTCCTAACTGCTTCTTCATCGCCAATATCGGCAATCGCCTGACGGCGGGCGGCAAGGTCGCCACGCTTTGCCAGCGTGATGAGCTTTTCCGCGAGGCTTCTGACTTCCTTCGCCTTCGCTTCCGTCGTCTCGATGCGCTCATGCTTGAAGAAGGAGGCCAGGATGCTGCGGAAGAGTGCCTTGCGGGCACTCGAATTACGCCCTAATTTTCTATAGCTCATGGTTTATCCCTCTCTTATTCTTCTTCTTTCTTCAATGTCAAGTCGTACTCCTCGAGTTTCTTCTTGACTTCTTCCAAGGATTTCCTGCCGAGGTTCCTGACCTTCATCATGTCCTCTTCCGTCTTTGAGACGAGATCGGCGACCGTGTTGATGTTCGCGCGCTTCAGGCAGTTGAAGGAGCGCACGGAGAGATCAAGGTCGTCAATCGTCGTTTCCAGCACCTTGGAAGCGTCCGGCTCCTCAGGCTCGGGCGGCGCGACTTCTTCCTCTTCCTCTTCTTCCGGCAGCCCCGCCATGTTCTGGAAGAGCTTGAAGTGCGAGATGAGGATGCTAGCCGCGCGGCTCACGCCCTCTTCGGGGCGGATCGAGCCATCCGTCCACACTTCGAGGATGAGCTTGTCGTAGTCGGTGACGTTGCCCACGCGCGTGTCCTGCACGGTGTAGTTGACGCGCTGAATCGGGGAAAAGATGGAGTCGATCGGAATGACGCCGATGACATGATCGGGCTTCTTGTTCTTCTCCGCCGCCACATAGCCTTTGCCACGCTCGACAGTCATTTCCATGTGCAGTTCTGCGTCCTCGTTGAGCGTCGCGATGTGAAGATCGGGGTTCAAGATCTCAACGTCGGGATCAGTGATGATGTCCGCCGCCTTGACTTCCTTCTCGCCCTCGACGTCGAGGCGAAGAAGGCGCGGCTCTTCGCTGTACATCTTGAAGCAGAGCGACTTGAGGTTCAGTACGATGTTCGTCACATCATCGCGGACGCCCGGGATGGTGGAAAACTCGTGCAGTACGCCGTCTATGCGGATCGAGGTGATCGCAGCGCCCGGCAGGGATGACAAGAGGATGCGCCGCAGGCTGTTGCCGAGGGTCGTGCCGTAGCCACGCTCCAAAGGCTCGCAGACGAACTTCCCATAACGATTATCTTCGCTGATTTCCACTATCTCGATCTTTGGCTTTTCGATCTCGATCATCTGGGATAACCCTCCTCCATTGTTCTCATGCAGTCGATCATATAAAATACCGGCAAGAGATTATCTGGAGTACAGCTCGACGATCGCCTGTTCGTTGACAGGGACGTCGATCTCGTCGCGGCTCGGATAGCGCGTGACCGTGCCGCTGAGTTTCGCACCGTCGGCTGCGAGCCATGCGGGAAGGTTCAGCGGCTTGTAGTTCTCAGCGAGCGTCTTGAAGAAAGCGTTCGAGCGGCTCTTCTCGTCGATCGTGATCTCATCTTCGGCACGGACGAGCGCGGACGGGATGTCGAGGCGCTTGCCGTTGACACGGATGTGACCGTGCGTCACGAGCTGGCGAGCCTGACGGCGCGTCTTAGCGAGACCGAGGCGGAAGACGACGTTGTCGATGCGGCGCTCCAGGAGGCCGAGAAGGTTCTCGCCCGTGACGCCCGGCATCGTCTTCGCCTTCTCGTAGTACTTGCGGAACTGCTTTTCCAAGACGCCATAGATGAACTTCGCCTTCTGCTTTTCCTTGAGCTGCATGCCGTACTCGCTGACCTTGCGGGCCTGGCGGCGCGGCTGGCGCTTGGACTGGCGGCTGATGCCGACCATGCCCGGCTCGATGCCGAGCGAGCGGCACCGCTTGAGGGTTGCGGATCTGTCAATAGCCATATTTCTTCTGCACCTCCATCAAACTCTTCTGCGCTTCGGCGGACGGCAGCCGTTGTGCGGAATCGGTGTGACGTCCTTGATCATGTTGACTTCAAGGCCCGTCGCCTGCAGGGAGCGGATCGCGGCTTCACGGCCGGCGCCGGGGCCTTTGACGTAGACCTCGACCTGCTTCAAGCCATGCTCCATCGCAGCCTTCGCCGCGACTTCCGCCGCCATCTGCGCCGCGAACGGCGTGCTCTTCCTGGAGCCGCGGAAGCCGAGGCCGCCCGCGCTCGCCCACGAGAGGGCATTGCCGCTCTTGTCCGTCAGCGTGACGATCGTGTTGTTGAAGGTGGAGCTGATATGCGCAACGCCATATTCAATGTTCTTGCGGTCTTTTTTCTTCGTCCGCGTCGTTTTCTTTACTGCCACTCAATGACCCTCCCTTTTATTTGTCCTTCTTCTTGCCCGCGACGGCCTTGCGGGGACCTTTGCGCGTGCGGGCGTTGTTCTTCGTGTTCTGTCCGCGCACGGGGAGACCCAGGCGGTGACGGCGGCCGCGGTAGCAGCCGATATCGACGAGACGCTTGATCGCCATCTGGCGCTCACGGCGAAGATCCCCTTCGACGATCGCTTCCCTGTCGATGACGTCGCGCAGCTTCACGACCTCGTCTTCCGTCAGGTCGCGCGTGCGCGTGTCGGGGTTGACCTCTGCCAGCTTCAGGAGCTTCTGGGAGGTCGTCAGGCCGATCCCATAGATATATGTCAAAGCAATCTCGATTCTCTTGTCACGCGGTAAATCCACACCGGCGATACGTGCCATAGAAAAGCACCTCCTTAACCTTGTCTCTGCTTATGCTTCGGGTTTTCGCAAATGACCATGACGCGGCCCTTGCGCTTGATGATCTTGCATTTCTCGCAAATCCGTTTGACGGACGGCTTGACTTTCATTGACTTTGCCTCCTTCTGCGCTGCCTGCCGAAAAGCGGCTGCGTCTACTTGAAACGATAGGTGATGCGTCCGCGCGTCAGGTCGTAAGGCGTAAGCTCAATCGTGACCTTGTCGCCGGGAAGGATGCGGATGAAATTCATGCGGATCTTCCCCGAGACGTGCGCCAGGACGACGTGACCGTTTTCCAGCTCGACTTGAAACATCGCGTTGGGCAGCGCTTCCAGCACCTTGCCCTCGACTTCGATTACATCTTGTTTTGACATGAGCTTCTCCCTCTCTGAAATTGGGTTGGGCGAAAGCTGTCCATCTTCCGTGAAAGGAGCGTTCCGCATCGGGAATTGCCCATGCCCAACATCGTATTTTCTCGGACGCGGACTCGCGCCCGCCGTGACGCTCTCGCGTCTTTATCGTTCGGTGGCTCTCGGACACGCAGCTCAGTCCTTCAAGGCGGCAATCATGGCGGCCTTGACCTCGTCAATGGCCTTCCTGCCGTCGATCTCCTTGTAGACGCCCGCCTTTTTGTAGTAGGCGATCAAGGGCTTCGTCTGCGCCTCGTAAACGGAGAGACGGTTCTTCATCGTCTCCTCGCTGTCGTCTGCACGCTGGTAGAGGTCGCCCGCGCACGTGTCGCAAACCGCCTCCTTTTTGGGCGGGTTGAACTTCACATGGTAGGTCGCGCCGCACTTCTTGCAGATGCGGCGTCCGACGGCGCGCTCGATGAGATCCGCCGCCGGCACCGTGATGTTGATGGCTGCGGTGAGGGATATACCCAGCTCCTTGAGGATGCCGGAGAGGGCGTCCGCCTGCTCTGCCGTGCGCGGGAAGCCGTCGAGGATAAAGCCCTTCTTGCAGTCGGGCTTAGAGAGCCGCTCCTTTACGATGCCGATCGTGACCTCGTCCGGCACGAGCTTGCCAGCGTCCATGCAGGCCTTCGCCTTTCGCCCAAGCTCCGTCCCCTCCTTGACGGCGGCACGGAACATGTCGCCCGTCGAGATGTGCGGGATGCCGAATTCCTTCACGAGATTGGCCGCCTGCGTGCCTTTGCCGGCGCCCGGCGGACCCATTAACAGGATATGCATCAAAGGACTCCTCCTATTTCATGAAACCTTGGTAATGGCGCATGACTACCATGGACTCAATCTGCTTCATCGTGTTCAGCGCAACTCCGACGACGATGAGCAGTGCCGTGCCGCCGAAGTACACGCCCTCGATGTGGGTCGCGCCCGCGACGAGGTTCGGCAGCACGGCGATGAATGCCAGGAAAAACGCGCCTGCCAGCGTGATGCGCGTCATGACAGTATCGAGATATTCTTCCGTCGGCTTGCCCGGACGTATGCCCGGGATGAAGCCACCGTATTTTTTCAGGTTCTCTGCCATATCCGATATCTTTACAGTAACCGCGGTGTAAAAGTACGTGAAGAAGATGATGAGCAGCGCGTAGATGCTGGTCTGCAGCGGCGTGCCCCACGCAAAATAACCGGCGAGTTTGGTCACCCAGGGAACTTCAATAAACTGGGCGACGGTTACTGGAAACATCAGCACGGATGACGCAAAGATGATTGGGATGACGCCCGCGTGGTTGACCTTCAGCGGGATATGGCTGGAACTTCCGCCATACGTCTTCTTTCCGACGACCCGTTTCGCGTAGGAAATCGGGACTCGGCGGTTGCCCTCTTGGATGTAAATGACGAACACGATCATCAAGAGAGCGATGACGGCAAAGACGAATGCGTTAAAATAGCTGATCGTCCCCGCCTGCAAGTAGCTGTAGATCGTGCCGAGATTCTTCGGCAATGCCGCGACGATACCGGCGAAGATGATGAGCGATATGCCGTTGCCGACGCCGTTCGCCGTGATCTGCTCGCCGATCCACATGAGAAATATCGTGCCTCCCGTCAAGGTGATCGCGATGATCAGGATGGAGACGGGGTTGGGGTTCAAGATTGCCTGCTTCAGGCCGATCGACATGCCGACGGCCTGGAAGAAGGCGAGCGCTACGGTCAGGTAGCGTGTGACCTTCGTCGTTTTCTTGTGCCCTTCCTGCCCTTCTTTGGACCATTGTTCCAAAGTCGGAATGACAACCGTGAGAAGCTGCATGATGATCGCCGCGTTGATGTACGGCGTGATGCTCATCGCAAAGATGGAAAACTTGCTGAACGCGCCGCCGGAAAAAAGATCCAAGAGGCCGAACAGATTTCCCGTGGCAAACAGCTGCTCGATCGCCGACGGATCAACGCCCGGCACAGGGATGTGCGTGCCGAGACGGAACACGGCGAACATGATGAGCGTGAAGATGACCTTCTGTCTTAGCTCCGGAATCTTGTAGATGTTCGCAAGGGCTGAAAACAATCAGATCACCTCGACTTGTCCGCCTGCCGCCTTGATCTTTTCCTCCGCCGACTTCGTGAAGCCGTTGGCGCGAACCGTGAGCTTCTTCGTGAGTTCGCCCTTGCCGAGGATGCGGATGCCGTCCCGGACGTTCTTCAGGACGCCCTCTTCGACGAGCGCGACGGGATCGACGACAGCGCCGTCCTCAAAGCGGTTCAAGGTTTCGATGTTAACCTCCGCGTAGATCTTGCGGAACACGTTGTTGAAGCCGCGCTTCGGAAGCCTGCGGTAGATTGGCATCTGGCCGCCTTCGAAGCCCGTGCGAACGCCGCCGCCGCTCCGCGATTTCTGACCCTTGTGCCCGCGGCCTGCGGTCTTGCCGTTGCCGCTGCCGATGCCGCGCCCCACGCGGTTGCGCGTCTTTTTCGAGCCTTCCGCCGGGGACAATTCATGTAACTTCATACTGCCTGCACCTCCTTGTTCTTTCTTATATGTTCTCGACCTTCACGAGATGCTCGACCTTGTGGATCTGTCCCTTCAATGCGTCGTTCATCTCACGCTCCACCGACGAGTTGAGCTTGCGAAGTCCGAGCGAACGAACGGTGGCTCTCTGCGTCTCGGGACGGCCGATGAGGCTCCTCGTAAGAGTAATTTTGACCTTTGCCATCGAACTTCCTCCTTAACCTAAGAGTTCCTGCACCGTCTTGCCGCGCAGTTCGGCGACCGCTTCGGCGCGCTTGAGCTGTTCGAGACCCTTGACCGTGGCGCGAACCATGTTGTTCGGATTCGACGAGCCCAAGGACTTCGTGAGGATGTCGCGGATGCCTGCAAGCTCTAAGACGGCGCGCGCAGGGCCGCCCGCGATGACGCCGGTACCTTTGGCGGCGGGCTTCAAGAGCACGCGGCCCGCACCGAAGACGCCGATCATCTCGTGCGGAATCGTCGTGTCCTTCAAGGAAACCTCGATGAGGTTCTTCTTCGCGTCCTCGATGCCCTTCCGTATCGCCTCGGGCACCTCGCTCGCCTTGCCGAGGCCTGCGCCGACCTTGCCCTTCTTGTTGCCCACGACTACGAGAGCGCTGAAGGAGAAACGGCGGCCGCCCTTGACAACCTTGGCGACGCGGTTGATGTAAACGACCTTCTCCTCAAACTCAGGAGTCTCGTTGTTCCTGTCCCGGTCCCTGTCATGGTTCCTGTCCATTCTAGCCATTCATTTACCTCCTTGCAAGTCAGAATTTGAGGCCTGCCTCGCGCGCTGCTTCCGCGAGCGCCGCGACGCGACCGTGGTAGATGTAGCCCCCGCGGTCAAAGACAACCTCGGTGATGCCCTTTTCAAGTGCGCGTTTCGCGACAGCGGCGCCGACAGCCTTCGCGGCCTCGACGTTGCCGCCGTAGTTCGAGAATCCCTTGTCCTTCGAACTCGCTGAGACGAGCGTCACGCCCTTCTCGTCGTCGATCACCTGCGCGTAGATGTTCGCGAGGCTCCTGTATACGTTGAGGCGCGGGCGCTCCGCCGTGCCCGAAACGTGGTTCCTCACGCGCAGGTGGCGCTTCTGCCTTGCCTTGTTCTTGTCTGCCTTGATCAGCACTATGGTCACTCCTTTCCTTCAAGCCGCCTTATTTCTTCGCCTTGGCGCCGGCCTTGCCGACCTTGCGGCGGATGTGCTCGCCCTCGTACTTGATGCCCTTGCCCTTGTACGGTTCAGGCAGGCGATAGCTGCGGATCTTTGCAGCGACAGCGCCGACAGCTTCCTTGTCGATGCCCGAAACGACGATGCTCGTCGCGCTGGGCGCGTCAAGCGTGATGCCTGCGGGCGGCTCGACAATGACGGGATGGGAAAAACCCAAGGAAAGGTTCAGATTCTTGCCCTGCTTCGCGGCACGGTAGCCGACGCCGTTGATTTCAAGCGTCTTCTTGAAGCCTTCCGTCACGCCGACCACCATGTTATTGATGAGCGTGCGCGTCAGTCCGTGCAGGGAGCGGTGCTCCTTGTCGTCCGACGGACGTGCGACCGTGAGGACATTGCCCTCGACCGCGATCTTCATGTCCGGATGAAGCTCGCGAAAAAGCTCGCCCTTCGGACCCTTTACTGTCACCTTGTTGACTTCCTCGATCTTGACGGTTACGCCAGCGGGAATCTCAATCGGTGCTCTGCCAATTCTCGACATCTTTTCACCTCCAGACGTTTACCAGACATAGGCGACGACTTCGCCGCCGAGGCCGGCCTTGCGGGCTTCCTTGTCGCTCATGATCCCCTTCGACGTGGAGATGATGGCGATGCCGAGTCCCTCGAGGACGCGCGGCAGCTCATCGTGCTTCGCATAGGCGCGAAGACCGGGCTTCGAAATGCGCTTGATGCCCGTGATGACCTTCTCGCGTGCAGGCCCGTACTTGAGGAAGACCGTCAGCATGCCCTGCTTGGAGTCTGCCGTGAAGGTGTAGTCCTTGATGAAGCCCTCTTCCTTCAAGACCTCGGCGATCGCCTTCTTGATCTTGGAGGCGGGAATCTCCACCTTGGAGTGATAGACGGAGTTCGCGTTGCGAACGCGCGTCAGCATATCTGCAATAGGATCAGTCATTACCATGAAACCGATATCCTCCCTTTCAT
>CAJPRR010000058.1 GCA_905373085.1 uncultured Selenomonas sp.
GATGCTTTTCCGCGCAGCGTGCGAAGAGCATCGTGTGATAATCGGAAGTGCGTGAGGTGAGAAGCCCGTTGACAATGTCTATGGCTAAAATTGCGCCCGTGATGTTCTTTTTCGCCTCCTTTAGGCGATTGAGGTAGAGTGGGACAGCCTTGGGAAGTGCGAGCGTATGCGTTCGATAGATATAGCATAGATAGTGTCCGCCCGCGATGTAGCTGGTTTCCTCCGGCAGGTGATGCTCGGGATGGTCGATCTTGAGAAAGTAGGACGGAGCTGAAAAATCTTGATTTCGGATATCGTTTTCGTCATACAGTGCGCCTAGAAAGAAGTGAGGCCAATGATTTTGATGAAAGCCCTTGAGGAAAAATTTGTTGGCGATATTCGTTTCGTTTCCCATCATTGATGTGATTTTCAGCTTCGGTGAGCGTAGGATGAAATGTTCAGGGAAATAGGCTGTGAACAAGGTTTCCGGTGCGTGCCGTTTATAGAAATCAAAGTAATAGGATAAATTGGCAATGGTTGCCTGCAGCGCCTGCAGTTCGTGGACGCGTTCTTCCAAGTTGCCGTAGATTTGGCGATACGTTTCCATGGTGACGCCGAGATCGTTTTCGGACAAAAGTTTTTTGATGTCGGCAAGGTATGTATGGGAGCGCACGCCGAAGAGGATGCGCGTGAGCTGCAGCGCTTGCTCCGGACGATAGTAGCGGTAGCGATTTTCGCCGACGTAAGCGGGCTTCAATATATCAATGCGGTCGTAATGTTTGAGCGTGTCGATGGGGGTGTGCGTCAGGGCGCTGAATTCCTTGATTGTCATGAGCGATGTATCTTTTTCTGCCATGGATGAATCCCTCCGTTAGAATGCGGGCTGCTTGGAAAAGGAATCATGCCGTTTCGCATGACGGCTGAAGATGTCCTGAACGGTTATACGAAGCGGGCGATGCCGCAGCTTTCCGAGTAGGTGCCATGCTGCGCCGTGCATGGAGGTATCGGTTCGCCGTAGCAGCAGATGTGGTCGTGATAGTATTTCTGCGGGAATTTGCTTCGCAGATTCTTCGGGAGTTTTTGATACATTGCGTGGGTGAAGAGGCTGTCGGGGAAATGCTGTGTGCCTGCGACTTTGGCGAGGAGCAGGGCGCGTTCCTGCACTTCGCCGAGGCGGATGTCGTCGCCAAAGAGGCGATGTTTCGCATAAGCGGCGCTGTATTGCAGCGTGCCGCAGTCGGCAGCCGCAGCCGCCCGCACGGGAAGCGCGGCAGCTTCTTGGAAGTGTCGCGTCTTGTCGCGGCAGATGTTCTTGATGCTTTGGGCAGCGGCATATACGTCGCGGATTCCGCTCTTGTCGGCGGAAAATGTGAGGAGGATATGATTGGCGTGCTGGTCGATCTTGCGGCATGTTGCCAAGGTTTCGCCATAGTCGATGACAGCGGCGAGGACGAGGGAAAAGAGCGCGGCAAAGAGCGGGTTGCGCGTGAAATTTGTGCTGCTCTGCGGTGAAAAAATGCGGGCGCACAGGATGGCGGCTTCGCAGGTTTCGATGGTGGGAAGTTCGGGAAATGAGCTTTGGGAAGATGACATGAGAAATCCTTTCAGACAGCTATTGACATGTGAGTTGCTCACGACTTTATAATAGCATACAGGATGAAGCATGACAAGACGCGAGGAGGCGGCAGCATGGGCGAGCGATGGAAGCGCTGGATGATGAGCGGGCTTTTTTGCGCCGTGATGTCGTCCTTGGTGTTCAGCGTCATGAATGCGCTGGTGAAGGCGGTCAGCATCCATGTTCCTTCGAATGAGATCGTTTTTTTCCGCAGCGTCGTCGGAACGGTGCTGATCCTCCTTTTGATGCGCGTGCAGGGAGTGCGCACGTTGAAGATCGGCGTTCCGCTTCTGGTGCTGCGCGGCAGTCTGGGGGCGCTCTATATGCTGGCGTATTTCTACACCATCGCCTATATGCCGTTGGTGGACGCGATCATTCTCGTCAATCTGTCGCCGGTGTTTTCCTTCGTTTTCGCAGCGATTTTTTTGCGGGAAAAGCTGCCGGGACGCATGGGATTTATTTTGCCGCTGATCTTTGCCGGGGCTATGCTGACGATCAATCCGCTGGGGTATTCGACGTATTCGGCAGTCGCGCTCTTCGGCATCGGGGCGGCGGCGCTTTCGGGGGCGGCGGGCGTCTGTATTCGCTATCTGAGCCGGTCTTTTCATGCGTACGAGATCATTTTGTATTTCATGGCCGCAGCGACGTTGATCTCGATTCCCTTGATGTGGCGCGATTTCGTCGTGCCGGATTCGTGGGATTTGTTCCTGCTTGTGACGATGGGCGTCGTTTCTCTTTTGGCGCAGGTGTTTTTGACGAAGGCGTTCACGCATGAAAATGCCGTGATCGTAGAGATTGTCCGCTATATCGGCATCCTCTTCAACGCATTCTGGGGATTCGCCATTTGGGCGGAGATTCCGACGTGGAACGTCGTCGCCGGAGGTGCGCTCATCGTTTCGGGCTGCATTCTCTTGTCGCGGGCAGCGGCAAGGAATCGTGCGGCATGAGGTGAAAAGTTATTGTTGGAAAGGTCGTTTTAGGGAGGTCAAAGTATGAGGTTTATGTGGAAGGGAAAATTCTTTGTATTGGGCGTCATGGCCGTATTGGCGGCGGCGCTTTTGACGTTGGGCGGCTGCGGCTCTACGACATCCGATTCTTCCGGCGCGAAGGGAAAGTCCATGGTGGTGGGCGTGAATCTTTTCAGCACGACGCTCGACCCGCACAAGGATTATGACGGTTGGTTCGTAGTGCGCTACGGCTTGGGCGAAACGCTCGCGCGCGTGAGCGACAAGATGACGTTGGAGCCGTGGCTGGCGACGAAGTGGGAGATGCTTGACGCAACGACATGGAAGATCACGCTGCGTGACGGCGTAAAGTTTCATACAGGAGCGCCCATGACGGCGGAAGCGGTCAAGGCGTCCTTGGAACGCTCCATCGCTTCCAACAAGCGCGGGCCTGCGAATCTTGCCATCGACACGATGGAGGCGGCGGGGCAGGAGCTTACGATACGCACGAAGGAGCCGCGCCCCGATCTCATCTACGAGCTTTGCGATCCCTACTGCGCCATCGTGGATGTGCAGGCGGCGCAGGGAGCCGACGGCTTCCGTAATACTGTGGCAGGCACGGGACCTTTCAAGGTCAAGTCTTTTACGGAGAATATTTCCGTTGTGGTCACGGCTTTTGACGATTACTGGGGCGGCAAGGCTAAACTGGACGAGGTCGAGTTCCGCTATCTGAACGACCCCGACACTCGCATGATGTCGCTGCAGTCAGGCGATATTGACGCCTCGATCAACATCGACAGCAAGAATCTTCAACTTTTCGAAGATGCAGGAAAGTATACCGTCAGCCGCTGCCCGAGCATGCGTGCGACGTATGTGTTCTTCAATACGAAGAACCGTTTCCTGCAGGACAAGAATCTGCGCACGGCGCTCATCATGGCAGCGGACAAGAAGAGCTATCTGAAGTCGGTGTTGGGCGGCGTCGGCATCGAGGGCGTGTGCCTTTATCCGACTTCGCTGCCATACCGCTCGGCAGAGCTTAAATATCCGGCTTTTGATCCGGCGGGGGCGAAAAAGCTTTTGGCGGATAACGGTTATGTGGATCAAAACGGTGATGGGTACTTGGAAAAGGATGGCGAGCCTGTGACGCTCACGATTTCCTGCTATACATCTCGCGCGGAGATTCCGGGCTTCGCTACGGCCATGCAGGCAGATTTTGAAAAGCTCGGCATTCAGACGAAGATCGTCACCTATGATACGCTGCCGCGAGAAAAGTTCACAGCGGGCGATTATGACATCGGCTTCACGAGTTTCACGCCGTCGACGAATACACGACCGCTGGCAGGACTTCGCACGGCGTTCGTCAAGGATGCCATCGAGAATTACTATAACTACTTCTACGATGAGCGAGTGGAAGAAATCGCCCGCATTTTGCCGACGGAAGCGGATTACGGGAAGCAGGATCAGTTGGCTTTTGAAGCCCAGCAGCGGATCTTGGATGCACACACCAATATTTTCCTGGCATATACGGAGAATCTTTACGTCTCCCATCATCGCGTCAAGAATTTCAACGCGCATGCGTTTGATTACTACGTGATGGACAATCAGGTGGATATTGAGAGCAAGTAACCGAAGCGCCAAGGATCGCCGGACATGCCGCAGGGCAGCGTCCGGCGATGTACTTGTGCGCTGAAAACGCATGAAATTCGGCAATAAAGGTGAACAGGAGGGAATATGGGGAAATTTGTTCTGAAAAGGTTTTTCAATATGATCCTCGTCATGCTGGGGGTCAGCGTCATCGTGTTCTTGCTGCTGCGCCTTTCGAGCGGCGATCCTGCGTATATCAAGCTCTCAGGCGTGGGCATTCCGGTCACGGATGAGTTGCTTTGGGAAACGCGCGAGGCGATGGGGTTGAATCTGCCGATGTACGAGCAATTCTGGAACAGTTTTACGGGCATGCTGACAGGGGATCTGGGCGTGTCGTATCGTACCGGGCGTCCGGTGTTGGAAGAACTGCTCAAAGGCTTGGGGCCTACGCTGAAACTGGCGGGAGCTTCCTTCTTGCTGACGGTGGCGCTTTCGGTGCCGCTCGGAATTGTGACGGCGCTTTATGCCAATCGAACCATCGACTACGTTATCCGCATCACGTCCTTTTTGGCGACGGCGATGCCGCTCTTCGCCTTGGGATTGCTCTTGATCTATATTTTTTCCTTGGAACTTCAATGGCTTCCGGTATCGGGCAGTGAGAATCCTGCAGGGCTGGCGCTTCCTGCTCTGTCGCTTTCCTTGGGGCTTGTGGGGCGCTATACGAAGCAGATACGGGCTTCGGTCTTGGACGAGATCGGGCAGGATTATGTGGCGGCGGCTCGGACGCGCGGTCTGCCCGAGCGCATCGTCCTTGTCCGGCACGTCCTGCGCGGCTCGCTTATCTCCGTGGTCACGCTGCTGGGGCTTTCCTTCGGTGCGCTTTTGGGCGGCACGGCAGTCATCGAGATCATGTTCGTATGGCCCGGCGTGGGGAAGCTCATCGTTGAGGCTGTGCGTCATCGCGATTTTCCCGTGGTGCAGGGATTCACTCTTTTGATGGCGGTCATTTACTGCGGCATCAATTTCCTCGTGGATATGTCTTATGGGATTCTTGATCCGAGGATACGAAACAGGAGCTGAGGCGAATGCTGAAACGAAAGATTTTAAAAGAAAAATTCGATCTGCCCAAGGCGCTGTGCGGCATTTTTTTATTCCTTCTCACGGTATTGGTTCTGCTCTCTTTGTTTGCCGCTGACATCGCGCCGCACGATCCGTTGAAGATTGAGCATGATTTGGCTCTGCAGGCGCCCAGCGCGGCATTTCCCTTTGGTACGGACGACTTCGGTCGCTGCGTTTTTTCGCGCGTTCTTTATGGCATGCGTTCGTCGCTCTTCATGTCACTCTTCATCGTCGGCGTCAGTTTGGCGGTCGGGACGGCGGCCGGCATCGTATCCGGCTATTTCGGCGGCTGGATCGATGACTGCATCATGCGCGTCACCGACATGTTTTTGGCGTTTCCCGGCATGGTGTTCAGCATCGCGGTCGTCGGCGTTCTCGGCGTGGGCTGGGAGAACACGGCAATCGCGTTGATTCTGCCGGGCTGGCTGATTTTTGCACGCCTCTCCCGAGGGCTTGTCCTAGCGATCAAGGAGAAGGAGTATCTGCGCTCGGCAAAGGGGGCGGGCTTGACGACGCTGCAGATCATGCGGCGGTACATCGCGCCCAATATTGCCCAGCAGCTCGTCATTGTAGCGGCCATCGAGATTGGCAGCACGCTGATCAGTTTCTGCGCCTTGACATACTTGGGCATGGGTGCGCAGCCGCCGGAACCGGAGCTTGGCCTCATGCTCAGCGAGGCGAAGTCGAAGATGCAGATTGCGCCGTGGATGATGGTTTTTCCCTGCATGACCGTGTTTGTGATCGTCATCTTGTTCCAGCTGTTGAGTGATTCTCTGCGGGATGTTTTGGATCCGTCGCGCAGCGAGGGCGGGCGATGAGGCATGGCATGGAGGAGAAAGGGGGAGAGCCGTGAAAGAAGCGCTTTTGCGTGTGGAAAATGTATCTATTGGCTATACGCATGATATTGTGCGTCAGGTTAGTTTTGAGGTGGCGGAAAAGAGCGTTCTTGCCATCGTCGGCGAGAGCGGCAGCGGCAAGAGCACGCTGCTGAAATCCCTGATCGGGCCGTATCCGGGCGCCGGAAGCGTGCGGCGCGGGAAGATTCTCTATCGGGGAGAAGATCTCGTGACCATGCGCCGCGCCGCACTTTCCGCCATTCGAGGACGTGAAATCTCGCTGGTATTCCAGTCCCCCGGCGCAACGCTCAATCCTGTGCGAAAGATCGGATCACAGTTCGTAGAAACGATCTGCTATCATACGAATCTCACGCGGCGCGAGGCGCGTGAGAAGGCGGCGGCAATCCTGCAGAAGCTCAATATGCGCGAGACAGAGCGCGTGCTGGACGGCTACGCCTTCGAACTCAGCGGCGGGATGAAGCAGCGCGTGTCCATCGCCATGGCGCTGGCCTTGGAGCCGAAGCTGCTCTTGGCGGACGAGCCGACGAGCGCACTGGATGCGACGGTGCAGAAAGCGGTGGTGGAGGAGCTTTTGGCGCTTCATCGGGAGATGGGGACGGCCATCGTCATCGTCACGCACAACATGATGCTTTCGGCGTATATGGCCGATCGCATCGCTGTCATGTACGCGGGCGAGATCGTGGAGATCGGCGCGAAGGCTGAAGTGATGGACGCGCCGCAGCATCCGTATACGCAGGCATTGATTGCCTCGATTCCGCGCCTCGATGAAGAGAAGGAGCTCAAGGGCATCGACGGGCGGCGCATCGACTTGGCGGTTTTGCCGCCGGGCTGCATCTTTGCCAATCGCTGTGATCGCGCCGTCGCGATTTGCTCCATGCGAGCGCCTCGTCTGCAGGCCGTCGGCGCGGATCATCATGTTGCGTGCCATTTGTGCGGGAAGGAGGATGTGCGGGATGTCAGACAATAATGCGCCGCTTTTGGAAATCAAGGATCTCGTCGTATCCTTTGGCACGGGAAGGCGGAAAAAGGAGGTGCTGCACCGCATTTCGTTCGATATAAAGGAAGGAGAGTGCTTGGGACTCGTCGGTGAGAGCGGCAGCGGCAAGAGCACGGTATCGAACGCCGTCATGCACTTCATCCCTGTGGAGGCGGGAAGAATCCTCTTTCGCGGGCAGGACATCACGGCGCTTCACGGCAAAAAACTGCGGCAGATGTACCGCGATATTCAGATGGTGTTTCAAAGTCCGGACGAATCTATCAGTCCGCACATGAAGATCGGGCGTTACATCACCGAGGTTTGTGAGAACTTCTCGCTCACGCGGAGCGCTGACCGTGCGGTTAAGGCACGGGAACTTTTGCGCGCCATGGGGCTTGATGAAGCGTATGCCGACCGCTATCCGGCATTTCTGAGCGGCGGCGAGCGTCAGCGCGTTGCTATTGCCCGCGCTGTTTCCGTCTTGCCGTCGCTTCTTATCTGCGACGAGCCGACTTCCGCGCTCGATGTATCGGTGCAGGCGCTCATCGTAGAGCTTTTGCGTCGTCTGCAGCGCGAGCACGGCATGACGTACCTCTTCATTTCCCATGATCTGCCGCTTGTGAGTCATCTCTGCCAGCGCGTGGTCATTCTTTATCAAGGTGAAATCGTGGAGATTCTGCCCAGTACGCATCTTGCACAAGAAGCGCGCCACCCTTATACGAAAAAACTGCTGTCGGCAGCATTTGGCAGTGCGATGGAAAAAGCTCCTGCGATGGCGTCTCTGCCTGACTGCAATCGCACGCCCGACGGCTGCGCCTTTAAGAGCGAATGCCCGTGCCGCGAAGAGCGCTGCCTTCGAGAGCGTCCCGAACTTGCCTGCATCGCCCCCGAGCATCAACTGGCCTGTTTTTTGGCTGAAAAATGAAAGCAGGAAGAAGCAGTAAATTCAGACGATCAATTTCAGGGACAGTTCTTGCGGCTGTCTCTTTTTATTGCAGTTCTGCTTTGGAGACAAGTGCGTGGATTCTTCTTCTTGTCAAGCTTGCAGAAAGAATCGTCATTTTATATAATATACGAATAGATGACAGTCAATCGAAGGAGGAGATCATACTTTTATGGATAGAGAAGAAGCCTTGGCAAATGCCTTGAAGCATATAGAGAAAGAATTTGGCAAAGGATCGATCATGCGCCTTGGCGAAGCGTCGGCGAACATGAACGTGGAGACGATTCCGACGGGGATTCTGCCCTTGGACGTCGCGCTCGGCGTCGGCGGCCTGCCGCGCGGGCGCATCGTCGAGGTCTATGGCCCGGAAAGCTCGGGCAAGACGACGGTCACTTTGCACATGATCGCCGAAGCGCAGAAGAACGGCGGCATCGCGGCGTTCATCGACGCCGAGCATGCGCTCGATCCCGTCTATGCGAAGAAGCTCGGCGTCAACGTCGACGAGCTTCTGATCTCACAGCCCGATACGGGCGAGCAGGCGCTCGACATCGTCGACGCCCTCGTGCGCAGCGGCGCGATCGACATCATCGTCGTCGATTCCGTGGCGGCGCTCGTGCCGAAGGCGGAGATCGACGGCGACATGGGCGATCAGGTCGTCGGCATGCACGCGCGTCTCATGAGCCGCGCCATGCGAAAGCTCACGGGCTTCATCAGCAAGTCGCGCACGGTCGCCGTATTCATCAACCAGATCCGCGAGAAGGTCGGCGTCATGTTCGGCAGCCCCGAGACGACGACGGGCGGACGCGCCCTGAAGTTTTATTCGACCGTGCGCCTCGACGTGCGCAAGACGGACAAGATCATGCAGGGGCAGGAGATGATCGGCAACCGCACGAAGGTCAGGGTCGTCAAAAACAAGGTCGCGCCGCCTTTTCGGACGGCGGAGTTCGACATCATGTACGGCGAGGGCGTCTCGCGTGTCGGCACGGTGCTCGACATCGCAACAGATTTCGACATCATCAACAAGAGCGGCTCGTGGTATTCCTACGACGGTTCGCGCCTCGGTCAGGGCAAGGAGAATGTGAAGAAGGCGTTGAAGGAGAAGCCCGAACTTGCCGCCGAGATCGAGGAGAAGGTTCGCGCCAAGCTCATGGAGCAGGCGACGGCAGCGAAGGAAGGGGAGGTGGAGCGTGTCCCCGACGATGAGAGCGAAGGAGGAGCGGCAGAGAAGAGGCAGAAGTCGGCTGCGGATGAGGATTGAGAAGACGGCGCTGATGAAGGCGGTCGATCTCCTCGCACGCGCCGAGCACAGCACGGCGCACCTCGCGCGAAAGCTTGCACAGCGCGGCTATGAGGAGGAGGAGATCAAAGCGGCGCTCGCCACATTGACGGAGCGCGGCTATCTCGACGACGAGGAAGCGTGCCGCCATCAGTTTGCTTTTCTTTACGAAGAGAGCCGTCAAAGCGTGCGTCAGATCACGGCGAAGCTCATGCAGAAGGGGTTTCCCTCGACGCTCATCGCCGAGTGCGTGCCGGACGATACATTTGAGCGCGAGCGCTCTGCGGCGGGGCGATGCCTTGCCCTGCATTTCAAGAAGGACGCCGATGCGCAGAAGATGCTGCAGCATCTTTATCGGCGCGGCTTCTCGACTTCCGTCTGCCGCGCCGCCGTCGCTGACTTCACCGAAGAGGAAGAAGATTGAAGGAGGATTTGCCTTGCAGAAGGATAGCCATGAATTGATCGTCGTACTGGACTTTGGCGGTCAGTACAACCAACTGATCGCACGCCGCGTGCGCGAGTGCAGCGTCTACTGCGAGGTGCATCCGCATACGCTGCCCTTGGAGAAGCTTCGTGCGCTCACGCCCAAGGCGATCATCTTCACGGGCGGCCCCGAGAGCGTCTGCGAGGAGGATTCAGCGACGTACAGCGAGGAAATTTTCTCCCTCGGCGTGCCTGTCCTCGGTATATGCTACGGCTCGCAGCTCATGGCGCACAAGCTCGGCGGCAAGGTTGAGACGGCGCCCGTCAGCGAGTACGGCAGGACGGAGCTTCAAGTTGCGGACGGGGCGTCCGTGCTCTTCGCCGATGTGCCGCAAAAGAGCATCTGCTGGATGAGCCACACCGACTACATCGCCGAAGCGCCCAAAGGCTTTCGCGTGACGGCAAAGACGGCGAACTGCCCTGTCGCAGCGATGGAAGATGCTACACGAAAGCTCTATGCCGTGCAGTTCCATCCCGAGGTCATGCACACGGAATACGGCACGAAGATTCTTGAAAACTTTGTGCGCTGCATCGCGCTGTGCAAGGGCGACTGGCAGATGTCGTCCTTCGTCAAGACGACGGTCGAAGCCCTGCGCGAGAAGATTGGCGCGGGCAAGGCGCTCTGTGCGCTTTCGGGCGGCGTCGACTCCTCCGTGGCGGCGGTCTTGCTCTCGAAGGCGATCGGCAAGCAGCTGACGTGCGTCTTCGTCGATCATGGCCTCCTCAGAAAGGACGAGGGCGACGAGGTCGAGGCCGTGTTCGGCGCGGAAGGCCCGTACAACTTGAACTTTATCCGCGTCGACGCCAAGGAGCGTTTCTATGAAAAGCTCAAGGGCGTGACCGAGCCGGAGAAGAAGCGCAAGATCATCGGCGAGGAATTCATCCGTGTCTTTGAAGCCGAAGCGAAGAAGATCGGCAAGGTCGATTTCCTCGTGCAGGGGACGATCTATCCCGATGTCATTGAGAGCGGCCTCGGCAAGTCCGCCGTCATCAAGAGCCACCACAATGTTGGCGGCCTGCCTGACTGCGTCGACTTCAAGGAGATCGTCGAGCCTCTGCGCCTCTTGTTCAAGGACGAGGTGCGAAAGGCCGGCCGCGAGCTTGGCATCCCCGAGCAACTCGTCAATCGCCAGCCGTTCCCCGGCCCTGGCCTCGGCATCCGCATCATCGGCGAGGTCACAGCGGAGAAGGTCAAGATTGTGCAAGAGGCCGACGCCATCTATCGCGAAGAGATCGCCAAGGCCGGCGTCGACAAGACGCTCGGACAATACTTCGCCGCGCTCACGAACATGCGAAGCGTCGGCGTCATGGGCGATGGCAGGACGTACGACCATGCCATAGCGCTCAGAGCCGTCCTCACGAGCGACTTCATGACCGCCGAGAGTGCGCCTCTCCCTTGGGACGTCCTGCAGAAGGTCACGAGCCGCATCGTCAATGAGGTCAAGGGTGTCAACCGCGTGCTCTACGACTGCACCGGCAAGCCGCCGGGGACGATCGAGTTCGAGTGATGGGAGGCGGCAGAAGCGGCGCTCGCCGCAATTCGTGATTGGTTCTCCGCGCACGCAGAATACGGCATGTGTGTGACGATTGTCAGTTTCAGTCCGAAGGACGATGAGATTTATCGGAAGGCGGCTCAGGCTGGAAGCAGAGAAGCGTGAAGCCGGGAAAGAGAATGCCCCGACGCGAAGCGTGCAGTTTCGCGTCGGGGCATTCTCTTTTCAACGCACTTCTTCATGCTTTGCAGGGCATCTCTCCTCTTGAGCAGATTATACGAAAGGCGTCATGCCGCACTTCTGTTTTCATCGCCATTGCACTAAGCCCCGACTCTTCAGAGCGAAATAACCTGCTTCATGCGGCTGAGGAGCGGTAGATCGTGCGTGATGACGATGAGGGTGCCGCCCTTTTTGTCGAGGGTTTCGAGCACGGCGGCGATGAGTCTTGCGCCGAGCGCGGCGTCAAGGCCTGCCGTCGGCTCGTCGAGCAGCAGCAGGGGAGCATCTGCGGCGAGCGCCAGTGCTGTCATGAGGCGGTTTCTCTGGCCGCCCGAGAGGCGCGAGGCGTTTTCGCCGAGCGGCTCGTCGAGTCCTTGCGGCAGGGAGCGCACGACATCGGCGAGCTGTGCCGTTTCGAGCGATTGCCACATCGCGTCTTCGGTGATTCCTTCGTGCAGACGCAGGAAGTTGTCGCGTACCGACGCGCTGAAGAGATAGCTGCCCTGCAAAGAGACGCCGAAGAGGGAGCGCACCGCGTCTGCCGTCAGAGAAGTATGGGCTACGCCGCTGTAGAAAATCGTGCCGCTGTCGACGTCCCAGAGGCGCAGGAGAAGGCTCGCGAGCGTCGTCTTGCCCGCGCCGCTCTCGCCGATGATCGCCGTGTGCTCGCCGCGTCGGATGCAGAAGGTGAGGTTTTCGAGGACGGACAGTCCCGCTTGATAGGCGAAGCGGATGTTTCGCGCTTCCAAGAGGGGGGCGGAGCTGTCGGCGGCGGGG
>CAJPRR010000059.1 GCA_905373085.1 uncultured Selenomonas sp.
ACGCAGATGACGAGCGCACGCGTACGGAGACGAAGCCTGCAGGCGCATCGCCCGCGGCGACTCCCTCCGCGGCCCCCACCCCCGGCGCGGAGACGCAGAAGACGCAGTGACGCTCCCCATACGAAAGGGGCTGTCGCACAAATCATGTGCGACAGCCCCTCTTTCGTGTGCAAAAGCGCCTCTATTGAACTGCACGATACCCTTCACCGTACAATATGCTTGCCTCCGTAATAATGCGTATTCCAGTAGTCGCCCGAAAGTTCGTCGATGCGCACGCCTTTGCTCGTCGAGGCGTGGATGAACTTGCCGCCGCCGAGGTAGATGCCGCAGTGCGAGGCGCCCTTTTCGTACGTCTCGAAGAAGACGAGGTCGCCCGCTTCGAGTTCCGCTGTCTTTGCATTCCTTCCGAGCTTGAACTGCTCGTCCGCCGTGCGCGGCAGCATCATGCCGTTCTCTTGGAAGACGTACTGCAAGTATCCCGAGCAGTCGAACGCCTTCGGCGTCGTGCCGCCGAACTTGTACGGCGTGCCGATGTACTTCTTCGCCGTCGCTATGACGGCCGCCACCTTGGCTCGCTGCAGGAACGGGGCGCTCTCGGGCGCTTTTTTTATGCGCGGTTCGAGCGCGGGACGCATCTCCTTGCCCGGCGCGTCCGCCGGTTTCACACCCACGCCGTCCGGCACAGGACTTGCGGGAACGGGAGCGGCAGCGTTCTCTTCCCGTGCGGGCTGCTTCTGCAGACGGCTCCAAGTCTCGCGATCGACGACGCCCGTTTCCTTGAGGCTCTGGGCGCGTTGGAAAGCAAGAACCGCGCTCTTCGTGCGGCTGCCGAAGATGCCGTCCGGCTCGTCGGCGAGGTAGCCCGTGCGCTTCAGTTCCCTCTGCAGCTTGAGGACGTCGTGTCCGTGGGAGTTTTCCGAGAGGATCGGCGCGGCCAAGGCCGTGCCCGCCGACAAGAATACGGCAAGTCCGAAAGCAAGAAAAACCTTGCGCAAACGACAGAGGCGCATAACATCCCATCCTTTCCACAAAGCGGCAATCGCCTAAAACATGTCCGTTATATCTGTGCTTTTATATCTGTGCTTTCAAGTATACTGTAAAACTCCGATAAGTCAAGCCTGAAGCATATCGGCCATATATGAGCCCTTTATCCCAGAAGAAAAGAATTCTATAAAATTTACAGAACATGTAGATAAAGACTTGCCATAAAATAATGAGTCATATATACTATATTGGCAAGACATACATGCGGGGAAAATACAAAAATTTACATTTCCAACATTGTACAATAGGTTTACAGTCTTATATTTCGCAGCAAGTTGCTGAAACGAACGGCGCGGAAGGGTTGAGAGAATGGAGTCTGATGCAAGCGTATGAGTACATGGACGAAAAAAGTGATGTTCGCGGGGCTGCCGCGCTTCTTGGAGCAGCTGCTCGCCGCGTGTTTTCGCAAGGAGGCGTGGGAAGTCTCGCGCCTTTCTGCGAGCGAGGAGGAGCGCCCGCAGAAAGGCATGAAGACGTATGACTGCGCACCGGAGAGCGCCGAGGCGGGCATGGTCTTCGCCGCTGAGAATCTCGATCTCCTCATCTATCGTTTGGAGCGCGATCCCGCTCTGGGGGCGCGTCGGCTCGACGCCATGCTGCGCTTTGCCTGCGCCTCGAAGGTGCGGCGCGTGTTCCTGCTCTCGGGCGACGAGGTGTTTGCGCCGCATACGATGCCGACGGAGCAGGACGAGTTGCTGCCGCAGGGCGAGACGGGGGCGCTTCTCGCGCGTCTGGAAGCCCAGGGGCTCTCTTGGCGTGCCCAAGGACTTTCCGTGTCCATCGTGCGCCTCGCCGAGCTTTACGCGCCGGGGCAGACGTCGGACGACGGCTTCATCGGCCGCCTCTTCGGCGCGGCTCTGATGAATCGGCCGCTGCCGCGCTACACTGAGCCGGCCGCCGTCTCCTGCGGCTTTCTCGATGCGCGTGACGCGGTCTATGCAATCTATCAGGCGGCGGCGCGCGGTTTCGACGGCGCACATCTGCACATCGGCGCATCTGCGGCAACGACGATGGCGGAGCTTTATGCAATCTGCAGCGCCTTCTTCCCGCGCATGGAGGAGGCGGCGATTCCGCGCGAAACGCAGGGACGCGCTATATTGAAGAGCACGATTGCAGAAAAAGATCTCGGCTGGCGTCCCGTGCGGCCTCTCGCACAAGGCCTCAAGGAGACATGGGAGGCGATGCGCACGATGCACGGCACGCGCGTCACGGACATCCGCGCGATGTCGCGGCGCGCGCGTCTCGCACGCCTTCAGCAGCGCTTCATCCCCTACGCGGAGAACCTCGCGGGCGCGGCTTTGACGGCGGGCGTGGGCGCTTTGCAGGGCGGCACGACGGTGAACGCCATGACGGCGTTCGACTTCGCGTTTCTCTACATCGGCTGCATGGGACTTCTCTACGGCAAGCAGCAGGCGCTGCTCGCGGCGGCGCTCTCGCTCGCGCTGCTCGTGCACGGCCTTTTGGGCGCGGGCGGCGACCTCGTGGCAATGCTCTACAGTCCGCGCGAGTTCCTGCACTTCGTTTCGTACTTCTTCGTCGCGGTGCTGACGGGCTACTTCGCCGACCGCGCGAGCTATCAGCAGCTCGCCGACACGCGCATCAAGCGCCGCCTGCAGAACCGCTATTCCTTTTTGGAGAATCTCTTCAAGGAAAATATCGCCGTGAAAGATCGCCTCTACCGTCAGATCGTGAACTCGGACGACAGCATCGGCCGCCTTTACCGCATCGTTTCGCGCCTCGATTCCGTCGAGACGGAGAACCTCTTCACGCAGGCGACCTCGGTCACGGCGGACATCCTCGACGTCGAGGATGTCGTCGTCTACGTCGTCGGCGAGGGCGGCTACTACCTGCGCCAGAAGGTGCGCCTCGGCAGCCGGACGGGCGAGATGCCGCGCTCTTTGCGCGTCGACGACTATCCGTATCTGCAGGAAATGCTCCGGGAGAAGAAGATCTTCGTCAACCGCGATCTCATCAAGGGGCTGCCCGATCTCGCCGCGCCGATTTCCTACGAAGGGCGCGTGATCGCCGTCCTGCAGATCTATCACCTGGACTTCGAGCAGTGGAGCCTCTACGAGCAGAACCTCCTCTCCATCACCGCGCGTCTCGTGTCCAGCTCGCTCGGACGCGCCTACGCATGGGAGCAGGAGACGGCAGGGCGCAAATACGTCGACGAGACGCGCATCCTGCGCATCGAGGAATTTCAAAAGGTCATCGAGGAGTTCCGCGCACGCCGCCGCATGCAGACGGACTATCCCGTCGCGCTGCTGCCCGTCAGCGTCAAGGGCGAAAGCTACCGAGAGATCGACCACAAGATCGCGAACAGCATCCGCGCCGAGGACTTCATCGGCGAGACGGCAGACGGCGTCGCGCTCCTTCTGCCCGACGTCGCGGGAAAGACGCTCGACATGGTGCGCGACCGCTTGGAAAAGGCGGGAATTGAAACGGGGGAGAGCCTTTCTCTATGATCAGCGATTTGTTTGCAGGAAATGGACGCCTGCTTCTCGTATACTTCGTATTGGTCGCCGTCTATATGGCCGTCGAAGGAAGGCGGCGCAGCCGTATCTCGGCGGCGGCAAAGGGCGTCTTTGCCGCCGCTCTGCCCGTCCTCGGGCTTCTTCTGCTGCTCCTTTACGAGCTTTTCGGTCATGCCCTCGGCCTCATGGAGCGCACGGGGCCGGAGGAAGAGGAGGAGGATCTCAGCATGTCCTTCGGCGAACGCGCCTACAATGCAGACATCGTGCCGCTGCGCGACACATTCTTGATGGACGATCCGAAACTCAAGCGCAAGTTCTTCACCGACGCCATCAAGCAGGACGTCGTGGAGCGCCAGGCGATCCTCAACGAGGCCGTGCACGACAGCGACCGCGAGATCGCCTACTACGCCGTGTCGATGATGACGGCGCACATGGAGCAGCTCGGCGAGGAGATCTACGCGCTCGAAGAGGCGATCAAGCGCGGCGCGGATGACGATGCGCTGCTCGACAAATATGCGGAGAAGGTGCGCGAGTTTTTGCTGCGCCGCTACGGCGACTCCGTGACGCGCGAGCAGCAGTACATGCGCTACATGGAGATGCTGCGCCTCCTCTCGGAGCGCCACCCCGATCATCCCGCCTACCACGCCGAGCGCATCCGCGCATTGATCCGCGCACAGCGTTTGGAAGAGGCGGCGGCGGCCTGCGCCGCGTTTCGCGCAAGCCTCCCCGAGGCGGAGCTGCCGCTTCTCCTGACGCTTCAAATACAGCAGGCGGCGCATGAGCGCGAGGCGATGAAGGAAACGATCGAGTCGCTCAAGCGCCTGCCGACGCGCCTGACGAACGAAGCGATGCAGGCGATCCGCTACTGGGAAGGAGGTGCGGCGCGTGAATAAGCGAAGTCTTTGCCTCCTGCTCTTCATCGCGTTCCTTCTGGGCTGCTTCTTCCAATACAGCCGTCTCGACGGCTTCCTGCATCTCGGCCTTGTCGGCAACGAGTTGAGCACAGAGCGCAGCGAACGTCCGATGCCGCCCGAAGGGAATCTGCCGCGCGAAAAGTTTCTCATCGTCTACGATCCCGCCGATGTCGCGAGCATGTATGCGCGGCACAATACGGAAAAGCTCCTGACGGAAAAACGCAAGGACTATGAGAGCCGCACCGTCTACGACGTGCGTCCTCTTGACGGCGCGTATCAGGGCGTCGCTCTGGCGACGGGGCGCTTGGACGCGGTAAAGATGCTGCCCGCGCTTTTGGACTATGTACGCTCAGGCGGCACGCTGCTCGTCCTGCAGAAGATCGAGCAGGAAAGCGATGCGCCCCTTGCAGCGGGATTGCTGCAGGATTTCGGCATCAAGAGTCTCAGCGGCGAATCGGACGTCCTCGGCGTGCATCTCGTCAGCGATTTCCTCATCGGCGGCAAGGATTTCCGTTTTGGCGAAGGATCGGTCTACACGACGCACGCCAACGGCGTGGCCTTGACGGGAAACGCCGAAGTGCACATCGAAGCCCTCGACGGCACGCCGCTCCTCTGGGAAAGCGCTTTGGGCAATGGCCGCATCTATGCCTACAACGGCGTCGAGCGCGACGACAAGACGAACGTCGGCATCCTGACCGCCATGCTCGCGCACTGCGGCGAAGATTCGCTCTATCCCGTGGTCGGGGTCAAGATCTTCTTCATCGACGATTTTCCGGCGCCGATTCCCGAAGGATATTTCTACAAGATCTACGACGAACTCGGCGTCGATACGGAGACCTTCTACCGCAAGATCTGGTGGCCGTTCATGCTGCAGCTCGCCAAGGAGGAGCAGCTCCGCTACACGGGCGTCATCATCGAGACATACGGCTCACAGGTCAAAGGCCCGTTTCATCCGCTCGGCGGACGCGCGGCGCGTGACGGGCTGATCATCTACGGGCGCGAGCTTCTGCATGCGGGCGGCGAGCTGGGACTGCACGGCTACAACCATCAGTCGCTCGCGCCGGACGGCTATGGACAGGGCGAGCTTGACTATGTGCCGTGGGAGAGCCAGGAGGATATGGAGGAGTCGCTGCGCGAGCTGAAGAACTACATCACCTCCGTCTACCCCGACTATGTGTTTCGCTCCTATGTGCCGCCGTCGGACATCTTGAGTCCCGAGGGGAAACAGGCTGTGAAAAACGTCTTTCCCGAGGTCAAGGTCTTCGCCTCGCTCTTCGACGGCCCGGCCGACAAGAAGGCGTACTATCAGGAGTTCGAGCGCACGGAGGACGGCGTCTACGAGATTCCGCGCCTGAGTTCGGGTCATGCGGCGAGCGGTCTCATGCGCTGGCAGGAAATCGGTGCACTGAACTACATCGGCGTGTTCTCCCACTTCGTCCATCCCGACGAAATCTTTTATGAGGAAAGCAAGGACACGAGCTGGCACGAAATGGAAGTCGGCCTCAAGGATTTCCTGCACGACATGAATCGCCGCTATCCGTGGCTGACGGCGACGACGATCTCCGAAAGCCTGCCGTTCTTCTCGGACTACTTCGATATGGACTACCGCGTCGTGCGCAAGCCCGGCCGCATGGAAATCTACAGCTGGGGCACGGGCGGCGAGCTGCGCTTCGTCCTGCGCACGGCGAAGGAGATCGAGCGCACGGAGGGCTGCACGGTCGAGAGCTTTGAAGCGGGCGTCTACATCGTGCGCGTGACCGAGGAAAAGTCCTGCATCTATTGGAAAGGAGAGAAGTGATGCGCATCTGTCTGTTGGCGGAAGGTTCTTATCCCTACGTCGTAGGCGGCGTGTCCTCGTGGATTCAGATGCTCATGGAGGGGCTTCCCGAGCATGAGTTCGTCGTCTACACCATCGGCGCGGAGATAAAGGATCGCGGCAAGTTCAAGTTCAAGCTGCCCGCGAACTGCGTAGGCGTCGAGGAAGTGTTCCTCGACGAGATCCTTTCCCTGCGCGCTTCCGATATGCTTGAGGGCATCCTGACGTACGACGATTGCCAAGCGCTCTACGAGCTTGTGCGCGGTGAGCGCGACATCCCGCTCAAGCGGCTGTTGGAAGTCTTCGCCTACGGGCGCTGGAAGTCGCCGCTCGCCGTCTTCATGTCGAGCGACTTCTTCGATGTGATCGTGCGCGTCTATCGCGAGCAGTACGAAAATCTGCCGTTCACGGACTTTTTCTGGACGATGCGCTCGATGCTCCTGCCGCTTTTCTACCTGCTGCAGCAGAAGCTGCCCGAGGCGGACGTCTACCACAGCGTCGCGACGGGCTACTGCGGCGTCCTGGGCGGCATGGCGGCGACGCGCTACAAGAAGCCGTACATGATCACGGAGCACGGCGTCTACTCGCGCGAGCGCGAGGCGGAAATCTTGAAGAGCGACTGGGCGAAGGCGGACTTCAAGGGCGTGTGGATTCGCTACTTCTACTATCTCGCACGCCTTTCGTACCACAGCGCCGATCGCCTCTACACGCTCTTCGAGCACAACGGCAAGATCGCCGCTGACCTCGGCTGCGAGCCGGAAAAGATCGAGATCGTGCCGAACGGCGTGCGCATGGAGCGCTTCTCTTCCGTTCCCGAGCTTCTCGACCACAAGGGGCCGATCACGATCGGCGCGGTCGTGCGCGTCGTGCCCATCAAGGACATCTTGACGCTCCTTCGCGCCTTCGCCATCGTCAAGCGCGAACTGCCCGACGCGCACCTCGTCGTCATGGGCGGACTCGAAGAAGATCCCGACTACGTCGCGGTCTGCCATCGCACGGTGCGCATGCTCGGACTTGAAGATGTGACCTTCACCGGCTCCGTCCCCGTGGCAGAATATCTGCCGAAGATGGACATCCTCGTCCTGTCGAGCATCAGCGAGGGGCAGCCGCTCGCCGTCTTGGAAGGATTCTCGGCGCACCGCCCCTACGTGACGACGGACGTCGGCTGCTGCCGCGAGCTGATCTACGGCGACAGCGGCGACGATCTCGGCACGGCGGGCGCGGTCGTCGCGCCGCTCGACTACGAGGCGATGGCGCACGAGATCGTGCGGCTCGCGAAGGACTACGAGCTGCGCCGCTCGATGGCGGCCATCGGCTTTGCCCGCACGAAGTCGCGCTACACGCACGAACAATTCATCGAGTCGTATCGCAGGGCTTATCAGAACATTAAAAAGGAGGGGGCGCATGGCGGGCGTCGGATTTGAACTCAAGCGTCTCTTTCGGGCGCGTACGGCAGCGGGGCATCTCAAGGCGTACTCGTACTCCGCCATCGTCACGACGGGGCCGTTCGCCCTTTTGACGAGCATGGTGCTGCTGATCCAGACGCTCTTCCGGCTCCACGGCACGTCAGAGGCGGAATCGGCGGTATATCTTGGCGCCGTCGTCTATTCCTTCGTATTCTCCCAGCTGCTTTCGTGCGGCTTCACGATCGTCCTGACGCGCTACCTCGCGGACTGCATCACCGTGCAGCACTACCGCGATGTGACGCCGTCGCTCTTCGGCATGAGCGCGATCCTGCTCGTGCTCGGCGCTGCCGCCTCCGCGCTCTTCTTCTGGAACAAGCCGCTCGCCTTCGAGCTGAAACTCCTGTCGTACCTCTTCTTTTCGGAGCTTCTGCTCGTCTGGACGGCGAGCGTCTATCTGACGGCGGTCAAGCGCTTCAAGTACCTGATCCTCGGCTATCTTGCGGGCGTCCTTTTAAGCGTCGCGCTCGCGGCGCTCCTCTTGGAACTGGCGTGGCTTTCGCCTGCGGCTGCGGCGCTCTTTGCCATGGACGTAGGCATGGGCGCACTCGTCCTCTTCTTCTTCCTCTATGTGACGAGCCGCTTCGGCTTGCCGAAGGACGGCATGATCTTCGCCTTCCTGCCCTATCTCGGGCGGCACGGGCGGCTCTTCATCGGCGCGTTCGGCTACACGCTCGGGCTTTTCCTGCCGAACATCCTCATCTGGCAGGGGCCTTGGGGCGTGCTCATCGAGGACACATTCCTCTACGCGCCGCGCTACGACGTCGTCGTCTTCTACGCGCTCCTTTCCATCCTGCCGCTCACGACGATGTTCGTCGTCAAGGTGGAGACGCATTTCTACGAGCGCTACGCGCAGTATTTTACCGCCATCACGCACGGCGGCAACTTCCAGATGATCGAAGACGCGCGGAAGGATCTGCTCTACGTCATGTGGTTCGAACTGCGTCAGGCGTTCGAGTTCCAGTTCGTCTTTACGCTCGTCTTTCTGGCCTTCGGCAACTATGTGCTGTCGTTCGCCGGACTCGATTACAACTCGGTCAACATGTTCAGCGTCATGCTCTTCGCCGCCTTTTTCGCGGGCGCTCTGCAGGTTCTCATGATCATGCTTGAGTACTTCGACTTCCAGAGCGGCGTCTGGCGCATCGGCGCGATTGCTGTGCTCGGGAATCTCGCGCTGGGTCTTTTCTCTCTCTATCTCGGGGAAAAGAGCTACGGCTTCGGCTTCTTCCTCGCGACGGCGCTGGCGCTCGCCTACGGCATCCGGGCATTGATGCGCTTCGCCAAGGGCATCAACTACTACGTGTTCTGCGCACAGCCCGTCTTCTATCGGGCGAACGCGGGGATTTTCCAAAAGATCGCATATTGGCTCTACGGGGAGGAGCTTCCCGATCTCGAAAGGATGGAAAAAGCATGAGCATACTACAGAAGATGAGACGCCGCCGTACGCTCGCCCTCCTCAAGAGAGCCTGCACCTTGACGCTCGCTCTTGGCATGACGTCGAGCGCGGCGTCGGCGGCGAGCCACGACGCCCTGCACGATGTCCATGGCTACTTCTCCTACATGATGAACGTCCGAGACGAGATACGATCCCGCCGCGCGGCGCTCGCGGCTCTCGCCGAAGCGCGGGCGGACGTGGAAAGCGCACGCGCCAACCTCGTCGAGGCGCAGGAAGCGATGCGGGACGCCGCCGCCAACCTCGCGCTTGCCATCCAAAACCTGCACGCGGCAGAAGAGCATCTCGCCGCCGTTCGCAAGGCGCTCGTGTCGGCCGAAGAAGCGAGCGCCTTGCGAACGGAAGAAGCGATCACGGCGCAGAACGCCGAGGCAGGCTACGCACCCGAGGTCGAGGCGCAGCGCACGGCGCTGGAGTCGCTCTACCGCGAGGCGGACAATCTCGCGCGTGCGGCGGGCACGACGAACGGGGAGAATCCCGAACGCGAAAGGATCGTCGCACGCATCCTCGCGGAAGTCGGCTACGAACAGAACCGCATCGTCGACGCGCAGCGCATGGTCGAAGAAGCCCTTGCCGCCGAGCGCGGCACGACGCCGGACGCGGCCGGCGCAAAGCTCGCGGCCGTCTCCGCCGAGGTCGATGCGGCGCAGGCGACGCTCGATGCGATGGAGGCGCAGCTCGATGCGCTGACGGCTCTGCGCGAGCAGGCGGAGGACGCGGAGCGCGACGCGCGCGAACTCGTCGCCGACTACACGCAGGAAGCCCAAGCGAGCGAAGCCGACCTCGCCGAGAGCCGCAAGGACAAGGCGGAAGCGGAAACGTACGACGCGGAGGCGAAAGCCTGGGCGTTGCAGGCGGCAGACGAGCAGAAGGCTGCCGAGCGCAGGCTCCTCCAGAGCGAGCATGACCTCGCCTATTTCGGCGAAGGCGCGGGCGCGGAGACGGGCGTCGAGTACTACACATGGCGCGGCGAGAGAGCGGGGCATCAGCTCTATCTGCCGCTTTCCTACTTTTCGCGCACGCACGCGGGCAAGATGAAGCTCGACTACGGCATCTCTGCGGGCTATGTCAAATCCCATACGGGATTTGACAGCGGCGTCTCGGGCTTGACGGATACGCAGGCGAGTGTTACGATTCACAATGAAAAGCCTCGGACGAGCATCCATTACGGCCTCTCGGTCAACCTGCCGACGGGCGAGAGCAAGATTGATCAGCGTGCTGCCGTACCCGAAGGACTCGCACGCTTCACCGACTTCGGCGCGGGCTGGCAGTTCATCCCGAGCGTCGAAGTCACGCACCGCATCAGCGAGCGCGACCGCCTGACGGGAAGGCTCAGCTATGCCGTGCGCGGCGGCTACGACTATTCGAAGGAAGTGCCGAATGCGCATGTATCGCCGGGCAACATCTTCGCGCAGGAAATCGAGTACCTCCATGCGGGAGACAGGAAATCATATATGGTGCAGTTCTACCACAACGCAACGTCGAGCGCCGTACAGGACGCGGCAGACACAGACAGCCGCACGATTACGGGCAAAATGCGCTACCGCGACGGCGACGACTGGGAGCTTCGCTTCTTCTGCAATCAAGCTGTTTCCGCGAAGGACGAGCTGCGCTTCTACGCCATCTATGCGCTGACCGAGGCGGCCAAGGGCATCGCCTCGCAGGAAGTCGCGCGGCAGTACTACGGCCTCGGCCTGCGCCACCGCGTGTCCGACAAATTGACGTGGCAGATCATGGCGCACTATCAGGATGTGAGCACGACCTCCGATCCTTTGCGCACGGCGCTCAACACGGGCGGCGGCTTCCAGCGCCGCTCGCTGATCGCAGGCCTTGCGTGGAAGGCGAGCGAGCGCAAAAATCTCACGTTCCAAGTCGAGCGCTATGTGAGAAACGACGTGGGCGGCGCAGGCTACAACGGCTGGGGCGCTGCGCTCTGGTATCAGCAGTCATTCTGACTTCCGGCATCGTGAAGGAGGACGTATGGGGAAAATAAAAAAAGGCGTTGCCGCGCTTCTCTTGGGAGCGGCGGGACTCTTCGGGCTGCAGCAGACGCCCTTTGTCGCTGATGCGCCGAAGGACGCCTCGGCACGCATCGCCGTCGTGCCGGAAACGGCGATGGTCGATCTCGCAGAGGCGCTCGGCCGCTATGCACGCGCCCGTAAGGAAGACTTCCTGCTCGTCGGCAACGGCGCCACAGGGCTTTTGGAAGTGACGGAAGACAATCCCGAGGAAAACGTCGCACGGCTCATCGGAACGCTCGACGGCATCCTCATGGAGTCGGTCTTCTATGACGGCTACGAAGAAGAAGGCCAAAAGCCCGAGCGGCGTGACGACGAGATGGCGGAGTACCTCGCCGCCATGCTGCGAAAGCCGCTGCTCGCGGGACGCTCCGTCTTCACGCTCGACTATGTGAAGGGCGAGAAAATCGCCGAGGCAGAAGCGCTCGGTCATGCGGCCGGCTACATCTCCGAAGCCGGCGACCGCCTCTTGGATGTGATTCCTGCGCGTGCGCCGCAGGAAGAAAATGCGGCGGACGTCACGCGCCTCAAGCAGGTGAAAAACTTCCTCGCTCTCTTGAACCCCGGGCATTTTCCCACGCGCGAAGCCTACCTTGACGCGCTCGCCGCGACGAACTACGACCTCCTGATCGTCGACCTCTACTATGGCGATCGCCCGCTCGCACCCGCAGAAACCGCCCGCCTCAAGCACAAGGCGAACGGCGGCCGCCGCCTCGTCCTCGCCTACATGAGCGTCGGCGAAGCGGCGGACTACCGTCCCTACTGGAAAAAGGAATGGGACAGCGAGCGCCCGCACTGGCTCGCCGAGCCGAATCCCGAATGGCCGGGCAGCTACAAGGCGCGCTATTGGTCAAGAGAATGGCACGACATCCTCTACGGCAGGAAGGACGCTTACCTCGACCGCATCATCGCCGCCGGCTTCGACGGCGCCTTCCTCGATGTCATGGACGCGTGGCAGTATTTCAAGCGAGGGCAGGAAGGGGGGCTGTGAACAAAATGCGAAAGCATTT
>CAJPRR010000060.1 GCA_905373085.1 uncultured Selenomonas sp.
GCAGGACATCTTCACGTCGCAGACGAATCTGTCCCTTGTCCTTGAAGCTCGGATTGGCATCGATCATGGGCGTGTAGGTATAGATAATCTCCCCTGCATCATTGCGCTCGACGCTCATGCGATTGGGAAGCAACGGGTACAAGCCAACCACGCGTCCTCGCCCATTACGCAAAATTTGTGCGTAGGAATTTCCCCAAAGAAGCAGATGTATCATGGAAGTCTCTCGAAATATGAAAGAGGTCATCTCAGGGTTGGGCGCATCGTGGAGAAGAAAATAGAGCGGATGCTCCGGCACACGCTCTTTTCCGTTTCCGCGATACTCATACACATGAAGCGGCAATCCCGCGATAGACTCCGCAAGGATGCGGACACAGGCATACACCGCCATGGTCTGCATCGCCGTGAACTCGTTGACATTCTGCCCTGCAGCAGACTTGCCAAACATGAACGGCCAACCGCCGAAGCGGCAGAGGTTTTGCGGCTTATCCCGTGAGCGGAAGAGTTTTGAGAAGAAGTTCATGCTATCAGCAACCTTTCGATTAGGACTAGGGAGAATAAAATGGCACATGGGAAAAACATCAATGTATTTCTTATGGACAACACACCAGTCGGACGCATAAAATGCACCTTATCCAACTGGACTGGCACAGTCTATAAAATTCCAAGAACAGCTCTTGAAAAGTGTAACGATCGTGACGATCTAAAACAAAGCGGCGTATATTTTCTCTTTGGCACATCTGACGAAACAGAAAAACCCCTCGCCTATATAGGACAGGCTGGCACTCGGAAAAATGAAAAAGGCATCCTCTATCGATTGTTTGAGCACAGGAAAAATGATTATTGGAACGAGGTGGTTGTCTTCACTACCTCGAACAACTCTTTCGGCCCTACTGAAATAAGCTTTCTTGAGAATAAGTTTTACAACCTTGCAATGAATGCTCATCGATACGAACTAAAAAATGAAAATGAACCAACGCAGGGAAATATAACCGAAGAAAAAGAAAGCGAACTGGAAGAGTTTACCGAGAAAGCCTGTATAATCATGGGCGTATTAGGGCACAAGATTTTCGAGCCGCTCTCAACGCCAATATCAGAAGGGACGTTATCACACTCTGCAGAAGAAACAACAGATGTGCTTTTCCGTCTATCAAGAAGAATACGGAAACTCGGTCGAACCATCGAGGCTAAAGGCAAGCGTACGGCAGAAGGATTTGTCGTCTTACAGGGAAGCGATGTCTCCCCCGTGGAGGATGAAACAATATCTGCTGGAATAAGCAAGCGCAGAAGAAAAGCCCGTATATCCAATGGCATTCTCTTGGAAGATATGCTTTTCTCCAGTCCATCTGCCGCTGCAAAATTTCTTATAGGACAATCTACGAATGGTTTGATGGCTTGGAAAACAGAAAGTGGAACAACCCTCAAAGAATACGAAAAACTGATGCTGAAATGAAAATTGCGATGTTTGCGACACGAGTCAAATGTAAACCATCGAAACGGAGGAACCCAAAATGAAAAAAATCTTTTCTATCACGGCTTTGATCTTGGCTGTCACCGTTTTCTTGCCGACATACATCTGTGAGGCAAAAGATGTATGGGTAAGCCACTGGAACTCTGAAAACATTGATGTTTATGTAATGGATGATACGCTTAGAGGCGATACATCGGACACAGAAAAACATTTCAAAGTATCGACTAAGAACGTGCGAAACGAAGAATTGCTTGATATCGTCAACTGGACCTTTCTCAAATACAAAACCGATATGTGGAGATATGAAACAAGTACAATGGATGGAACGCATATGACGGTAGTCTTGCCCGGGAATCAGGTATTTAGATTTTGCATGAATGCTTTAGGATGGCCGTACACCGTTAAGGAACACTGGTGCTATTGATCCTCTAAACCTATCAAGAAGAGCGCATCGTTAAGAACTTAGCGGTGCGCTCTTCAAACGCCGTGAATATTTCGCTGACACGGGGCAACTCATCTATGAGGAACATCGCAAAGTCTGCCGCAAGCTCTATAAGGTGGATGCCGCATCCGACTTTCTGCAACATTTAGAAAAAGCTGTATTGGAGGATAAAATCTCCCCCGATGCAGTTTGCGGCAGGGCGAAACGAACCAGCGAAAAGAGACGGAGTTCCTGTCGCGTCCCTTGCATAAGGACACGATCGAGGACGCCGTGGTCGTGAAGGCTGTGGATCTGGCTGCATACGACCTCTTCTTGGAAGGAGGTGAAGAACCATGCCGGATGCAGACGTGAAGGAAGCAGTTTGCTTCTATGCAAAGCAGCTGAAACTGCCGACGTTCGCCAACGTGGAGAAAGCTGCAGGAAGATTCCGTGCCGGCGACAGTCTCGAATCCTTCATCCTCGCGCTTATGAAGAGGGAATACGATGCCAGACAGGAAAAGACACGGCAACGCCGATTGAAGAGGCGCACTTTCCCCTGCACAAAACGCTGGAAGAATTCGACCTGTCGCGGCTGCAGCACATCCGACCGGAATTCGTCAAGCAGCTGGCCGTCTGCACCTACATCGACCGGCACGAGAACCTCGTGCTGATGGGCAATCCCGGCACAGGCAAGACGCACTTGATGACGGTACTCGGCATAAAGGCCTGCTGCTGGAAAGTTGTAAAACGCCATTGCCAAATTTGTGGTATAAACGCAACACATCTGCTATAATGGATATAGTAAACTGCTTTTCTGTATTTATGGCTGCAGGTGATTGACATGAAACGACATCATACTTCTGCCGAGTGGCAGCAAACGATTTTTTCTTATATCAAAGAATTTTTAGCGAGGAAAGGCTATCCGCCGTCTGTTCGCGAAATCGGCGATGCCGTGGGATTGAAATCCAGCTCTACGGTTCATGGCTATCTTGCAAAAATGGAAGAATCGGGGTTGATCAAGCGCGATCCTGCAAAACCCCGAGCCATCGACATTCTTGAGGATAAGCCCTGGGAGCGGAATGTTTCCGTTCCCCTCGTCGGCGTTGTGACTGCCGGCATCCCGATTTTGGCCGAAGAAAACATCGAGGATGTATTCTCGTTTCCTCAGGGACTCATCGGCACGCAAGGCAAAGTGTTTGTTTTGCGCGTGAAAGGATGCAGCATGATCAATGCGGGGATTCATGACGGCGATTTTGTTTTTGTCAAGCAGCAGGAAACAGCAGACAACAATGACATCGTCGTCGCCTTGGTTGATGATGGCAGCGCTACCGTCAAGCGATTTTTCAAGGAGAAGGACTGCATACGCCTCCAGCCGGAGAATGACGAAATGGAACCATTCTACGAAAAAAATGTCAAGATTCTTGGAAAAGTAATCGGTACATATCGCCGTTTCTAGGGAAACATTGACGATTCAAAAATGCTGTATCGTCTCCAAACGCCAGCTAGGGAAAATATTCCTAGCCGGCGTTTTCGTTATTTTGCAGAAAGCTGCCCGATTGCCTCAGCGGCTCCCAGTATGCCGAACATGACTTGCTCAAAGGTCAGACCGCCTTGCAGATAGACATTGTAAGGCGATCTCAGAGGCCCGTCGGCGCTGAATTCGATGGATGCGCCTTGCACGAAGGTTCCTGCCGCCATGATGATTTGATCCGTATATCCCGGCATATCCCAGGGCTCGGGTTTTACGAAGGAATCAACTGGCGAGTACTTTTGGACGCCGCTGCAGAACGCCACGAGTTTTTCTGCTGTGCCAAGTTCGATTGCTTGGATGATGTCTCCCCTCTCGTCGTTTATTCTCGGATATGTCGTATAACCAAGGTTTTCAAAAATACCTGCAGCAAATAACGCGCCTTTGAGTGCCTGCGATACCACATGAGGAGCAAGAAACAAACCTTGGAAGAACAGACGGTTGTTGACGAGAGAGGCCCCCAATTCTGTCCCCATGCCTGGGGCTGTCAGGCGATAGGAAGCAAGCTCTACGAGATCCTCGCGGCCAACGATATAGCCGCCTGTGGGAGCAAGTCCTCCGCCCGGATTCTTAATCAGAGAGCCGGCCATGATGTCGGCGCCTGCCTGCGTCGGCTCAAGGGATTCCACGAACTCGCCGTAGCAGTTGTCAACGAAGCAGATGCAGTCGGGTTTTAGACGATGAACTTGATTGCAAATTTCTCGAATATCTTCGATGAGCAATGTAGGGCGTCTGCTGTAGCCGCGTGAGCGCTGAATCAAGACCATCTTGGTTCGTTCATCGAGCACATCGGCAATTCTTTCCACATCCACGCGCCCTTCGTTCAAGGGGAGTTCATCGTAAAGAATGCCGTACTCTTTCAAAGAGCCTGAACTGGATGCCGTATAGCCGATGACCGTCTGCATGGTATCGTAAGGCATCCCTGTCAATGATACAAGTTTATCGCCAGGACGCAAAATGCCAAAGAGAACGGTAGCCAGCGCATGCGTACCAGAAACAAACTGCGTGCGCACCAAAGCGCTTTCTGCGGCAAAGACCTTTGCATAAAGTTCTTCAAGTTTGCTCCTGCCAATATCATCATAGGCATATCCCGATGATGTATTGAAGTGTATATCGGACACCTTGCATTCGCGCATTGAAGTAAGAACTTTCAAAGTGTTTTCTTCGCTCATTTGCTCGATTCTTCGAAAGGAAGGCGCAAGTTCGTCCAAGACGCGTTCTTTCAATGTAAGAAGTTCTTTTGAAAACGACATGAAAGGGAATTCCTCCTATCCTTGTTGTTCTGTTGCCTTTTGTCGAATATCTTGCAGCCGCGAAGCAAGATGATGTTCCAGCTTTGATGCGAGTTCTGAAAGATCGTGTGAATCAAAAAGATAATTGATTTCAGGAATACCCTGCACTCTTCCCTCGCCGAAAAATTCATCGCGAAAAATATTGTAATAAATGACAAAGTTGCTCGCGATGGAAAAGTCAGAATAATCTAAGATGATATACGAGCCATTTGTGATTTTCAGCGGCTTTTCCGGCGCAATGAACAGCTCGAAGCCCTCCAATTCAGCAGGAAGGCTTTTTCCGTATTCCCATTCCATAATTTTTTTCTTGCGTACAATGCTGCTGATGGTCTTCGGGTCGAATGTAACCAGTTCCACAAGCAGCTTCCTCAAGTGCTCATCAAGGCGCTTTTCAAAAGCAGCAATATTCGGAGCGATAAACTCGATGCGGCAAAAGTTCGTCAAACCAATCTGCACGCTCAGCTTATATTCCTTCGTTTCTTCATGATAATATGCCGAAGCGGCACGATGCATGGCGTTGTTCTCATAGGAAAACAACGCATATATGTCCTCCTCGACATGCATATCCCTTCGATAAGAAAAACCTTCAAGCATTGGTGAAAGTCGTTTCAGATATGCCCAATCACAAACATCCGTTTCGACTTGTTGAATAGTTTCTTCTTTCAAAACAGTCTCCCAGAGCAAAATACGTGAAGAAGACAGGAGATGCCGCACTCCTGTCTTCTTCCGTCACAGTTATTTTCCAGTCCTGCCGCGCTTCGTCAAAGGCGTCCCCTCTTTGCAGAGCGGGCATTCCTCAGGCGCATACGCTTCTACATCCATGTGCAGGAGCGCCGTACACGGCACCCCGTCGAATTTCACCTTGCCGTTGCTGCGATCCACAAGCATGGCTACAGCCACGGGAATCCCCCCGAATTCGCGCACCACATCGATGACTTCTTTGATGGAGCCGCCTGTCGTGACGATGTCTTCTACAATCAGGACGCGCTCCCCCTTTTTCAGCGAAAAGCCGCGTCGAAACGTCATTTTTCCATTCTCGCGTTCCGTGAAGATGGCTCTCGTGCCAAGCGCTTTTCCTGTTTCATGCGCCAGAAGGATTCCGCCTGTCACAGGACCTACGACCGTATCAATATCCTTGTCCTTGAATTTTTCCGCCATCGCCCTGCACAGAAGCTCCGTATATTCCGGATGCTGCAGCACATTGAACTTTTCCACATAATGAGGGCTGTGCAGACCCGAGGTCAGGAGAAAATGGCCGTGCATGATGGCGTTGGTCTTTGTCAGCAAGTCCTTGACTTCGGCCTCCGTCATGGCTTCACGCTCCCCATTTCCTTCAAGATGCTTTCCGCAGCATGTTTGGGATTGAGCGCCGACCGAATCGGACGTCCGACGACGAGGTGTGTGGCGCCGCCGCTCAAAGCAATCGCCGGCGTCGTGATGCGGCTTTGGTCATTGATGGCGGCTCCTGCGGGACGCACGCCAGGCGTGACAATCAAAAAGTTCTCGCCGCAAGCCTGCCGAATGGTTTCCGCTTCCATCGGCGAAGAAACGACGCCGTCAAGGCCTGCTTCCTGCACGAGTTTTGCCATATGAACCGCCTGATCGTCGAGATCCATATCCGGCCACATCCTGCTCCAATCCTTCAAGCTGATGCTGCTCAAAATCGTCACGGCGACAAGCTTTGGCCTCTCGATGCCGAGCTTTTCTGCCTCATCCTTGACGGCTTCGAGCGCCTTCTCCATCATGACCATTCCGCCCGTAGCATGGACATTGATCATATCGACGTTCAGATGCGTCAAGACGCGCAGAGCATTGGCGACCGTATTGGGAATATCATGGAGTTTGAGGTCGAGGAACACCTTCTTTCCCTTGTCCTTAAGGTATTTGATCACCTCGTCTCCCATGCTGTAAAAAAGCTCCATGCCAACCTTGTAGAAACCCACACTGTCGCCCAAAGTTTCGACAAGGCCATGAACCTCGTCCATGGAATGAACATCCAAAGCTACAATCAATCGTTCATCTGTCATTTTCTATCCCTCCCGCTTTCTCCCATTGTACTATAAAACTTCGTTGCCGACAAGATGACTCACGCAAGATCGTCGCCGCCTCCAACGTAATCCTGCAATGCCAAGGCGTAAACAAGACGACGCTGCTGCATGAAGGAAAGGACACGAAGCACTTCCCATGCCGTATCCAACGAGGTCAGGCAGACGATGCCGTGTTCCACCGTCGCACGGCGAATCTTGAAGCCGTCACGCGCAGAACCCTTGCCTTGCGTAAGCGTGTTGACAACCATCTGAATCTGACCGGTCTTGATCATCTGAATGATGTCCGTACTGCGCTCATGCACCTTCCCCACAACGTCCGAGTCAATTCCGACAGACTGTATGGCACGCGCCGTTCCTTCCGTCGCAGCAATCTGGAAGCCCAGCTCGGAGAAAGCCTTTGCCAGCTGCTTCAACTCCTCTTTGTCCTTATCTGCAACAGTGAAAAGGATGCGGCCGTTCTTCGGCATGTTCATGCCTGCGCCCGTAATCGCCTTGTAGAGCGCTCGTGCGTAGTGATAGTCGATTCCCATGACCTCGCCCGTAGATTTCATCTCAGGTCCGAGGGAAATATCGACATCCTGCATTTTGGCAAAGGAAAATACGGGAGCTTTGACGGCAACATACGGTTTGGGCGGCACAAGACCGGAGAAGTATCCCATCTCCTCCAAAGAGTGTCCCATGGCTGCACGCGTCGCCAAATTGACCATCTTCACATCCGTGACCTTGCTCAAAAAAGGAACGGTGCGGCTCGAACGCGGATTGACCTCGATGACATAGACCTCATCGTTGACCACGACGTATTGAATGTTGAGCAGTCCCTTGACATGGAGGTTCAATGCCAGTCTCTTCGTATAGTCGATGATGGTGTAAAGCACACGTGCGGGAAGCGTCTGCGGCGGATAGACGGCGATACTGTCACCCGAATGGACGCCGGCGCGCTCGATATGCTCCATGATGCCCGGGATGACAACCGTCACGCCGTCGCATATACCGTCAACTTCGACTTCCGTTCCCTGCATATAGCGATCGACGAGCACGGGATGATCGGGCGTGACCTTGACCGCGCGGTTCAAGTAGTCGCGCAGCTCCTCTTCCTTGTAGACGATCTCCATCGCCCTGCCGCCGAGGACATAGGACGGCCGCACCATGACGGGATAGCCGATGGCAGCGGCGCCTTCGACAGCAGATTCCACATCGGTGACGCTGATTCCCTTGGGGCAAGGAATGTTCGTCTGGCGCAGCACTTCTTCGAAGCGCTCTCGATCCTCCGCACGATCGATGTCGTCCACGGAAGTTCCAAAGATATGCACGCCCGCCTTTTGGAGCGATGCAGCGAGATTGATGGCCGTCTGCCCGCCGAACTGCACGATGACGCCTTCCGGCTGCTCCTTGTCGACGATGTTCAAGACGTCTTCTGTCGTCAACGGTTCAAAGTACAGACGATCGGAGATGTCAAAGTCCGTGCTGACCGTCTCCGGATTGTTGTTGATGATGATGGCTTCATAGCCCATCTCGCGCAACGCCCAGACGGAATGCACAGAGCAGTAGTCGAATTCGACGCCCTGGCCGATGCGGATGGGTCCTGAGCCGAGCACGATGATCTTCCTCTTCGTCGTTTCCGTCTGCACTTCATCTTCCTGCGCGTTGAATGTCGAGTAATAATACGGCGTCATCGCTTCGAACTCTGCCGCACATGTATCGACCATCTTGTAGCAAGGCAGAAGTTTCATCGCCTTGCGCATCGTGCGAATCTCGTTCATCGTCTTGCCTGAAAGCTCCGCAATGGACGCGTCGGCGAGTCCGAGCTTCTTTGCCTCTATGAGATGCTTTGGCGTGAGTTCCTCCTGCATGAGCCGTATCTCGACGTCAGCGATGCGCTTGATTTTGCGCAGAAACCAACGGTCGATTTTTGTGATATCGTAGATTTCATCTACGTCAGCTATGCCCCTGCGGAATGCTTCGGCGATTGCGAAAATGCGTTCATCATTGATTTTTGACAATGATTTCTTGAGCTTCTCGTCGCTCCAATCGTCCATCTCGGGCAGATGCAGCCGATTTACGCCAATTTCCAGCGAGCGTGCCGCCTTCAGTATGGCGCCTTCAAAGTTGCGGTCGATGGACATGACTTCGCCCGTCGCCTTCATCTGCGTGCCGAGGGTGTGATCGGCGAAAATGAATTTGTCGAACGGCCAGCGCGGGAATTTCACGACGCAGTAGTCAATCGACGGCTCGAAACACGCCTTCGTCTTCTGCGTCACAGCGTTCGTGATTTCATCGAGCGAATAGCCGATGGCAATTTTGGCGGAAACCTTCGCAATGGGGTATCCCGTCGCCTTCGACGCCAACGCCGAGGAACGGCTGACGCGCGGATTGACCTCGATGACATAGTAGCGATCGCTGTTCGGATCGAGTGCATACTGCGCGTTGCAGCCGCCTTCGATATTCAGCTCACGGATGATGCGGAGCGACGCACTGCGCAGCATTTGATAGTCATGATCGGACAGCGTCTGCGTCGGTGCGACAACGATGCTGTCTCCCGTATGAACACCGACGGGATCGAAGTTCTCCATGCTGCAGACCGTGATGCAGTTGTCGTTGCCGTCACGCATGACTTCATACTCAATTTCTTTCCAACCGGCAACGCTTCGTTCAATGAGCACCTGACCGATCATGCTGTACTTGAGTCCCTTGATGACCGTTTCGACTAGTTCTTCTTCGTTTTCGGCGATGCCGCCGCCCGTGCCGCCCATCGTGTAGGCGGGGCGCACGATCAGCGGATAGCCGATCTCGTTGGCAAACCCGACGGCAGATTCCACATCCTCGACGATCGTGCTCTCCGGAATCGGCTCTTGGAGTTTCTGCATCGTTTCCTTGAAAAGCTCGCGGTCTTCCGCCTTCTTGATCGCCTCAAGGCTTGTTCCCAAGAGTTCGACATGATATTTTTCCAGCACGCCTTTTTCGGAAAGTTTGACGGCAAGGTTCAGACCAGCTTGCCCGCCAAGGGTGGCAAGGAGCCCGTCGGGCAATTCTTTGGCGATGATTTCTTCCAAGAACTCCACCGTCAAAGGCTCGATGTAGACGCGGTCGGCAATATGCGTATCCGTCATGATCGTTGCCGGGTTGCTGTTAACGAGAACGACTTCGAGGCCTTCTTCCTTCAAGGAGCGGCATGCCTGCGAGCCGGCATAGTCAAACTCTGCCGCCTGTCCTATGATGATCGGACCGGAGCCGATGACCATGACCTTTTTCAAAGTATCTTTCTTTGGCATGGTTACTTTTCCTCCTTGAGAAGTGCATGGAACTGCTCAAACAAGTAGCGGTTGTCTGCCGGCCCCGGCGACGCCTCGGGATGATACTGCACCGTAAATATAGGAAGCTCTGTATGGCGCAGTCCCTCCACCGTCCCATCGTTTACGGCGCGATGCGTGACCTCCAGCGGCAGTCCCTGCAGAGACGATTCATCGACGGCAAAGCCATGATTCTGCGATGAGATGTGCACGCGGTTCATCGCCAAGTTTTTGACGGGTTGATTCGAGCCGCGATGACCGAATTTCAATTTATATGTATCGGCTCCCATGGCGAGCGCAAAGAGCTGGTGCCCGAGACAAATGCCGAAGATGGGCTTTTTGCCGATGAGCTTTTTGACCTCCGCGATGATGTCCGGTACATCCTTGGGATCGCCGGGACCGTTGGACAGGAATACGCCGTCGGGATTCATGGAAAGTATTTCTTCCGCCGACGTTTGTGCCGGCACAACGGTGAGATGGAAGCCAAATTCATGCAGGGAGCGCAAGATGTTCTGCTTTATGCCGAAATCCATGACGACGACCCGCGGCACATCCGCACTGTCCGCGGCCATGACATACGTTTCTTTCGTCGTCACCGTTGCCACAACGTCCTTTTGAATTTCTCGGGAAAGCATCCTGTCAATTTCCTCTTGCGTTGTGTTTTCCGGCACGATGACGCCCTTCATCGCACCGGCAGAGCGAATGTGGCGCGTCACAGCGCGCGTATCGACGCCATGCAGGCAGGGTACGCCCTGTTCGCGCAGGAAATCCGCCAGCGCTCCTTCCGACTGCCAGTTGCTGCCAACATCACAAAGCTCCGCTATAATGAAACCGTTGACAAAGGATTTGCGCGATTCCATGAAGCTTTTCGCCACGCCATAATTGCCGATCAGCGGATACGTCAAGGTCACGATCTGGCTGCAATACGACGGGTCGGTCAGAACCTCTTGATAGCCCGTCATGCCCGTATTGAATACGACTTCGCCGAATGCCTTCGCTTCATCCAGCAATTCACCGGAAAAGGCGCTGCCGTCCTCTAAAATCAAGTTCCCCTTCATCCGACATTCTCCTTTTTTGAGGCAAGGACATTGCCATCGCGCATCACAATGCGGCCATCGACCACCGTCATCACCGCTCTGCCTTTCAGACGGCGCCCGACATAAGGCGAGTGCGTGCCGCGCGTATAGAACTTGTCGACATCCACTGCCCACTCTTTTTCGAGATCGATGACCGTGATGTCCGCCGGCATTCCTGCTTCCAAACTGCCTGCGTTCAGATGAAACAATGCAGCAGGCGCTGAAGTCATCTTGGCGATGAGCGTGGACAAATCCATTTTCCCCTTGTGGTAAAGCTCTGTCAGCAAAAGCCCCAACGTCGTTTCAAGACCTGGAAAACCGCTCGGCGCATACATGTATTCCCGATCTTTTTCCTCCTCGGCATGCGGCGAGTGATCGGAAACGATGATGTCGATCGTACCGTCCTGAAGCGCCTCAAGCATGGCGTCGACATCCTTCTGCCCACGCAGCGGCGGATTGACCTTGGTGGAAGAATCCAGCGGATTAACACAGTCATCCGTCAGAATTAGGTGATGCGGCGTAACTTCCGCCGTGACCTTGACGCCGCGCCGCTTCCCTTCGCGCACAAGCTCGGCAGAACGTGCCGAACTGATGTGCGCAACATGGACGGGCGAATCGACATATTCTGCAAGCAGGACATCGCGCGCCACAGCGATATCCTCCGCCACGGTCGGGCGCCCCTTCATGCCGAGCATCGCGCTTCGATGTCCTTCGTTCATGACGCCTTCTTCGATGAGCGAGATTTCTTCATCATGATCGATGATGATCTTATCAAACTTTTTCAGATAATCCATGCCATTCATCATGACCTTGGCAGA
>CAJPRR010000061.1 GCA_905373085.1 uncultured Selenomonas sp.
CGCAGTTCGAGGGGCAGACGAAGACGAAGCTCGGCAATTCCGAGGTGCGCGGCATCGTCGATTCCATCGTGACCGAAGGGCTGACCGAGTATTTCGAAGAAAATCCCGCCATCACGAAGAAGGTCATCGAAAAGGCGATCATGGCGTCCCGCGCAAGGGAAGCGGCCAGAAAGGCGCGCGAGCTGACGAGGCGCAAGAACGCGCTCGAAGTGTCGAGCCTGCCCGGAAAGCTCGCAGACTGCTCTATAAAAGATCCCGAGCAGGCGGAAATCTACCTCGTAGAGGGCGACAGTGCCGGCGGCTCGGCGAAGCAGGGACGCGACCGCCGCTTTCAGGCGATCCTGCCCTTGCGCGGCAAGATATTGAACGTCGAGAAGGCGCGTCTTGACAAGATCTTCGCCAATGCCGAGATCCGCACGATGATCACGGCGTTCGGCACGGGCATCAGCGACGACTTCGACATCGCAAAGCGCCGCTACGGCAAGATCATCATCATGACCGACGCCGACGTCGACGGTTCGCATATCCGCACGCTCCTCTTAACCTTCTTCTACCGCTACATGAAGCCGCTCATCGAGCGCGGCCACGTCTACATCGCGCAGCCGCCGCTCTACCAGATCCGCAAGGGCAAGAAGCACTGGTACACCTACAGCGACGACGAGCTGGCGCAGAAGCTCAACGAAGTCGGCAGGGACAACGCGACCGTGCAGCGCTACAAGGGCCTCGGCGAGATGAATCCCGAGCAGCTTTGGGAAACGACGATGGATCCCGAAGGCAGGACGATGCTCCAGGTGCGCATGGAAGACGCCGAAGAAGCCGACGAGCTTTTCACGATTCTCATGGGCGACAAGGTGGAGCCGCGCCGTCAGTTCATCGAAGAGCACGCCAAGCATGTGCGGAATCTCGATATTTAAAGATGTATAGATAAAATGGAATCCATTCCTTCAAAATCATGGTATAATGATGAAGAAGGAATGGATTCCATTTTTTATTCTTATGAAAGGAGACAATGATGAAACTGATCGAGCGTGCATCCTATATGGATTTCCTGCAGCGCAATCGTGAGCGTCCCATCATCAAGGTGGTGTCGGGCGTGCGCCGCTGCGGCAAATCCACGTTGTTTTCCCTCTATCAGCAATATCTGTTGCAAGATGGCGTAGCGGAGGCGCAGATCCATGTCATCAATTTCGAAGATCTGGCCTTTGAGGAACTGCAGGAGTATCACGCCCTGTATCGCTATGTATGCGAGAGGCTCGTGCCGGGAAAGTGGAATTACGTCTTTCTCGATGAGATTCAGCATGTGCCGCAGTTTGAAAAAGCCGTGGACAGTCTCTTCATCAAGGAAAAAGTGGACATCTATATTACGGGATCGAACGCCTATTTCATGTCGAGCGATCTTGCTACTCTGCTTTCGGGACGTTATGTGGAGCTTCGTATGCTTCCCTTGTCCTTTCGTGAATTCTGCAGCCGCGAAATGCTACAAGAAAGATTCAGCCTGCGGGAGTTGTACGAAAAGTATACGAGGGAGAGTTCCTTTCCCTACGCCGTGCAGCTTGGAGGGAAGGAAAAGGACATCAACGAGTATATGCAAGGCATCTATAGCACGATTCTTTTGAAAGATGTCGTGGCACGTCTGCGCATTGCCGACGTCAAGATGCTCGAAAGCGTCACGAAGTATCTCTTCCTCCATGTAGGAAGCCTGCTCTCTCCCAGGAAAATTGCAGATTCCATGACGAGTGCGGGAAGAAAGATAGATGCCAAGACGGTGGAGCGATACTTGCAAGGTCTGCAGGACGGTCTTCTCGTCTATCAGGCCGATCGCTTCCATCTTGTAGGCAAAGAAGTGCTGCGCATCAATCCGAAATATTATGTCGTCGATGTCGCCATGCGCTTCTTCCTCATCGGCAGGAAGGGACGGGATACGGGTCATGTGCTGGAAAACATCGTTTACTTGGAGCTTTTGAGGCGCGGCTATCGTGTCTACGTTGGCGCACTGTCGAAAGGCGAGGTCGATTTCGTGGCGCAGGATGAAATCGGGCAGATTTACATCCAAGTGGCAGAGTCGACCCAACAGCCGGAGGTCCTAGAGCGTGAGCTGAGATCCCTGCGAGCCATCAAGGACAACTACCCGAAAATCCTGCTGACCCTGGATGAAGTGAATGCGACAGCGGATTACGACGGCATAAAGAAGAAGAATGTCCTGCGCTGGCTGTTGGAAGAGGAAGAGAAAGGAGAATAAGAATAAGAATAAGGCTGTGCAAACGTCTCTATGACGTCTGCACAGCCTTATTTGCTGGAAAGGGGATACCCTATATTTCAATCTTATGCATATCACGCGCTTGCTGCATCTTTTCCGCCAAGTCTTCGAGTGCGGTTCCTGCTGCAGATTCGACAGCAGCGAGGACGACGCCTTCGACGAGCGGGGCGTCGATGAGCTTGAGGCGTCGGTCTGGCATGGATTCGACGACCATTTCCGCCGTCATGACGGCGCTGCCCATATCCATGAAGAGGGCGACGCCGTCGTCTGCGTACGCATCTTCAATGGCGGCGGCGATTTTCTCGTAGCTCGTGCCGAGAGTGCCGTCGTCCGTGCCTCCTGCGGCGACGATCGTCACGTCGCGTGCCATCATCTTTGCGACTTCGGCGACGCCTTCGGCAAGCTTTTTGCTGTGAGAAACTACGATGATGCTGAACATATTTTTCCTCCTTACATGGCGTCCGCCATAGCGCGCAGCATGAAGGAGGAGGAGACGGCGCCCGGATCTCTGTGGCCGAGGCTGCGCTCGCCGAGGTAGCTCGCACGTCCCTTGGTGGCGACGAGATCCTTCGTGCGTTCCGCTCCCTGCTCGGCTGCTGCCGCAGCGTCGAGCAGGGCCTCCTTGAGACTCTTTTTCGCCCGTATGGCTTCACTCATGGCACGCTCGGCAGGGCAGAGGGCGTCGAGCATGGTCTTTTCCCCTATGGTCGACTTGCCGCGCATCTTTATGCCTGCGACGGAAGCGGAAAACGCTGCGAGGAAATCTTCAGCAGAAAGCTTCATCTTCCCTTTGAGCGCGTCGCCCGCCTTCATGAAAGCTGTGCCGTAGAGAGCGCCTGAGGCGCCGCCGACACTCGATACGATCGCCATGCCGATGCCCTTGAATATGGCGCCGCTGTCCTTTTCAATGAGCGCGGGGATCTTTTCCATCACGGCTTTCGCACCGCGTGCCATGTTGATTCCGTGATCTCCGTCGCCGATGGCGTTGTCGAGTTCGGTCAAGGTGTCCTTCTCCGCCTCGATCTTTTCAGAAATCGCCTTCATGATTTCCAGCAGCTTTTTCGTATCCATATAGCGCTCCTTCATTCATTGATGGTTCTTTCTTTCCATCCCTCTGCCATTTTCTTATTTCTTCCAGGCAAGCGTGTCCGCCTTGGCGTCGTAGAGACGCTTCATGTTCTCGTCAAGGCGCAGGAGAGACAGGGAGAAGCCCGCCATCTCGATGGCCGTCATATAGTTGCCGACCATCGTGTCGTAGACCTTGACGCCCTTTTCCTTCATGTAATCCTGCACGAAATCGTTGATGATGTAAAGCTCCATCAACGGGGTAGCTCCCATGCCGTTGACGAGGACGGCGACTTCTCTGCCGCTGTAGTCGAGGTCGGCAAGAATGGTATCAAGGAGTCTCTTGGCCGCCTCATTGGCCGAGAGCATCTTCTCGCGGCTCGTGCCAGGCTCGCCATGGATGCCGATGCCGATCTCAACTTCGTCGTCAGCGAGCGTGAAGCCGTGCTTTCCGGCGGCGGGGACGGTGCACGGGGCGATTGCCATGCCCATCGAGCGGACATTTTTGATGACGTGCTCGGCACATGCTTTGACCTCGGCGAGAGAGGCGCCCTCTTCGGCACGCGCTCCTGCGATCTTATGGACGAAGATCGTGCCGGCGACGCCGCGCCTGCCCGTCGTATAGAGGCTGTCCTTGACGGCGACGTCATCGTTGACGATGACGTAGTCGGCATGAACGCCTTCCTCTTTCGCCATGTCGATCGCCATCTCGAAGTTCAGGACGTCGCCCGTATAGTTCTTGACGATGGCGAGGACTCCCGCCTCGGTGGCGACGGCCTTGATTCCTTCATAGATCTGATCGGGCGTCGGCGAGGTGAAAACGGACCCTGCCACGGCGCAGTCGAGCATGCCTTCTCCGACGTAGCCGCCATGCGCCGGTTCGTGACCGCTGCCGCCGCCGGAGACGAGCGCCACCTTCCCTTCCTTTTTCGGCGTGCGCACGATGATGTTTCCTTCGTCGAGCTTTCGGAGCTTTTTCGGCGCCGCCTTGGCAAGGCCCTCGATCATCTCGCGCTCGACGTCGTCCACCTTGTTGATGAGCTTCTTCATGGATGTACCGCCTTTCTTATCTCTTTCATCTGGAATGGATGGGGGTTCAATTATTTCTGAAATGCGCTGCAATCGAGTGAATCAAAGCCTTCGAGCAGTTTTCTGACCTTTTCGGCGATAGCGAGGACGCCGCCCTTTTCGCGGCTTTCGATGTTCAGCGGCATGTTCGGGTCGTGCAGCGACATGCGCAGGAGCGCCCAGCCGTCGGGGAATACGAGCCGCACGCCTTCGTAGGACGGTTCGGCCAGCTTGATGCCATTTTCCTTGGCGCGTTGAGCGAAGGCCGCGAGGACGTTTGCTGCATAATCCTTGGCATCTTCTTCGCCTTGGATTTTCAAGCGGTATTCGCGGCTTTCCAGTGGATATGCGAGCTTTTCGATGAGCGAGCGAAGCGTGCGCCCTTCCCTCTTTGCCTTGGCTGCTGCGATGAGGAGCTTCACGGCGAGATACGCGCCGTCGTCAAGGTAATAGTTTTCGGAAAGTGCGCCATGACCCGATGTTTCGATGGCAAGCGGCGATACCGTTCCTTCTTCGTTGAGGCGCATGCATTCGTTGATGACGTTCTTGTAGCCGCGCTTGAAGCGATGGTGACGGAGGTGCAGTTCATTTTCCAGGAAGTCGGTCAGCTCGTCGGAGGTGATGGAATCCGTGACGATCGTCGACTTCGGATATTCGGGCGCCAAGATGGCCGCCATCATGGCGATGAGCGCGTTGCGGCTAATTTCCTCGCCCGTGGGCAGGACGGCGCTCATGCGGTCGACATCGGTATCAAAGATCAGGCCGAGATCGGCATGGCTTTCGAGGACGGCTCTAGAGATGGCCGTCATCGCCTCGCGGTTCTCGGGGTTCGGGATATGGTTCGGAAACATGCCGTTCGGCTCCAAGTAGCGGCTGCCCGTGGTATCTGCTCCCAGCGGGGCGAGCACCTTCGTGGCAAAGAAACCGCCGCTGCCGTTGCCGGCGTCGACCGCGATGCGCATGCCGGCAAGAGGCTTCTCTTCGGGTGCGGCGGAAAGCCCCTCGCGAATCTTCTTCTGCAGATGGGCGGCATAGACGGCGATGAGGTCGAACGTCTCGGCCTCTTTTTCGTCTCCTTGAACCGGGGGATTCTTCGAGGCATAGGAAAGAATCTTCTTGATGTCGCTCGCTTCCAAGCCTCCCTTTTCGGTGAAGAACTTCATGCCGTTTCGGTTGTAGGGCAGATGGCTCGCCGTGATCATGATGGAGCCGTCCGCTTTTGTCTCATCGAAGAGAATGGACATGAACATCGCGGGCGTGGAGGATAGGCCGCAGTCGAGCGCCCTTGCGCCGCGGGAAAGAAGAGCGGAAAGTATGGCACGCTTCAAGGAGGGCGCGGAAATGCGCGAGTCGTGTCCGACGGCGATCGTCATCTTTGCCGCTTTCCTGCCGCTTTTTTCTTCCAGTAAATCCAAGAAACCGCCCGCGATGCGGCCTGCGACCTCTTCCGTAAGATTGACAGGCTCCTCGGCCACGCCGGCCATGGCCACGCCGCGCACGTCGCTGCCGTTCTGCAGCTTCATCCATTCTTTTTCCGCGATCATGAAAATCCCCCCTACGGCTTTTTTTTCAACATATTATACCATATTTGTGGAATGATTCGTCATCTGTTCTTCTTCTTTGTTTTCTGCATCGCCGAAAAATTCCTGCTCTGCCGCTATGCAGAGCGCGTGGTAGATCGGCAGATGAAGCTCCTGTATGCGGTACGTTTCCTTGTCGGGCACGGCGAGGAGGATGTCGGTCAGGGCGCGCAGCCTGCCTCCGCCCATGCCCGTCAGGGAGATGACGGAGATGCCGAAGGCGCGAGCAACCTGCGCGGCATAGAGAACATTCTGCGAATTGCCCGACGTGCTGATGGCGAGAAGGACGTCGCCCTCCTTTCCCATGCCGAATACCTGCTGGGCAAAGACGAGGTCGGGCGCCTGGTCGTTGGCGAATGCCGTGCCAAGGGCGATCTGATTGACGAGGGAGAGGGCGGGCAGGGCTTCCTGCAGGTTCTCGATAAGGTATGCCGCATCCTCAGGGCAGGCGTTTAGGAGCTTCTGCCTATGTTCCTCTTTCAGGCGGCGCGGCAGAAGGAATCCCTTCATGAGTTCGCCCGTGATGTGTTCGGCGTCCGCCGCGCTGCCGCCGTTGCCGCATACGAGCAGCTTGCCGCCATTCCTGTAGCATTCGACGATCATCTCGACGGCCGCCTTCAGCGGCTCTTCCATGGCGGCGAGCGCCGGGTAGCGCTCGATCAGATGGTCGATGGCGGCCAGTGTCTTTTCTTTTGCCATAATGTCCCTCATTTCTATTCGTTCTTCTTCCTAAGACGCTTCCAGCCGATGCGTGCGAGGAAGATGGCGGCGACGAGCAGGGCGATTCTCCAAGCGGCCTTGAAGAGATTGTCTCCTGCGCTTTCCTGCGCATCCATTTTGTCCTCTCTGTCGCCTTTTGTCGCTTCCTGATAACGCTTCGTCGGCGTAGGGCATGATGCTGCCTGTGCGATGGATGCGGCAGGGATCGCGGCAGCGTTTTCCCGCACAACAAAGATAGGAGCCATGCCGCCGGCAAAAGCTCCTATTATGATGAAGGCGGCGATGATTTTTTTCTTAAAGGGGAAAAGATGCATAGAACACTCTTCTTTCATGGGATCTGCAAAGAGCAGACTTCAAGCAAACCTCAAGGATGCCTGCCTTTTTGGTCGAGCACCTTCTGCAGGGCGCGAACCAAGAAGAGATGCGTCTCATAGTCGAGGTCGTTCGCATCGTAGAGCATGCGCTTCTTGAGGGCGTCGATCTGCTTTTGCAGCTTTTGCCTCATTTCGTCGGGAAGACTCATGTGCGGTGTCCGTTTTCTTCCAGCATCATCTGCTGTTGGGCACGGCTGTCCCAGCCCTCTTCCTGCAGCTTTTCGGGCGCAGGGGAGAGCCTGTCGAGGATTTCCTGAGTCTCCGGATCCATCTCATCGAAATCCGCTTTATTCATTTTGACCAGCCACCTTTACTACTTATATTTTACTCGTGAAAGTCCTAGAGGTCAAGTCAAAGGCGCAGACGGATTGGCGAACTTTCATTAAGGGCGGCGTACTTTTGTTCACGAAGTGTACGTTTGTGCGTGCAGCTTACCCCCCTTTTTTTGTTTGCAAACGGCGATTGACGGCTTTGGCCTGTCTATGCTACAATCAAAGAACGCAATGGGCGTTTTCTATGCCGCTCTTTTGAGAAGCCTTTTCCAGCTCGGAGCGCGGCGCCTTGGTCTTGCGCAATGGAGTCTCGTGAACCCCGTCAGGTCCGGAAGGAAGCAGCGGTAAGCGAATCGCTTCATGTGCCGCGAGGGCGCCTGGGGGTCGCGCCCCGAAGTGGAAAGGGCGGCGCACTTTTTCCAAGAAGCGGACAAAAGTGCGCGTGGTTCGCTGCTGTGCAAAGTTTCGGCTTGGCGCGGCAGCTTTTTTTCTATGGATGAGTGAGCGTCTTCGTGCTTTAGGAGGGATGACATGGCTTACATTGCGCTTTACCGCCAATGGCGGCCGGGAAGCTTCAAGGATCTCGTAGGCCAGACGGCCGTATCGAGAACGCTTTCTCATGCGATTTCTGCAGGACGCATCGCCCATGCCTACCTCTTTTCCGGTCCGCGCGGCACGGGCAAGACGAGCACGGCGAAGATCCTCGCGAAGTCACTGAACTGCGAGAAGGGGCCGACGCCCGATCCCTGCGGCGTATGCAAGAGCTGCACGAAGATCGCAGACGGCACGGCGCTCGACGTCTTCGAGATCGACGCTGCGTCGAACCGCGGCATCGACGAGATGCGGGACTTGCGCGAGAAGGTGAAGTTCACGCCCGCCGAAGGACGCTACAAGGTCTACATCATCGACGAGGTGCACATGCTGACGACGGAGGCGTTCAATGCGCTCCTCAAAACGCTCGAAGAGCCGCCGGAGCACGTCGTCTTCATCCTTGCGACAACGGAGCCGCACAAGGTGCCGGCAACGATCCAGTCGCGCTGCCAGCGCTTCGATTTCAGGCGCATCACGGTCGAGGAGATCGAGGCGAGGCTCGCCTATGTGGCGCAGGAGATGAAGATCCCGTGCGAGAAGGAGGCGCTTCGCCTCATCGCGCACCAGGCAGACGGCGGCATGAGGGACGCGCTGTCGCTGCTTGACCAGTGCGCGAGCTTGGACGGCGATACATTGACGGCGGCATGCGTCGAGGAGAATCTCGGCCTCATCGGGCACGAGCCGATCTATCGCCTGACGAAGGCGGTCGGCGAGCGAGCGAAGGGCGAGGTCTTGGAAACGATTGCGGAACTTCTCGCGCTCGGCAAGGATCCGATGCAGCTCTTGGCGGAATTGACGCTGCATCTGCGAAGCCTCATGATCTGCGAGGCGGCGGGCGCTCTTGCAGCGCTCGATCTGGCGGATGACGCCGGAGCTGCGCTCGAAGAGCAGAAGGCCCTTTTCACGCAGGCGCAGATCATGGCGATGATAGCGCGTCTGCACGAGGCGATGGCGGAACTTCGCTGGACGCCGCAGCCGCGCATCACGCTTGAGGTCGCGCTGCTCTCGCTCTGCAGCGCGAGCATGGAAGATGGCGCGAAAAGTGCGGCAGCCGCACAATCCTCCCCCGCTCCCGCCGAAGCGGCGCGCATCGCCCGCCTTGAGGCGGAGCTTGCCGCCCTCAAGGCGGCCTTTGCGTCACAAAAAACATCGCTGTCGCCCATCTCATCCTCCTCTGCCCCGGCTGCGAGGCAGCGGGCGGCAAGCCGACCGGCGAAGGCGGCTTCTGCCGGTACGCCAGCTTCGTCTTCTGCGCCGCTTCACGCCTCTGCCGCACCCGTGAGCGCTGCATCCGCCGCGCCAAATCCCGAAGGAGAGAAGATCTACGCCGAGCTTCTCTCCCGTCTGCAGGAGAAGCAGCGCATCTCCGTGCTCGCTTGCCTCAAGGGCGCCTCTTTCTCGGCAAGTGGCGCGGGCACGTTTCGCCTTCATTTCGCCAGCCCCCTGCTCGCGCGGCGCACGATGCGCGACGACTATCGAAAGATCATCGAGGAATTGCTCGCCGAGATCGCGGGCGAGCCGCTTTCCCTCTCGTGCGAGGCACAAGCCGCGCCGAAAGCCGCGCCGCCTCCTGCGCCGAAAAAGAAGCCGCCTTTGGCAGCCCTCGACGAGATCGGGCCGCACACACCTTCGCCAAAGCCGCTGGAGATCGACGAGAACGAGCTTTCGCCCGAAGAGCGAAGTCGTCTGCAAAATGCCGTTTCGCTCCTCGGCGGACATCTCGTCGACCTGCCCGAAGAGCAGCGCATCGCCGCCCTCGCTGCGAGCGGCAAGGCAGTCGCTCAGTCCGTGGCCGAGACGGCAGAAGGCACGGACGCGCCGCCGCCCGATGACGTGCCGCCGCCGGGCGATGAATACGCGCCGCCGTCCGAGGAAAACAGTTGACCGAAGGGCCGCTTTGCGGCTATAATCGTAGAAAATGACAAAATGCAGGCCACGCCTGCGTTTGAAAGGAGAAGCGCAATGTTTGGTGGAATGGGAAACATGGGCAATATGCAGGGCATGATGAAGAAGGTGCAGAAGCTCCAGAACGAGATGAAGAAGATGCAGGAGGATCTGAAGAAGAAGACCGTCGAGGTGTCGGCGGGCGGCGGCGCCGTCAAGGTCGTCATGAACGGCGAGAAGGAAGTGCAGTCGCTTCATATCGATCCCGCCGCTGTCGATCCCGAGGACGTCGAGATGCTGCAGGATCTCCTATCGGCCGCCTTCAACGAGTCGGTCAAGAAGGTCGACGACATGATGGCGAGCGAGATGGGCAAGCTCACGGGCGGCCTCGGCCTTCCTCCGGGCATGTTCTGAGATGCAGTACATCGCACCGCTGGCAAAACTCATCGAACACTTTCGCGCACTGCCGGGCATTGGCTCCAAGACGGCAGTGCGTCTTGCTTATCATGTTCTCGACATGGATGCGGCGAAGGCGCGGGCGCTCGCTGCGGCGATCGTCGAAGCGCGGGAGAAGATTGGCTTCTGCAGCGTCTGCTGCAACCTCTCCGACCAAGATCCATGTGCGATATGCATCTCGGAAAAGCGTGACCGCACGAAGATCTGCGTCGTCGAGCAGCCGCAGGACGTCGCCGCCGTCGAGCGCATGAAGGACTACAAGGGCCTCTACCATGTGCTTCACGGCTCGCTTTCGCCGCTCTCGGGCATAGGCCCTGAGAACCTGCGCGTGAAGGAGCTTCTGCATCGTCTGGAAGGAGAGGCGGGAAAAGATGTGCAGGAGATCATCATGGCGACGAATCCCACGGTCGAGGGCGAAGCGACGGCGATGTACCTCGCGCGGCTCTTGAAGCCCGCAGGACTCAAGGTCACGCGCATCGCTCACGGCCTGCCCATCGGCGGCGATCTCGAATACGCCGACGAGGTCACGCTCGCCAAGGCGCTCGAAAACAGAAAGGAAATCTAATATGCTTGAAATCATCGCGTCGCTCGCCGTCGGCATCCTGCTCCTTGCTATCTTGGCGAAGCTTCTCGCCCTGCCCTTGCGCCTTCTGAAGAAATTCATCGTCAACAGCGTCGTCGGCGCGGCGCTGCTCTCCATCGTCAAGCTTCTGGGCTTTCCTGTGACGATCAATATCTTCACGTCGCTTGCCGCAGGCGTTTTCGGCGTCCCCGGCGTACTTGCGGTGCTCGTGTGGAGCTGTCGGTAAAGAAATCACTGATAAATTCGGCCGCCCGTCTTCACACGTCCGGGCGACCTCGTTTTATCAGCGCTTGTCAAGGAATCCGTTCAGTGAAAAAGGCTGTGCACAAGTCGAAGCCATCGACTTGTGCACAGCCTTTTTCTTATGTGGTTTCATATTCTCTTCACGTCGGCGAAATGGAGCTTTGGCACATGGTTGATGAGGTTCAGTTCATGCGCCTTCCGATAGAACAGTTCCAGACCTTCGAGATGCTCGTCCTTCAAATCCCAGCGGATGACCTGCAGGTATTCTTCGAGCTGTTGGAAGGTGAAGCCTTTCTCCCCGTGCACGGACTCGATCGTTGCATACTTGTTGGCTACGCCCTTCGCCATGCCGCTTACGAGACGTTCGTAGACGAGCTGCAGCTTTTCGGGCGATTCCCTCGCGAAGGTGCGGTTCGCCGTCCACAGCGAGTAGACCATGCCGAGTCCCGTGAGCTTGTGCCACTCGGCGCCGAGGTCGTAGTAGTGGAGATCCTCGCGGCGGTGATGGTAGAGCCGGAGCGCGTCGTCGCCGATGAAGAGCGATCCTGCCGCATCGCCCGGCACGGGATTCTGCGGCACGATGTGACGCACGTAGTAGTTGGGACTTGCGCCGTAGCCTTCCTTGAGGATGATCTTCAAGAGGCAGTGGCTCGTCGCGGATTTCGCCGTGAGGATGATGCGGTCGTCCCTGATTTTCTCGATGGGCTTCTTCGTCACGAGGAGGATGCTCGTGACCTCCTTGTCCGTGCGCACGCAGATGTCGGGCAGGATGACGAGTTTTTCGTCGCCTTCGGCATAGACGATGGATGATATGCC
>CAJPRR010000062.1 GCA_905373085.1 uncultured Selenomonas sp.
TCGCTAGGCAGGGTCAAGAGACGATGACGATTCGCGGCGATATAGATGCCGTTCTTTCGTTCATCAGGGAGAAGATTCAAAAGACGCATGTCGTCGTCATGGTTTCAGGCGATCCCGGCTATTATTCTCTCCTCGACGCCCTGCGGCGCGAGTTCCCGCCGCAGACGCTCATCGTCATCCCGGGCGTCAGTTCCCTGCAGATGGCGTTCGCACGCCTCGCGCTGCCTTGGCATGAGGCACGCTTTGCGTCCTTTCATGGGCGCGAACCGCAGACGGAGGAAATCGCCTACAGAGAGGGTGCGCTGCTCGGACTCTTGACGGATCGCGCACACAACTCGCGCACGATTGCGCTGCATCTCATGAAGCTCGGCTGGCCGCCCGCTGCGAAGCTTCATATATGTTCGCGGCTCTCCTATGAGGATGAGGAAATTATTCATACGACGCTTGCCGAAGCGTCCGCAGCGCCGGAAATTTCCCATGGAATCTTGGTGGTGAAGGCATGAAACATTTTTTAGGCATCGAAGACGAAGAATTCATTCGCGGCAAAGCGCCGATGACAAAGAAGGAGATCCGCATCCTGACACTGGCGGGGGCGAAGATCGGAAAAAATGATATCGTTTGCGATATCGGCGCCGGCACGGGGTCGCTTTCCATCGAGGCGGCGCTTCTGGCGAAGGCGGGTCATGTCTACGCCGTGGAGCGCAAAAAAGAAGCGGTCGAACTCATCCGTCAGAATGCGGCGAAGTTTGGCGTCGAGAACATCACGATCATCGAGAGCGAGGCGCCGTCAGGACTGGAGCGCTTGCCCGAAAGACTCGATGCGGCGATCATCGGCGGTACGGGAAGCCATCTGGAAGAGATCCTTGAATTTCTCGACAAACGATTGAAACCCGGTGGCTTCATCGTCATCAACTGTATCACGGTGCAGACGCTCGCAAGTTCTCTCGCCTACATGCGAGAGAAGAGCGGCTATCTTTATGATACCGTCCAAGTGCAGGTCAATCGCTTGAAGAAGGTCGGTCCTTACGATATGGCGGAGGCGATCAACCCCGTCTACATCATTTCCTGCCATAAGGCAAACGTGTAACAGGAGGAAGAACATGCAGGTATACATTGTCGGCGCGGGCGCAGGCGATCCCGAGCTCATCACGGTCAAAGGGCAGAAGCTGCTGCAAAAAGCCGATGTCATCATCTATGCGGGTTCGCTCGTCAATCCCGCCCTTTTGGGCTTTGCCAAGGAGGGAGCGGAGATTCACGATTCCGCCTCTATGACGCTCCCCGAGGTCATTGAGACGATAGAGAAGGCGGTGGCGAAAGATCTCATGGTCGTGCGCCTTCATACGGGCGATCCGAGCATCTACGGCGCAATTCAGGAACAGATGGACGCACTCAAGAAGAAGGGGATTGATTTTGAGGTCGTGCCGGGCGTCAGCTCCTTCCTCGCGACGGCTGCCGCTTTGAAGCAGGAATATACGCTTCCCGGCATCTCGCAGACGGTCATCATCACGCGCAACGAGGGGCGTACGCCCGTGCCCGAGCGGGAGAAGCTGCGCTCGCTTGCCGCACATCAGGCGACGATGTGCATCTTCCTCAGCATCACGATGCTCGCGGATGTCGTGAAGGAGCTTATCGAGGGCGGCTACGCGCCTGATACGCCGATCGCCATCGTGCAGCGCGCCTCGTGGCCCGAGCAGAAGATCGTGCGCGCGACATTGGAAACCATCGTGGCGGAAATTGCCGACAAGGGCATCGACCGCACGGCGATGATCGTCGTCAGCCGCTGCCTCGGCGCGGACTATGAGCTTTCGCGCCTCTACGCGCCGGAGTTCAGCCACATGTTCCGCGAAGCAAGCAAATGAGATGCGCGGTTTTTACGGCGACGCCGCGCGGCACGAAGACGGCTCTTCGCGTTCGCGCATCGCTTGATGCGAGCGTCGACATCTTCGTCAAGGCAGGGCAGGAAATGCCGGCGGAAGTACGCGTTTATAAGCGCCTCGCGCCGCAGGTTGAGGCGGCGTTTCACCAGTATGACGCTCTTGTTTTCATCATGGCGACGGGAATTGCCGTGCGCATGATTGCGGGTTCTTTGAAGAGCAAGCTGGAAGATCCGGCCGTCCTCGTGCTCGACGAGGAGGCGCAGCATGTCATCAGTCTGCTTTCGGGTCACATTGGCGGCGCGAATGAACTGACGCGCGAGCTTGCGGCGTCGCTCGGCGCAGATCCCGTCATCACGACGGCAACGGACGTGCAGAAGAAGCTTGCCGTCGATGTCGCCGCTGCGCGTCTTGCGCTGCGCCCCTCGCCGAAGGAGCAGATCAAGCGATTCAACAGCGCCGTGCTTGACGATGAGTCGATTCGCTATGTAATTGATGAGAATCTCGCGCGTGCGAGCTTTTACAAGAAGCGGCTTGACGATATGGGTTTGGCAGCTGTATTCGGGCGGGGGCTTCCGCCGGAGAAGGAAGGCTTGACGGCCTTCATCACGGCGGATGAAAGTGTGCGGCGAGAAGATGTGATATGCCTCGTGCCGCGCCGTCTCGTTGCCGGCATTGGCTGCAGACGCGGCACGGAGATGTCGGAGATACGGGCAGCGTTGGAAGCGGCTCTCACGAGGATCGGGCGCAGCATCGCAGATGTATCGCTTCTCGCGAGTACAGAAGTGAAGGCGGACGAAGCTGGGCTTCTTGCTTTGAGCGCGGAACTCAAGCGCGATATTCGCTTCCATTCCAACGAAAAGATGCAGGAGACAATCGACGCCTATGGGCTTTCTGAGTCTCCTTTTGTCAAGAAAAATATCGGCATCGGCAATGTCGCGGAAGCTGCAGCGCTCGCGAGCGTCCCCGCAGGACGACTTGCCCTTGCCAAAACGAGATTTGAGAAAGTGACGGTGGCGCTTGTATGGGAAAAATAACAGTGGTGGGCATCGGTCCCGGAAGTTTGGAGGATATGACGCCGCGTGCGAAGCGGGCGATTGAGGAAGCGGCAGTCGTCGCAGGATATACGACGTACATCAAGCTCATCAAAGACCTCATCGGTGAGCGCGAGGTCATCGGCACGGGCATGATGCAGGAGATCGACCGCTGCCGCATGGCGGTGGAAACGGCGGCGAAGGGCAGGGATACCGTCGTCGTTTCGAGCGGTGATTCCGGCGTCTACGGCATGGCGGGACTCGTCTTGGAACTTCTCCTGCAGCGCGAAGCGAGCGATCGCCCCAGGTTCGGCGGCGTCATCGCCGGCATCTCGGCGGTCAATGCGGCGGCTTCGATCTTGGGCGCACCGCTCATGCATGACTTTGCCGTCATCAGTCTCAGCGACCTTTTGACGCCGTGGGAACTCATCAAGAAGCGTGCCAAGGCGGCGGCGGAAGCCGATTTCGTTGTCGCACTCTACAATCCCAAGAGCAAGAAGCGCGTGCAGAACATCGAGGAGATTCGCGAGATATTCCTTGCCTGCCGTGCGGCATCTACGCCTGTCGGCATTGTGAACCATGCGGCGCGTGAAGCGGAGAGCAAGACGATTTCGACGCTTGAGAACTTCACGAAGGAAACGATCGACATGTTTTCGCTCGTCATCATCGGCAACAGCCGCACCTATGTGAAGGAAGGCTACATGATCACGCCGCGGGGCTACGAAGTATGATCTTCGTGGCAGCAGGCACGCAGGACGGCAGGGAGCTTGCGGGTTTTTTGCTCGAAAAGGGGCAGAGTGTCACAGCGTCGGTCGTGAGCCGCTACGGTGAGGAGCTTTTGTCGCGCTATCCGGGCATCGTCATCAACGATCGTCCGCTCGATGAAGCAGCACTGGCAGAGTATTGCCGCGAGCATGGCGTCACTGTGCTCGTCGATGCAAGCCATCCCTATGCGGCGAATATCTCCGAAAATGCCATGCGCGCCTGCCGCGCGTGCGGCATCCCGTATATCCGCTATGAGCGGCAGAGTGCGCCGCTCGACTATGAAAAGGCGCATTACGTCGCAGACTACGAGGAAGCGGCGAAAGTTGCGGCGAATTTGGGGCGGAACATCTTTCTTACGACGGGCAGTCACAATCTCAAGGCGTTTACAGAAGCGCCGGCATTGAAAAAATGTGTGCTGACGGCACGCGTCCTGCCCGCCCCCGAAGTCATCGAGGAATGTACGGCGCTCGGCTTTCGCCCGAGCCATATCGTCGCCTTGCAGGGACCATTTTCCGAAGCGCTCAACGAGGAGCTTTACAAGAAGTATGAGGCGGATGTCGTCGTCACGAAGAACGGCGGCACGGTCGGCGGCGCCGATACGAAATTTGCGGCGGCGATGAAGCTCGGCCTGCCGCTCGTCATCGTCGAGCGGCCGCGCATCGCCTACGACAATATGGCACAGACCTTTGAAGAGGTCTTGGCATTTGTTTATAAAGCAGAGAAGTGAGGTTACAGCATGGACTTTATCAAACAGCCGATGGAAATCGAGAACCGCAGCATGGAGATCATCGCGCCGCATCTGGCCGAGTACAAACTTTCTGAAGCGGAAATTAAGGTATATTCGCGCATGATTCATGCGTCGGGCGATGTCGACTATGCGAAGGTGATTCGCGTTCATCCGCAGGCAATCGAGGCGATGCAGCAGGCGCTCAAGAAAGGGGCGCACATCTATACGGACGTCGAGATGGTGCGCACGGGCATCAATAAGAAGAAACTCGCATCCTTCGGCGGCGAGGTGCATTGCCTCGTAGCAGACGATAAGATTGCCGCTGAGGCAAAGGCGCAGGGCATCACGCGCTCAATGGCTGCCATGCGTTCTTTCGGCAAGGCTCTCGATGGTGCGATCATCGCCATCGGCAACGCGCCGACGGCGCTCTTTGAGGTATTGCGCATGGTCGAAGAGGAAGGCATACGTCCGGCGGCCATCGTCGGCATCCCCGTCGGCTTCGTCGGGGCGGCGGATTCCAAGGAACTTTTGGCGAAGAACGACAAAGTGCCGTACATCACGGTGGAAGGTACGAAGGGCGGCAGCCCGATCGCGGCGTCCGTCGTCAATGCTGTCATGTATCTCATAGACAACACGCGCTGAGGAGATTTTGCCATGGAAGAGAAGATACCGCGCCTTGTCATCGCCGCGACGCAGAGCGGTTCGGGCAAGACGACGCTCGTGACGGGCATCCTCGCCGCACTGCGTGCACAGGGGCTGCGCGTACAGTCGTACAAGGTAGGCCCTGACTACATCGACCCCGGCTATCACGCGCTTGCGAGCGGGCTGCCCGCGCACAATCTCGACACATGGCTTATGCCGGCCGAACGTCTCAAGGAGATTTTTGCACGCACGTCCAAAGGTGCGGATCTTGCCGTTATCGAAGGCGTCATGGGGCTTTATGACGGCGGCAGGAAGGGCGTGAGCTCCACGGCGGAAATCGCCAAATTGCTTGACGCGCCCGTGCTGCTCGTCCTCGATGCGAAGTCGATGGGCGCATCGGCAGCGGCGATCGCCCTTGGTTTCCGCAGTTATGATCGTGAGGTCAAGATCGCGGGCGTTCTCCTGAACCGCCTGGGTTCGGATACGCATGAAGCGATGATACGCGAGGCGATGGCGAAGATCGACATGCCTGTCCTAGGGGCTATGCGGCGCGACGAATCGCTGAAGATGCCGGAGCGACACTTAGGCCTTCTGCCTGCTGAGGAGAACGAAGAGCGCGATGTCATAAAGAAGATGGGGGAGGCGGCGGCGCATTCGGTCGATCTTGCGGCGCTCAGAAGGATTGCAGAAGCAGCCGCGCCATTGGCCTCGACGGAGGAGTTGCTTTTTTCTGCAAGGGAAAATGCAGAGCGACAGCCGTCCAAGGTGCGCCTTGCCGTCGCGCACGATGAGGCCTTTTCCTTTTATTATCCCGAGAGCCTTGATGTGTTGGAATCCTTTGGCGCGGAACTCGTCTTTTTCAGCCCGTTGCATGATGCGGCTCTGCCTGAGGCGGCGGGCGTCCTCTTAGGAGGCGGCTTTCCTGAGATGTTTGCCGAGGAGCTGACGTCGAATGCGTCGATGCGCCGTTCTCTCGCTGAGGCGGCAGCAGCAGGTGTGCCCATTTATGCCGAATGCGGCGGCTATATGTACTTGATGGAAAAACTCGTGGACTTCGAGGGCAAAGAACATGCGATGACGGGAATCGTTCCTGCTGCCGTGCAGATGAACCGCAAACTGCAGATGGTAGGCTACGTCGAGGCGGAGCTTTGCAGCGATACGGTTCTCGGACCGCGAGGCAGGAAACTGCACGGTCACGAGTTCCACTTCTCAACGGAATTGCCGCAGGAGGAGACGGACGCGGCGAGAGCTTTTGTTTTCACGCGCATGAGGAATGGCGCACGCTATGCGGCAGGCTATGCCAAGGGGGCGGTTCTCGGCTCGTATCTGCACCTGCACTTTGCAGGCTGCCCTGAGGCGGCCGAGGCTTTCGTTGAGGCTTGCCGAGCGAGCAGGGAGAGGAGGAAGATGCATGGGTAAGATCGTCCTCGTCACGGGCGGCGCACGAAGTGGCAAGAGCCGTTTTGCCGAGCAATACGCGGCGCGTTTTGGGAAGAAGGTTGCCTACATTGCGACGGCGGGCATCTATGACGAGGAGATGGCATTTCGCGTCAAACTGCACCGTGAGCGACGCCCCAAGGACTGGCATACATGGGAAGCGCCCGAGGACGCGCATCTTGCCATCGAGGAGGCAGGGAAAGCGCACGATATGATCCTCTTCGACTGTCTGACGCTCTACGTCAGCAACCTGCTGTGCGCCTGGGAAAATGTCCGCGATTCTGCGGCAAATTATGAACTTATACGTGAGAAAATCAGCCTCCTGCTCGAAGCTGCAAAGGAGCAGGAAGGTACGACGATTTTCGTGACGAACGAGGTCGGTGCGGGCATCGTGCCGGAAAATCATCTTGCACGCGAGTATCGCGACATCACGGGCATTGCCAACCAGCTGACGGCAAGAGAAGCTGCCGAGGTGTATGTCGTTTCCTGCGGCATTGCCGTCGATTTCAAGAAATTGGCGGTGTCGTGGCAAGCTACACGCACAAACGTCCACTCTGTGGACATTGTGCGCCGCCCTTAAGGAAAAATAGTACAGGAATAGCATACTGCATCGCTTGACAGGAGGAATGGCTTTTGGCGAACTACATCATGATGATGGGGACGAGCTCGCATGTGGGGAAGAGCATCCTGACGACGGCGCTCTGCCGCATCTTTCGGCAGGAGGGGCGGCGCGTCGTTCCCTTCAAGGCGCAGAACATGGCGCTCAATTCCTATGTCACGAAAGACGGCTTGGAGATGGGACGCGCGCAGGTCGCCCAGGCGGAAGCCGCAGGACTTGAACCGTTCGTCGACATGAATCCCGTCCTGCTGAAGCCAACGGGAAATTCCTGCTCGCAGGTCGTGCTCATGGGAAAGCCTGTCGGCAACATGACGGCGAAGGAGTACCACCAAGGCTATTCGCTCAAAGCGTTTTCAGCGGTCAAAGAAGCGTTGGCGCGTCTCGATGCCGAGTATGAAACCGTCGTCATCGAGGGCGCGGGCAGTCCTGCCGAGGTCAACCTCAAGGCGAACGACATCGTCAACATGCGCGTGGCGAAGTACCTGAATGCGCCCGTTCTGCTCATTGCCGATGTCGATCGCGGCGGTGCGCTCGCTTCGCTTGTCGGCACTTTGGAGCTTTTGGAAGAGGATGAAAGAGCGCTCGTCAAGGGGCTTGTCGTCAACAAGTTTCGCGGTGACATCTCGCTCTTTACGCCTGCTGTCGAATTTTTGGAGAAAAAGACGGGCAAGCCCGTGCTCGGCGTCATCCCGCATATTGAGGAAATGGGCATTGACGACGAAGATTCCGTATCCTTGGAGGATAAGTCGGAAAGGGCAGAAGAGAAGGAACTCAACCTCGCCGTCATCCGTATGCCGAAGATTTCCAATTTCACGGACTTTGACAGTTTGGAAAGCGAGCTGGATGTGGCGCTCCGCTATGTGCATGAAGCGGCGGCTCTCGGTACGCCCGACTTGATTCTGTTGCCGGGCAGCAAGAATACGTCGGAGGACATGCGTTGGCTCGAAAAAACGGGACTTGCCGCCAAGATTCGCGAGGCGCACGAAAAGGGAACGGCCGTCATCGGTATATGCGGCGGCTACCAGATGCTTGGAAAGCGCATATTGGATCCGCACCATACGGAATCTTCTTTTGACAGTACGGATGGGCTGGGGCTTCTTGGCCTGCAGACGACATTTCATGAAAATAAGCTGACTTCGCAGGTCATAGCTTCGGCCAAGGAACTTCCGTTTCTGGGCAAGCGAATTTCTGTCGATGACATCAAGGGCTATGAAATTCATATGGGAACGACGGAGTTCCTGTGCGAGAGAGACAGTCATCCGCTCTGCGTAAAAGAGAGGCGCGGCGAAGTTTGTGACGCTGCGGAAGGTACGGTAAATGAAGAAGAAAACGTCTTTGGTACGTACATCCATGGATTTTTCGATCACGATGGGCTGCGCCGTGCGATTCTCAATGCCTTGCGCGAAAAGAAGGGGCTTCCTGCGCTCGCTGTGACGCGCAACCGCTACCGCGAGAAGGAGGAGAGCTATGACCGCCTTGCTGCCGTCGTGCGTGCGCATCTCGATATGGATAAGCTCAAGGAAATCATGGGGGAGAAGGTCGGATGCTGACGGCTGTCCTTGCGTTCTTCATTGACTGCATTCTCGGCGATCCGCGTTCGCGCTTCCATCCCGTCGTATTGATGGGCAATCTTATCGCTTGGCTCGAGCATTGCTTTTATCGTCCCGAAGATACGAATGAGAAGAAACTGCTCTGCGGCGGCATGCTCGCCCTCATCGTGCTCGTCGTTTGTTACGAGGTTGCATGGTGCATCCTGCGGCTTTTGGGGCTTATCCCCTTGCCGCATGTGGGCATGGCGCTGGAAGCGTTGCTGCTCGCCTTCATGATTTCGCCGAAGAGCCTTGCAGCAGCGGGTATGGAGATACGCGCCCTCCTCAAGGAGGGCGATTTGCCCGAAGCGCGCAGAAAAGTTGGCTGGATCGTGGGGCGCGATACGGAAAAGCTCAGCGTGCCGGAAGTGTCGCGTGCCGCGATTGAGACCGTGGCGGAAAATACGGTTGACGGCGTCCTTGCACCGCTCTTTTTCTATCTGCTCGGCGGACTGCCGTTCGCTGTGCTCTATCGCGCGGCGAACACGATGGATTCGATGCTCGGCTACAAGAACGCGAAGTATCTGTATTTCGGCAGGGTGGCGGCGCGTCTCGACGATGTGCTCAATTACATTCCTGCGCGTATTGCGGGCTTCCTTTTCGTAATCGCGGCCTTTTTTCTGCGCTTTGACGGGCGCGGCGCCTGGCGCATGCTGCGCCGCGATGCGGCAAAGCATCCAAGCCCGAACGGGGGGCATGCCGAAGCGCCCACGGCGGGCGCGCTCGGAATACGCTTGGGCGGCAACAACTACTACTTTGGCGAGCCGCATTTTCGCGCCTATATGGGAGAGGCGCGGCGCGAAATCGAGGCCGACGACATACAGAAGACCGTGCGCCTCATGTATACGGTCACGATTCTTTTCCTGCTCTTTGCCTATGGCGGGTTCCTTCTTTGGCAGCAGAGGGGGATGCTTTTTTAGCGTAGACATGAAGCGCTGGGGGTGTTTTTTTGCGTGCATTTTTCATCGGTCTGCAGTTTCTCACGCGCATTTCAATCGTGGAGCAGAAGGATTGGTGCGAGAAGGATTTTGCCGACAGCGTGCGTTATTTTCCGCTGATCGGCTTGGTGCTCGGTATCATTTATGCGGCTTTTGCCGCACTGCTGTTGATTCTTTTGCCGCAGAACGGTTTCCTTTTGCCGCATCATGTCGTGGCAGCGGCCTTGCTGATATTGCCGATTCTCCTGACGGGCGGGCTTCATTGCGACGGCTTCATGGACACGATGGACGGACTCTTTTCGGGACGCTCGCGCGAGCGCATGTTGGAAATCATGAAGGACAGCCGCGTGGGAGCGAACGGCGTCTTTGCCTTCGTCCTGCTGATGATTTTCAACTGGTCGGTTCTGCTTGACCTTTTGCAAAGCGCATGGCTTTTTCCAGCACTGTTTGTCATGCCTATTGTTTCGCGCCTGATGATGGTCGTCGCCATTTCCGCCTTTCCCTATGCACGTCCTGTGGGCATGGGCAAGGCATTCAAAGATGGCGGCACGAAGTCCGTTCTTTATGGAGCTTTTTTTTATATGCTTATCCTTGTGCTTTTTCCAGGCGTCGCAGCAGATTTTTTCGGCATCATTCCTTTGGACGCAGGCGGGCTGTCCTCGTGGCTTCTTTCCACGACGACGGTCATATTTGCTGCGCTTCTCTTTACGATTTTTTTTGCAAGCTACGTGACGCGTCATCTCGGTGGCTTGACCGGAGACGTCTACGGTGCGATTACGACATTGACGGAAACGCTCGTGCCGTTGCTCTTTCTTGTGGTTTCTTCTTGTTAGTTGCTGACGCAATCTAAAGGCTGTTCCGGCTTCTTTCTGCTTCATGGCAGGAAGAAAGCTGCTGTAGAATGAAAAGCTTGGCAGGTACTCGGCAGGCGCTTGCTGCTGACGCAAGCAACCAAATTGTCCCATGTCGAAATATCTGTATAAGTGAAAAGAGAAGGGAGGACGGGGTTCTGCAAAAGTATGAACATGGAGGCAATGTCCATGAGAAATGTCCGACAGGTGAAGCGTGGCTTGATTTCAGTGCGAATATCAATCCCCTCGGCCTGTCGCCTCGTGTGAAGGAAGCTGTTCTTTCCCATATTGACGGCATCGTCAACTACCCTGACCCTGAGGCGCGTGCCTTGAAAGCGGCAATCGCGTCGTTTTATGATGTGCCGCAGGAAAACATCGTGCTCGGCAACGGCGCGGCGGAACTCTTTTACTGTTTCTTCTATATCGTGCGCCCGAGGCGTTTGCTCCTGCCCGTGCCCTCCTTCAGTGAATATGAAAGGGCGGCGCGTGCTGCAGGCGTGAAGGTCGTATATCTTCCACTGCTGAAAAAGCATGGCTTTTCTCTTGATTTGGAAGCGGCGATACAGCAGCTTTCGGAGGAGGACGTCATCCTGCTTTGCAGTCCGAACAATCCGACGGGACGTCTCTGGGAACGAAGAGATTTGCATGTGCTGCTGGAAAAGGCAGAGGAGCGCGGCGCACACGTCATGATGGATGAATCCTTCTTGGATTTTCGTGAAGATGGCGAAAGATATACCTCGCGTCATCTGACGAAAGAATATCCGCATCTCTTTGTCGTTCAGTCCATGACGAAGTTTTTTGCCCTGCCGGGATTACGACTGGGCTTCGGCATTGCTGAACCGAATCTTTGCCGGCGCTTGGAAAACGGCAAAGACGTCTGGAATGTGAATCTCCTTGCCCAAGCTGCAGGCGTTGCCGCTCTTTCTGACACGGCATACCAAGAAGCGGCACGTTCTTTTGTCTGCAGTGAAAAAAAGTTTCTGGCTGCGGAACTTGCAAAATTGCCAAGGGTTGAGGTCTTTGCACCTTCCGTGAACTTTATTCTTTTCCATTTGCAGCAGGGGAAGGGGTTTTTACGACAGCTTCTTATGGCTTTGCGAGAGAGAGGAATCTTGCTGCGCGATTGCAGCAATTATTCGGGGTTGGATGGGGCGTACTTGCGTGCAGCTGTACGTTCTCGCGCAGACAATGAACGATTGCTCGAAGCCCTGCATGAAGTTTGGAAGGAATGAGATGCAGTATGACAAAGATTTATCTTGTTCGACATGGATTGACCGAGTGGAATTCCGGCGGCCGTTTTCAAGGTCATTCTGATATTGCCTTGGCAGAAAAAGGCGTGAAACAGGCTGAATGCCT
>CAJPRR010000063.1 GCA_905373085.1 uncultured Selenomonas sp.
ATGTAGCGCGGCACGGCGCCCGTCATCGCGAGGTCGTTGACCGTGCCGCAGACGGCGAGCTTGCCAATGTCGCCGCCGGGGAAGAAGCGCGGCGCGACGACGAAGGAATCCGTCGTGAAGGCGGTCTTGCCGCCGAGGTAGAGCGCCGCGCCGTCGTGCATTTTCTGCAGGAACTCATTGCCGAAGGCAGGCAGGATGACGCTCTCCATCAGCGCTTGGCTCAGGCTGCCGCCCGCGCCGTGCGCGAGCGTGATCTTCTCATTTTCCAAAGTGAAACCTCCCTCGGCCGTACTTGTACCAGGCGGCGCACACGCCCTCGACCGACACCATGCACGGCCCTGCGGCGTGCGTCGGCACGCATGCCTTCGCGAAGAGCGTACAGTCCGTCGGGCGCACCGCGCCGCGCAGAACCTCGCCGCAGCGGCACGCCGTCTTCTTCTCCACGCGCTCGACTTCGACGGGCAGTCGTCGCTCGGCATCGAACGCGGCGAACTCCTCGCGCATGCGAAGCCCCGAGCGCTCGATGACGCCGAGGCCGCGCCACTCGTCCGCCGTCTCCTCGTAGACGCGCGCGAGGACGGCGAGCGCGGCGGGGTTGCCCTCTTCGCGCACGACGGAGCCGTACTCGTTCTCGATGCGGGCTTCATTCGCCACCGTCTGCCGCACGAGCCGCCAGACAGCGCGCAGGATCGCGAGCGGCGTGAAGCCCGCGACGACGCCGGGCTTATGCGCCTCATCGGCGAGAAAGGCGTAGGGGCGCGTGCCCGTGACGACGCACGCGTGCCCGGGCAGCAGGAAGCCGTCGACATGCACATCGGGATCAGCCAAGAGGAGCTTCACGGCAGGCGGCACGAGTTTCTGCGCCGACAGGACGCAGAAGTTCTTCAGTCCCTCCTCCTTTGCCGAGAGCACCGCCGCCGCCTCGGTCGGCGCTGTCGTCTCAAAGCCGACGCCGAGGAAGACGACCGTCCTTTCGGGATTCTCCCGCGCGGCGGCAAGCGCGTCGAGCGGCGAGTAGACGACGCGTAAACATGCGCCCGCCGCACGCGCATCTGCAAGGCTTTCGCGGCTGCCCGGTACCTTGAGCATGTCGCCGAACGTCGCGACGATGACGCCCTCCCTCTTCGCGCAGGCAATCGCCTTGTCCATGTAGGCGTCGCTCGTCACGCACACGGGACAGCCGGGGCCGGAGACAAGCTCGATGTTCTCGGGCAGAATCTGCCGAAGTCCCGCGCGGAAGATGGCGACCGTGTGCGTGCCGCAGACCTCCATATAGCGAAGATGCCTGCCCGCGGCAAGGCGCTCGATGTCAGCAAGGAGCGCCCTTGCCGCTTCCTTTTCTTCTTGCGGCGTGAGTTTCTTCAAGGCATTTCCCCGCTTCCTACAGCACCGTGCGCGGCGCACCCTTCATCTCGGCGAGCAGCGCGTACGTTTCTTCGGCGTCTTTTTCCTCAACGATCTGCATGGCAAAGCCCGCATGTACGAGCACGTAGTCGCCGAGCTTCGCCTCAGGCAGCAGCATGAGGCTCGCCTCGCGCTCCACGCCGTTGACGGCGACGCGGGCTACGCTGCCCGCAATATCGAGCACCTTCGCCGGTACAGCAAGACACATCAGCCTTCGCCTCCCTTCGTCAGAAGCTCATGCGGCAAAGTCTGCCGCGCCGTGCGCATCGCCTCGCCCGCCTGCTTCATCGGCACATCGAGCGGCGCATCGGCCTCGTCCTCTGCGACGAAACCGCACGAAGCGTCCGCCTTCTCATGCTTCGCCTCGGCGACGCGCGTGAAGGCGACCTCGCGAGAGGCGTCCTTCGCCCGCACCTCGATGCCCCAGCGCGAAAGCACGTCGATGGCTCGACGCTCGATCTCGGGCAGAAGCGCCTCCATCTGCGGGCTGAGCGCGACGCCCGCGCCGACGGCGTAAGGCTGTGCGCCGAGCACGACGACGTCGGGAATCGCGCGTCCCGTCACGGAAAGTGTCGCGAGCACGTCCTGAATGCCGACCTCGTGCACCGACAGCTTGTCCTGGAAGTGCGCCGATATTCCCTCATTCTCAAAGCGAAAGAGCGTGCCCGCCTCCTTGCCGCCGTTGACGGAATCGAGCACGAGAAGATGCTCCGTGCCCGTGATGACGCCCAGAAGCTCCGCGCCGAGCGTGCCGCCGTCGATGATCTGCACGGCAGGCGGGAAGTCGTACTTCTCGCGCAGGAGTTCGGCGGCACGCACGCCGAAGCCCTCGTCCTGCAGGATGACGTTGCCGATGCCGAGAACCGTCACGGCGGGCGTCGCCTCAAGCTCTTTTCTCGCACGCTCGATCTCTTCGGGCGATACGCCCAAGAACGCTGCACTCATCGAGCCGCCTCCTTCTTCTCGCGCACATTCTTCCGAAGCCACGAGAGCCAGGATTCAAGCCCCTCGCCCGTGCGGCACGCGATCGCCATGACCTCGACGCCCGGATGGAGCGTCCGAATGTCGTCCGCCGCGCTCTCCAGATCGAAGTCCGTGTAAGGCAGGAGGTCGACTTTGTTGAGGAGCGCCGCATCGGCCTCCTTGAACATCAGCGGGTACTTCAGGGGCTTGTCGTCACCCTCCGTGATCGACAGCACGACCGCTTTCTTGTCCTGCCCCAGCTCGAATTCCGCCGGGCAGACGAGATTGCCGACATTCTCGATGATGAGCATGTCGAGCGCGGCGAGGTCGAGGGAAGAGAGCGCACTCTTGATCATCGGCGCATCGAGATGACAGCCGCCGCTCGTGTTGATCTGCACGACGGGCACGCCGAGGCGGTCGATGCGCTCGGCGTCCTTCGACGTGAAGAGATCGCCCTCGATGACGGCGAGACGCATCTCATCCTTCAGTGCTTCCAACGTGCGCTCCAGGAGCGTCGTCTTGCCCGCGCCCGGCGATCCCATGAGATTGAGCACGAAAATCCCGTTCCGCTGAAAAAGCGCCGCATTCTCCGCTGCTGCCTCATCATTCATCGCCAGAACGTTCTTCATGACCTTGACTTCCATTTTCTTAGTCCACCTCCAAAGATTCCACCTTGAGTTCGCGTCCCGAGATGATTTCAAGTGCACCGTTCCTGCACGAAGGGCACAAGAAGCTGTATCGCTCGACATGCTGCTCCTTGCCGCAAGCCGCACAGCGTCCGACGAGCGGCACGCGCTCGATGTCGAGCGCCGCGCCGTCTGCCGCCGTGCCTTTTGTCAGAGCCTCGAAGCAAAAGAGCAGCGACTCGCATTCCACGCCCGCCATTTCACCGACGAGCAGCTTCACGCGCGCGACGCGCTTCGCCTCGTTTTCCTCCATCGCCTTGAGCGCGATGTCCAAAATGCCCTCGGCGATCGCCATTTCATGCACCGAACTTCCTCCTATGCGAAAAGCGCCCCCTCCGGCGGCTTGCCGAAAGGGGGCGCCATCTTTCCCTGTTGAAACGATGCGGCAAAAGCGCACCGCCCGACTCAGAGCGCAGCCGAAAGGCCTCGCTCCTCGAAAATGCCAAGAATCTCCGTGAGTTTTGTCTTCGCCGGATCGTAGTCGACCGTCGTCTCGCCGTCGTGCGCGTGGATGTGCACGTAAAGCACGCCCGCAAGACCCAAAAGCGCCTTTTCCGCGCCCTTCGCCGACTCTTCCGTATAGCCTTTGACGTTGAACTGCAGGCGCGTATTGCCGTTCGACGCGCCGCAGCCGCATTCTTTACACATAGACCTCTTCCTTCCTCAGCTCGCCCTGCCCCTGTGCTCTTCCTCGGGATGGCTGAGCTGGTAAGCGTCGAGCGGCTCGTGCGTCAGGATCTTCCTGCCGGAGAACATGCTCGACACTTCGCTCTCGCCCTCCATGAACTCCGCGCGGATGACCATGTAGAGATGGCCGATGGCGAAGAGGATGATGAACCAGGCGACGTAGTGGTGCACGAGGTGCGCCATGAACTCGTTGCCCAAGAGCGTGATGGCCCAGCCGAATAGCATGAAGGACACGCTTTCCGGCTCGTTCGCGCCGTACATCGCAAAGCCCGTCAAGACCTCGATGGCGACGAGCACGTAGAGCAGCGTGTACGACATGCGCGCGATCGGATTCCTCAGGTACGACTTGTGCTCGTAGCGCACAAAGATGTAATGCAGGATGACGTCGCCGATCGCCCGCCAGAAAAGCCCTTCCCAGAAGCGCGGGAAGAGACGGTCGCCGCGGTTCACATAGAAGCCGTAGATCCTCAGAAGGAAGGCCGCCATGAAGGTGAACGCTGCGATGAAATGGATGTTTCGGATGTTGTCCGTCGTCATGCCGCTGAACGTCGGCTCGACGGAGTAAATGAGCCAAGGCTCGGTGATCATCAATCCCGTCGCAAAGAGGACCGAGATGCAGACGACCATGATCCAGTGAAAGATCCTGAGCCAAGGACTGAAAACGTAGTAGATCCTGCGTTTGACTTCTCTCATATCACATGTCCCTGCTGCCGCGAAACGCGCGATGAACGCCCCGCTCGCGGCAGTTTCTCCTTTCCACGATGCGTGATCGTTCTATTCTTCCACCTGCAGTCCTGCATAGGGATCGGTCGTCATGATCTTGAGCGTGTCGCCGTTCGCGTTGTAGACGTGCGTGGAGCAGGCCATGCACGGATCGAACGAGCGGATGACGCGCACGATCTCCAAGGGCTTGTCGGGCACGGCGACGCGCGTGTCCATCATCGCCATCTCGTAAGCGCCGTGACCTGCCGCATCGTCGCGCGGGCAAGCGTTCCACGTCGTCGGCACGACGCACTGATAGTTCGCGATCTTGCCGTTCTTGATGACGACCCAGTGCGAGAGCGCGCCGCGCGGCGCGTCGTAGAGGCCGACGCCCTTCGCTTCCTTCGGCCACGTCACGGGATCCCATTTTTCGGATGTTGCAACCGTGAGATCGCCGCCCTTGATGTTCGCGATGAGCTTGTCGAAATAGTACTTCTCGATCTCGGCGTTGAGCTGCGCGTCGAGTGCACGAGCCGCCGTGCGGCCGACCATCGTCGGCAGCCAGACCTCGGGCGCGAGGCCGATCGCCTTCGACACCGCATCCATCTGGTTGAGCATGAGCTGCTCCGCCCACGTCGGATCGGGCAGGAGGCCCTTCTTCGCCTTGACGTAGATGATGATGTAGCGCGCCAGAGGACCGACCTCGGCGAGCTTGCCGCGCCATTTCGGCGTCTTGAGCCACGAGTACTTGCCCTTCTCGTTGAGCTCCTGCCAGTTCGTTTGCGTGCCGACCTTCGGCGCCGTGTACTTCGGCCTTGTCTGTCCTGCCCACGGATGGAGATCGCTCTCCGCGCCCTCGTACTCGTACCATGCGTGCTCGACGCCCTCGGTGAAGGCGACAGGATCGGACAGATCCTCCGCCTTGACCTCCGTGAAGGTCGCCGCCGCAAGGCCTGCGCCGAAGTTCTCGACGACGCCGTTCGAGCGGATCAAGAGCTGGCGCATGAAGTCGCCGTTTCGCGTGCCCGTGTAGCTCTGCTCGGGGAACTGGCCGAACGCCATGACGCAATGCTTGGCGAGGCCGCCGCCGTCCACCTTGCCCGCCTTGACGTAGAGCGAGCCGATGGCGAGCACGTCGGGCAGATAGTATTCGTTGACAATCGTGCGCGTGAGGTTCACGGCGCGGTCAACGATGGCGAGACGAGCCGTGTTGATCGGCGCATTGCCGTCGTCGAGGGAGATCGCGCACGGCATGCCGCCGACGACATAGTGCGCGTGCGGGTTCTTGCCGCCGAATACGACGTGCGGCGTCATGAGTTCACGGTGCTTGTCGAGCATCTCAAGATAGTGGACGACCGCGATGAGATGCACCTCGGGCGGCAGGATCTTGTAGTCGGGGTGATCCCACCAATTCGCCGCAAAGATGCCGAGCTGCCCGCTCTTGACGATCTGCTCGATCTTCTGCTTGAAAGCCGCGAAGTATTCGGGCGTCGCATTCGGGAAGTCCTTCGGATACGCTTCCGTATTGAGGCCCGCAGGGCCGGCAAAAGGCAGGCGCAGCTTGAGGATCTCACGCTGCAGGTTCGCCGCTGCCGCAGGATCTGCCGCCAGAGCCTCGACGGGGCTGACCCAGTCGAGCGCGTGCAGATGATAGAAATGCACGAGATGATCCTGCACCGTCAGACAGCCTGCCATGATATTGCGGATATAGTTCGCGTTCGTCGGGATGCGGATGCCGAGCGCATCTTCGACGGCGCGTACAGCACACAGCGCGTGCGCCGTCGTGCAGACGCCGCATATACGCTGGATGTACGCCCACGCGTCGCGCGGATCGCGCCCGTTCATGACGAGTTCGAGGCCGCGCCATGCCGTGCCGCTCGAAAGAGCATCCGTGACCTTGCCCGTCGCCTCGTCCACCTGCACCTCGACGCGCAGATGCCCTTCGATTCTCGTTACCGGATCGACCGTTACATGTTTCATTTATGCACCTGCTCTCTCTTCGCCTGCTCCTCTTCCTTCTCGATCGCCGCATCCGCCTTTGCGCGCTGCGCGAGGCTCAGGGCGCCGTGTACGGCGACGCCCGCCGCCGTGCCGACCGCGAGTCCGACGCCGATCTTGTCGATGCTGCCCAGAGGGCCGTACTTCGGCAGACGGTCGGAGAACGGCGCATCGTCCCAGAAGTTCGCGTTCGTGCAGCCGATGCACGGCGCGCCCGACTGAATCGGATAGCTCATGCCTTGGAACCAGCGCAGATTGCCGCACGAAGCGTACGTCTCGGGGCCTCTGCAGCCGAGCTTGTAGAGACACCAGCCCGCCTTCGAACCCGCATCGTCGAAACGCTCGGCGAACATGCCCGCGTCGAAGAAGGGGCGGCGGTAGCACGTATCGTGAATGCGGTTGCCGTAGAACTGCTTGGGGCGGTTCTCCATATCGAGGTCGGGAACCGAGCCGAAGAGAGCGACGTGCATGACGACGCCCGTCATGACCTCGGGGATCGGAGGACAGCCCGGGACATTGATGACAGGCTTGTTGCCCACATAGTGGCTGACGCCCGCCGAGCCTGTCGGATTCGGCGCAGCCGCCTGGATGCCGCCCGACGTCGCGCACGTGCCGTAGGCGATGATCGCCGCCGCATCCTTGGCCACGCGCTGGAACGTATTGATGAACGGATGACCGCCCGACATGCAGTAGACGCCGTTGTCCTTCGTCGCAATCGCACCCTCGACGGCGAGGATGTACTGTCCCTTGTACTTCTCAATCGTCTGCTCAAGATGCGCCTCGAACGGTTCGCCCGAAGCCGCGCTCAGGACGTGGCTGTATTCGAGCGCAATCATGTTCAGCACCAGATCGGACGCCATCGGCGCCGCCGAGCGGATGAACGACTCGTCGCAGCCCGTGCACTCATGGCCGTGCATCCAGATCACGACCGGCAGAGGCTTCGACTCCGCCGCCTCGACGACCTTCGAGACCATGCCCGTATCAAGCCCCATCAGAGATGTCAGCGCGACGCACCCTTTCAGGAAGTCGCGGCGGCTCAGGCCGTTGCGGAGATAACGCTCCCACATGCTTTCCCGCTTGTCCACATTACTGCCTCCTCTTTCGCCCCGCCAAGGGGGTATGCAGGAATACTTCTTCAAAGAGAGCGCCAGGCGCTCTCCAAGGATTGCTGATTGAGTCAGTCTTCCTTCATTAAGGAATCACTGATAAATTCAGCCACCCATCTTCACACATCTGCACTGTCCTCTCGTCGTCGACAAATCCTCGACGTAGCACCGCTACGCCTGTGGTTTGTCTCCTCGATAGATACAGTGCATCTGTGCAAATCTGGGCGACCTCATTTTATCAGCGCTTCCTAAAACATAATTATCCTTAGTTTTCAAGTTCTCCTTTTTCCTCAAAATTCCTGCTTGCATTCGGCATCTTTCACACTTTTTTCTCATATTTCCCGTATGCCGCCCCAAGACGCAAAAAAGGCGTCATCCCCGAAACGGGACAACGCCTGCCTTCATCACTGGCGGAGAGTGAGAGATTCGAACTCTCGATACAGGTTTCCCCGTATACACGCTTTCCAGGCGTGCTCCTTCAACCACTCGGACAACTCTCCAATGCTTGAATCTGCCTGCGGCAAGCCGCAGCCGCTATGAAGTTTTGGGCAGCCCGCAGATAGGGCTGTGCAACGAAGATGAGTATACCATTTCCCCTGCAGCTTGTCAATCGCAAGTTTCACGAAGGGCGCTCTCAGAGAAACTCGTCCGTTGCCAGAAGGAGCTTGAAGGCGCCCACGGGGCTTTCGAGATGCAGGCGCAGAAACTTGCTCGGGCTTGCCTTCGCGTTCAGGGCGTGCGCCGTCCGCGGGATCTCCAGGTCAAGCTCCAGATTGCGCTCGCCGAGGCGCACAGCGAAGAAGCCGTCCAAGACGTTCAGAAACTCCGCAAGGCTGTCGACGGCGAGGTCGTCCAGCTCCGAAAAGTCCTCGTGGCTGTAGCGTCGCGCGAGCGCGAGAAACACCGCATCGGGCGCTTCAAGCCCCGCGACGAGCGCGACGCCGCCCGTGACGGCCTGCGAGACGAGACGGCGCGGCACGCCCTCGGCAAAAGGCTCCGCCTGCGGCACGACAACGCAGGCGATCTTCATGAAGCGCTTGAAGGCGAGCATAGCGACGCCGACGTACTCCGTGTAGAGCGGCAGCTCCTCGGCAAGCCTGCCGTCCGCCGTGCGCTGGATCGCCTCGGACAAAGGACGCTCGCCCGCACGCTTGAAGTCGCCCAAGAGGCGCTCAAGCTCCTCATAGTCGAGCCTTCCGGCGTCCAGCAGCGTCTGCGCGAAGCGGCAGCCCTCGCCCGCGATCGCCTCGCCGAGGTTGTAGAGCTGCGATGCCGTGAGGACGCCTCCCTTTTCCGCAGACGCACGAAACTCCGCGCCCGAAAGCGTGCCGAGCGAAGCCAGGTCGGCCGCCCGCGCCACGCCGTGAAAGAGCGCCTGCACGGGCACGTCGACCTGCGCCGTGAGCGTTCTTTCGAGGAAGGCGCGAATCTCCGCCGCGTCCAAGATGCCGCGATTCAGGAGAAATTGTGGGAAAAGCAGATCATTGCTCATCCAGTCCTGCTTTCTTCCGGATGCGCGTGATGGCATTCTTGATCTGCTCGGGCGTATAGGGCTTCTGGATGAAGTCCAGCGCCCCGAGCTTCAGCGTCTCCATAAGCTTCTCGGGCGTGCCCGCCGACGACAGCATGATGACGGGGATCGTGTCGTCGAGCTCCTTGATGACGCGCAGCACCTCGACGCCGTTGACCTCGGGCATGACGATGTCCAAGATCACGCCGTCGGGACGGTCGCCAAGGCTCTCGGCGATCGCCTCCTTGCCGTTCTCCGTCTCTATGACCTCGCAATCGAGCGCCTCAAGCTCCTCGCGCAGCTGCTTGCGCAGAAGCTTGGAATCGTCGGAAATGAGGATCTTGCACTTTCTTGCCAATCCAAACGCCTCCCATCCGCCTTCCCGCACCCGAAAAGCGCGGGAAGGCTCTTCCCATGAAACCTTTTTCCATATCATTATAACATATTTTTCTTTTATATGAGATACTCTGCACGGAAATCTAAGAGAAGTTTCTTCTCGTCGTCGAACATGCCGCCGGCAGATGCGCAAGGGAAAAGGCGCCGTTCGCTGCAAACCCTGCGCAGCAAGCAGCGCCTCGCCAGCCCTTCTTGCGTATCCACATCCTTGGGTACAGTATAAACGATGCATTGAAAAAGACGGTGCACGAGCCGAACCCGACTCGTGCACCGTCTTTTTCAATGCATCGTTTCCTTGCCGCTTGTCACCTGGAGCACCTTGAACCCATCGCGGCGCGGCGCGAGGTCTACCGCCATCGCCGCCATTTCCAAGGCTTCCAGACGCGCGTTGATGTAGGCCGTGCTGCGGCGCACCTCCTGCGTCACGCGGCACGCCTCCTGCGTCTCCTTTTCGAGTTCCGCGATCTGGCCGCTCGCTGCCGCATAGCGTGCGCTGAACGCCTCGAAGCGTGCGTTCAGCTCGGCGAAACGGCGGTCGAGCGCCGCGAAATGCGCGTCGAACTCCGCCAGCTTCTCGTCGAGCGCCGCCAGTTTCGCTTCGCCGCTCGCCAGCCGTTCGCTCACATGGCGGGCGCTCTCGTCCAAGTCTCCTATGTCGTAATGCGCCCGTTCGCGCAAATTTGTGCTGTCTTTCATTGCCTTCCCTCCGACGTTATTATACCACGACTTTTCTCCCTAGTCCAGACTGTTTTGGGATATAATGCTAAAAACCCGCCATTCTCCATGCCCAACGGGGAATGGCGGATTTTCAATGAAAAAACATCATGACGAGGCCGCCGATCGTCGGCATTCCGACGATCGCCGCTTTTAATAGCGGACGCGGCGCGAGGTGCGTGCATTTTGCTCCGACGAAAGCCCCGAGCATAAGTCCAAAAAGAGTCTGCGCGAAGATGTCGAGATCGAGCCGCCCGTTCATCATGTAGCCGAGCCCGCCCGCTGCCGAAATCGGCAGAATGACCATCATGCACGTGCCGATCGACTGCAGGAGCGGCACGCCGAAGACGCAGAGCAGCGTGATCTGGATGAAGGCCGCCGCCCCGATGCCGAACGCGCCCGACAGAAAGCCGTTGACAAAGCCGAGCGTCAGTCCGTAGACGACGAGCTTCCTGCCCGCCAGAAGCTCGCCGCGCACGTGGAAGATGCGGTCGAGGAACTCAGCGCGGTAGACCTTCATGTAGAGCGTGAACGCCGACAGGAGCAGCATCAGCGCCGTCATGAAGCCAAGCTCCTTGGACGGCATCACGTTCGACACCTCCGCGCCCAAGAGTGCGCCGAGGACGCCGCCCGCGCCGAGCACCGCACCCGTCTTTACGACGACCTCGCCCTCGCGGAAGTGGCTGATGGCGCCCGAAAGCATCGTGAAGACCATCGACGCGAGTGCGACGCCGAGCGCCGTATGAATCGGCACATCGAAGCCGACGGTCAGGAGCGTGATGACAACGCCCGCGCCGCCCGCGCCAACAAAGCCGATGAGCGCCCCCAAGATCAGCATCGAGAAGAAAATCATTTTCCTTCCTCCACATCCTCCGTCAGCGCGTGCTGGCCGAGCATCGTCGTCAGATTGTCGCGCGTGAAGCGATAGTCGCTCGAAGAAAAGTCCTGCGTCGCATCGTAATGGTTCGACTGCGCGTGCAAGATGCCGGCTACCGTGTCGTAGATCATGTCGTTCGTGAAGTACTGGCTCTCGTGACTCCTCAAGGCCGCCGCGACCGCAGGCTCCGCCGCCTGGCAGGCGGGCGACATGTATACGAACATCGGGATGCGCACCATGTGGAAGTTGAATACGTCAGGATTGTGCGAAATCTCCAAGTCTTCGCCGTGGTCGGAGAAGTAGACCATCGCCTGCAGGTTCAGATTGTCGCGTGCGTACTCGAAGATGCGCCGCAAATTGTCGTCCGTGTAGAGGATGCTGTTCGCATACGACTCGGCATTCGTTCCCGCGCCGCCCGCCGCATTGACCCAGCGCTCGAACGAGGCGGGATAGCGGTTGTTGTAGTAGATGTGGCTGCCCATGATGTGCAGCACGATGAAGTTGTTCTTCGAGCCGTCGATCTCGGTCAGATACTGCAGAAGATTCTCGTCGTATTTCTCCGTGAAGAGATACGAATCATCGACCCACTCCGCACGATCCGCCGTCTTCGCGACGAGCGTGATGGCGCTGTCATACTGCCCGTAGCGCCCCTGGTTGCTGAACCAATACGTATTGTAGCCCGCCTTCTTCGCCACGTCGATGAGCGACGTCGAGTCGTAGA
>CAJPRR010000064.1 GCA_905373085.1 uncultured Selenomonas sp.
ATTGACTCATGACGGAGAGCACGTCGACGCCGGGCTCGCCCGCGCGGCCGAGGATTTCCTCCACCTCGCCCTCGGCGTTTCTCCTGCCCGCCGGCCACTTCGTGATGCGCACGACGACCTTCATGCCCGCCTTCGCGCCATGCACGGCGCCCTTAGGTATAAAGATGTCCTGCCCGATCTTTTTGTCATCGGGCGTCACGAAGCCGAAGTGACGGCTCTCCTCAAACGTGCCGACAATCTGCTCGTTGGCACGCTCAACGATGCGGATGATCTCGCCCTCGCGCGAGCGTCCGGCAATCTCCGACGGCGAAATCCTCGCGACGACGCGGTCGCCGTTCATCGCGCCGCCAAGACTCACGCCCGGCACGAAGATGTCGCTGTCCGTCTCCTTCTCGCGCACCTCGGGGATGATGAAGCCGAACCCCTTCGCCGACATCGAGAGCCTGCCGACGACGAGGTTCATGCGCTCGGGCACGCCGAAGCGCTCGTGGCGCGTCTTGATGACGGCCGCGGTCTTCTCCAGCTCTTCCAAAGCCGTCCAGAAGAGCGCGAGTTCTTCTTGCGCGAGGCTCATGGCGGCGGCGAGATCGTCCGCCGTCAGCGGCTTGTACGCCGCCGTGCGCATGTAGTTTACGATGCGCTCCTGCAATTCATTTTGTTCCATTCATTTCTCCTGATTCCTTCCCTTTTCTTCAGAGTGCGCCGCACGTGCGCAAAAACGATGCCGTGCGCCGAAAGACCGCCCGTCGCTCGGCGTCGAGCATCACGAGATGACCCGAGCGCACGAGCCACAGAACTTCCTTATGCACCGATCCTGCATGGTCATAGATATAGCGGAGGCTTCTCTTGTGCGCCGTGTGGTCGTGCAGCGAGTGCACGAGGAGGAGCGGCGCACGCACCTTTTCCAACTGCGCCTTGACATGCTCGATGAAGCCGACGAGTTCGTGGATGGCGACGAGCGGCATCCTGTCATACGTCACGTTGCAGAACTCTGGCACGTCGCGCAGCGCCTTGCGCAGTTTCGGGTGAAACCTGCCGATGCACGCGCTGCGCGGCGGCAGGTGCTTCATGCCGCGCCCCTCGTCAATGAAGATCGGTGCGGCGAGCGTCACGACGCCCGTGACACGCTTTTGCGCCGCAAGAAGAAGCGCCAGCAAAGCCCCCATCGAATGGCCGACGACAGAAATGCACGGCACAAGCCCTGAAAGAATCGCATAGCCGTCGAGAGCCGAATCGTACCAGTCCTCGGCGTCCGTATGCGCCAGATCCTCGGGACTCGTGCCGTGCCCGGCGAGGCGCGGGCAAAGCACCGTATGACCCGCACGATAGAGAGCCTCGGCGAGAAGCCTCATCTCGGGCGGCATGCCCGTGAAGCCGTGCAGGAGCAGCACGCCGTGCGAGCCGCCCGGCAAAAGGAACGGCTCCGCTCCCTCGATGATCATCGCCGCACCCCTCCCTCAACGGCCGAAGGGAAAAGCCCTGCAAGCCGCGCCCCTCCAATAGAAAGAAACGCCCGGCCTTTTGCCGAGCGTCCGCCGCAAACAGCTGCCAAGAGAGCGCAGGAAACCCCTGCGCTCGATGGCCGCCCTACATCGTCATCTTGGCAATCACGAGCGTAATCGCACCGAAAAGCACCGCCAGAACGATCGTCACACGCGCCAAGAGCGCATCCATGCCGCGCGCCTTCGCGCTGAACACGGTATCGCCGCCGCCCCCGTCGAAGCCGCCCATGCCCGCAGACTTAGGCTCCTGTCCCAAGACGGCGACAATCAGGAGTATGGCGACAAGCGCATCAAGCACCATCAAAAACGTAAGCAAAAGTGAACCTCCTCCAGTTCAGAGAGTCTCTCCTCTCCTCCTTATTATACTATTCTACCATGAAAGCCCGAGAAGTCAAGAAAAAGGCGCGGCCATCAGGCGCCGCGCCTTTTTCTTATGAAGCCCCAAGAGGTCACGCCGAAAGCGCAGACCGATTGGCTTTCTCATGCAAACTACATGCGATGATTCAAGTTTTTCCGCTCCATATTCGCAATCCCTGTTAAAATCTCAATATTTTTCCTTCTCCAATCATCGCATTCATCAAAAAAGCACACATCCTTTCGCTTCTTAAAAATACGGAATGCCTGCGCCTCCGAATTGTCGTAAATATGGCAAATATCACTCACCGCTACGACCGCAGGAACAAGAGCCATAGCACGATCATAGCGCGTATAGATTTTCTCTTCTGGAACATCGTGCCCTCCTGAAGCTACACGCATCTTCACACGGTATACATTGATTCGTGGATCTGCAGTCAAAACATAGTAGCATCGAATAAAATAGCCCGCATCCCTTGCCCGCTCAAGCAAATACAGATTGCGCGATGTGGAGAGCACTGTTTCGAAGCAAAAATCGCGCAGCTTGCTCAGACATTCTTCGCGCTGATGTTCTGCGATCTGCGCAGCCTTGATGTCGCTGCATTTAAGATTCTTCTTGATTTCATCGGCATTGATATAGTCCATGACGGGGCGCAGAACCTCTGTAAACGTACTCTTGCCCGATCCATTAGGGCCAGCGAAAAGGACAATTTCAGGTTTCTTCCGCGTGCTGCTCACCATAACGCCCCTTCCGCGCACGCTCCGCCACGGGGACGCGCGTGCCATCGCTTCTCAGTTCATAGATTTTCTGCGTCTTGCGATCATAGACGATGCTTGGCACCCCCATAGCCTTGTTCTTCTCAAGCGCAATACGCACCGCCGCATCAACACGTCGCACGACCATTTCATCCGTGATTGCATCTGTTGCCATCATGCCGCCTCCTTCAAAAATCTTTCCCTAACTGCCACTATATCACATTTTCCTTTCCGTTTTCAACGAAAAGGGGCTGTTGCACAGCAATGCATGTGCGACAGCCCCCCCTGTCAATATTTCCTTTCCTGTATCGCCATCGGGGCGATTTCTGCCGGATAGACGCTGTCCTTGACGAAGACCGTGCGCTCGACCTTCTCGCCGGCTAAGACCTTCTTCGCCATCTCCATCAAGAGCGGCCCCTGCAGCGGGTTGCCCTCGACGGTGCAGTTGCTCTTGCCGTCGATCATCGCCTGGAAGATCGCGCGCGTGCCGTCGCACGAGACGATCACGATATCCTGCCCGGGCTTCAGGCCCGCCGCCTCGATCGCCTCGATCGCGCCGAGCGCCATGTCGTCGTTCTGCGCGAAAAGAATGTCGATCTTGTCCTTGTAGCTTCCGAGCATCTCCGCCATGACCTCTCTGCCGCCGTCCTTCTGGAACGTCGAGTTCTTCGCGACGAGAATCTCGTAGCTGTCCTTGTTCGGTGACGCCGTCATCTCATCGCGGAAGCCCGTGTCGCGGCGCTCGACGACGGACGAACCCGTTGGGCCCTTGATCTCGGCGATGTTGAACTTCGTGCCGCCGTCGCGCGGCGTCTTTCCCTTTGCCAGCATATAGCCGTCGAGCCAGCGGAACGCCTCGCGGCCTTCGCGCACGGAGTCCGTACCGATGCGCATGACGTAGAGACCCTCGTCGTTCGTCTGGAGATCGCGGTCAACGACGATCACGGGAATCTTCGCCTCCTTCGCTTCCTTCAGCACCTCGTCCCAGCCCGTTGCCACGATGGGCGAGAAGGCGATGATGTCAACCTTCTGCGCGATGAACGAGCGGATCGCCCGGATCTGGTTCTCCTGCTTGAGTTCCGCGTTGGAGAACTGCAGCTCGATGCCCGCATCCTCCGCCGCCTGCTTGATCGACGCCGTATGCGCGGCGCGCCATGTGGACTGTGCGCCGATCTGCGAGTAGCCCATCGTGATCTTGCGGTTTCCGGAACCCGGCTCTGCGCTGCCGACCTTGCTCGTGTCCTGCCCGCTCGTCGTACACCCCGCCGCTGCAATCGCTACAAATGCGGCAAGCAGCAAGGCAAAGATTTTCCTCATATCGCTCTCTCCTTTTCGCACCCCTTGGCGTCAGCTTCCAAAAGCATAAATCGCTGCTGTCCAAGACATAGCTTAATACTATCTTAAATCTAGCATTGAACACCGTTTTTGTCAAGGAATCACGGATAAAATGAAGGCGCCCGGATTTGCACGGATGCGTCGACTCTATGATAATTTCAGTTGACTTATAGACTTTCAGGCCTTAAAATTCAGCTATGAGCAATGTTTGTTAGAAATGAAGGATGTGTTCCATGCTACTGCACGAAATCTTGCAAAACGGACGCGGCGAAGACGTCGCCGTCATCGACCGCGGCCGCCGCATCACCTACGACGAACTGCGCGAAGCCCTTCGCGCCACGCGCGACCGCTTCTACGCCGCCGGAATCCGTGCGCACGACCACGTCGCGCTCTTTTCCCACAACCGCGTCGAACTGCTCGTCGCCTACCTCGCCGTGAACTCGCTCGGCGCTGTCGCCGTTCCGCTCAACTACCAGCTCAGCGAACGCGAAGTCGCCTACATCATCAAGGACGCGGACGTGCGCTGCCTCGTGACGGAAAAGGAGCTGCCGCTCGAATCCCACCTCGGACAGCAGGGATACGGCGGCGAGCTTTGCCAGCTGCCCCTGCTCGACGTCATGAAGCCCGCGAGCGCCATGCCCGCGCCGAAGCTTCCGAGCATCTTCTCGCCCGAAAACCCCTGCGTCATCATCTACACATCGGGCACGACGGGCGCACCCAAGGGCGCCGTGCTCAGTCACAAGAACCAATGCGTCAACGCGCATCAGGTCATGGAGCATCACGCCATCACGCCGAACGACAAGGTGCTCTGCGTCCTGCCCATGTACCACTGCTTCGCCTGGACGTGCTCCGTCCTCGCGACGCTCACAGCCGGCGGCACGATCGTCATCGTCAACGGCTTCATGCCCAAGGAGACGATCCGCGCCATCCGCGAAGAGAAGGTCACCATCATGTACGCCGTGCCTTCCGTCTGCGCCATCCTCACGCGCCAGGCAGAGGCAGAAGATCTCAAGAGTCTGCGCCTGACAGGCATCGGCGGCACGGCTCTGCCGCAGGAGATTGCCGCCGCCTACCGCGAGAAGTTCGGCCTCACGATCTACGAGGTCTACGGGCTCTCCGAGGCGTCGCCCGTCGTCACGATGGACTCGCCGCGCCACTATCGTCCCGGCTCCATCGGCGTGCCCATGAAGGGACTTGAGGTCATCATCGCCAACACCGACGGAACGGAACTCGCGCGCGGCATGGCGGGCGAGCTTCTCGTCAAGGGTCCGACCGTCATGAAGGGCTACTGGCATCAGGACGAGGCGACGGCACGCGCGATCCAAGACGGCTGGCTGCACACGGGCGACATCGCACGCATGGACGAGGACGGCTTCGTCTACATCGTCGACCGCATCAAGGACATGATCATCAGCATGGGCGAGAACGTCTACCCGCGTGAGATCGAAGAACTCGTCTACTCCTTCCCCGGCATCGAGGACGCCGCCGTCATCGCCATCCCCGATCCTTTGCGCGGGCAGGCGGGCGCCTGCTACTACACGGTGAGGAAAAACGAGGACGTCGATATGCGCACGCTCAAAAAGTTCCTGCAAAAGAACCTCGCCGTCTACAAGGTGCCGCGCGAATTCTGCCGGATTCCCGAAATGCCGCGCACCTCGACGGGCAAGATCGCCAAGCGCGAAATCGCACGCCTCTACCGCAAGGACAAGTAAGCCGTGCAAAAATGCCGCACAGGGCGGCAAATCCCAAAGAGAGAGGGGCTTTCCGCCCCTTCTTTCATTTCTGCCAAGGTCTTGCGCAGACAAAAAAGGCGCCGCAGGGCGCGGCGCGAATGACGGGATGAGGTCTTGGGCGGGACGCCCTCCCCACGGGTACCAAGAGCGGCTTGATCCGCGCCGTGTGCATCGTGCATCTCCGCAAGGGAGACGCGGGCTGCTGAAAGCCATCGATTTGTACAATCGTACCGCACGCTGTGCAGGGTCAGTTCCAGTCCTCGGATCCACCCGATTGTTGTCCCCTATGGCGGAGGACGTCCCTTGGGCTTCCGTCTTATCCCGCTTTCTCCGGAAGTTTGACGGAGCCTCTGTTCTTAGTTCCAATTATACTCTAGGACAATGGTTTAGTCAAGGGAAACTTACAAAGTTTTTTCATTTTCTCAAGTCTGAGCGTTTTTTATTCGCAATCCCTTGTTCTTCCTGTATTTTAATGGAAACCTTGCAAGAAGGAAGTGCCTTTAATGAAAATGACGAGACGCAGCCGCATGATTCTCATTGCCTTTCTAGGTATAATGTCCGCCATGGCGCCATTGGCGACCGACATGTACCTGCCCGCTCTGCCCGAACTCTCAGCGGAGTTTTCCGCCTCGACCTCGGCGACGCAGCTGACCTTGACGATGACGCTGCTCGGCATGGCGGTCGGGCAGATCTTCCTCGGACCTTTGAGCGACATGTACGGGCGCAAACGGCCGCTCTTTGCGGGCATGGTCGCCTTCGCCCTCGTCTCGGCGGGCTGCTTCTACGCAAGCTCCATCGAGCCTTTTCTCGCGCTGCGCTTCCTGCAAGGCTTCGCGGGCGCGAGCGGCCTCGTCATCTCACGCGCCATCGCACGCGACGTCGCCGAAGGCGTCGAGCTCACGCGCTTCATGGCCATCCTCATGCTCGTGAACGGACTCGCGCCGATCCTCGCTCCCGTCGCCGGCGGCCAGATTCTTGCCTTCTCCTCGTGGCGCATCATCTTCGCCGTGCTCGCCGTCATCGGCGTCCTCCTCGCTGTCTGGACGCTCAAGACGCGCGAGACGCTGGCAAAAGAAGAGCGGCAAAAGAACATGGCGGCGAGCTTTCACGCCTTCCCTGCGCTGCTTCGCGACCGCTACTTCTTCGGGCATTGCCTCGTGCAGTGTTTCGTCTTCGCTTCCTTTTTCTCCTACATCGCCGGCTCTTCCTTCGTCTTTCAGAACATCTACGGCATCTCGGCGCAGGGCTACAGCCTGATCTTCGGCGGCATCGGCACGGGACTCTTCCTCGTGGGCGGACTGCCTGCACGCCTTGCCGGACATGTCAAGGACGTCACGATGCTCAAGGCTTCGCTCCTCGTGTCGCTCGTAGGCAGTTCGCTTCTTCTCGCAGCCTTCCTCACAGGATTCGCGCCGCTCGCGCTCGTCATCGTCCTGCTCTTCATCACCATCGTGCCGCTCTCCGTCATGGGCACGGCAAGCTTCTCGCTCGCACTCTCGCGCCAAGGCAGGAACGCGGGCGCAGCGTCGGCTCTCATCGGCTTCTTCTCCATGGCGCTCGGCGGCGTCATGATGCCCCTCGTCGGCATCGCGGGCGACGCCACAGCAATCCCCATGGCGGGTCTCATGCTCGCAGGCTATACGCTCGGCGCACTCGTCTTCTACCGCCGCGTCAAGAACGGCTGAGGGGGCCTTCGTGCTTCCTTCAAATTTCCGCTGGGTGTACCTCTTCGTCGTCGAGCGTTCCTTCGAGATCGTGATCCGTCATGGCACAGACGGCGGCATCGGACCAGATGTTCTCCGCCGTCTCGATCATGTCGATGATCGTGTAGATCGGCAAGATCACGCCCATCAGCCCCAGGGGCGCACCGAGCGAGGACGTCAAGGAGAGCGTCAGGAAGTAGCAGCCCCTCTTTTGCCTGGAGAACAATTCCATGCGCCGAAGCCCTCTCATTCGGCATCGCCGAAGCCGTAGCTGCGGCGCACCATCAGGTAGACGAAGCACGGTGCGCCGACCAGTGAGACGAGGATGCCGATCGGCAGTTCCGTTCGCGGCAGGATCGTGCGGCACAGCACATCCGCCCAAACGAGCAGAATAGCGCCGGCAAAGGCGCTGGCGGGCAGAAGCCGCCTGTGTTCCGCCCCTGTGAGCATGCGCATGACATGCGGGCAGATCAAGCCGACGAAGCCAATCATGCCTGCCGAGTAGACGACGAAGCCCACCATCAGGGACGACAAGACAAGATAGCCATGGCGATAGCGCGTCAAATCCCTGCCCAGAGTAATGGCAGCGGCATCGCCCACAAGCATGAGGTTCAAGATCTGGCTCTGCGTCCAGAAGAACGCCGTGCCGAGCACGATGATCGGGCAGATCACCGCGAGATTCTCCCACTTGGCATTCGCCAAACTGCCCATGAGCCAATAAGCGACGGTCTGCATGCCCTCACGATTGTTGGCAAAATAAACGATGAAGCTCGAAAAAGCGCTGCAGACAGCGCTCAGCGCCATGCCCGAGAGCAGCAGCTTGACAGGGCTGGAATGCCCGCCGACGCCCGAAAGGACGAGGACGCCCATGGAGACGGCAAAAGCGCCGCCGGCGGCGGCAAGCCCTATGAAATTCTCGCCGAGGAAAGCGCCGAGCCCCAACATGATCGCCGCCGTAGCCCCGAGCGACGCCCCCGAGGAGATGCCCAAGATGTACGGGTCAGCCAGCGGATTCTTCACGATTGCCTGCATGATGACGCCGCAGACGGAAAGCCCCATGCCTGTCAGCACGGCGAGCACGATGCGCGGCAGGCGCAGCAGCCAGATGATGTCATAGACAGCGCTGTCGCCATAAGAGGCAAAACTCTCCCAGCCCGTGATGCCATAGACGATCGAGCCGAAAGCCTCCGCAAGAGAGACATCGACCGTGCCGACCGTGACGGCACATAAGACGGATGCAATGAGCAGTCCGCTCAAGAGCCATGAGGAAAGACTGCTCTCCCACATTTTTTTCTTCATGCAGCGTCCCCTTCCGATGCAGCGGCCTCCTGCAATCCGCGCTTGAAACAACGGATGCCGTCCAATACCCGCACGCCAGGGCAGCGCATGAGATAGAAGGGCACGGAGTAGATATGCCCTTCCCGCACGGCACGCAGGCGATGAAGCGCTGGATTGGCCAGAAGCCGCTCGCGCGATCCTTGATCGTGCGGCGACACAGACTGGACAAATATGACGTCAGGGTCAAGCATCAAGAGCTGCTCATAGCTGATGAACTCGTCCTCGCCCACCATCTGACGATCTGCGCCCAAGACCTCCGCGCCGAGCTTCTCCAAGATGTCACCCGCGAGCGTGCGCGGCGTATAGATGGTCAGTTGGCGTGCGACGGAAGATACAACGAGGACGCGCCGTCTCTTCCCTTGCATTACGGGCGTCATCTCAGCGCGAATCTCCTGCTCGATCTCTGCCGCCCTTTCCTCTCGATCGACAATCGTGCCGAGATCGCGGATGAATCTCAGCTCGTCTTCCAACGTATGAACGTCCTTGAACTCCGCGCCATTCATCGTCGTCATATAGACGTTCGTGCCGCGCTTCTCCCAGAAGTCGCTGCGCCCGACGCCGTTGCCCTGCCGCGTGAAGTCGAAGAGCCAGCCGACGATCAGATCGGGCTGCAGCGTCAGCATCGTTTCCACATCGGGCACTTGCTTGAGACGCAAGGGAATCGTTTCATAAGCTGATACATTCTCCGGCGCAAGAACATCCACATTCGACAACCCGCCCGCAACGATGATGCGATCTGCCGCTCCCAAAGCCAGTAAAGTCTCAATGGAGTTCTGCCAAAGCGCGACAATGCGATTTGGATGCTCTCGATAGTGATAAACATGCGAGCGCAGAGCCGAATCATAATTTTCTACAGCAAAACCGTCCGCCCGAGCCACTTCCCTCGCAACGTCATAGGAGCAGCCAGCTCGAATGATGGCAAACAGAAAGAGTGCACTGAGGAGGATGCTGCCCAAATACAGTCGTTTCATCGCACCATCTTTTCAAAAGAACGACTCAACGAATCCGCAAACATTCCCGTCATCAGAAATCGCAGCTCGCCGACAAGGAAACCGTACGCGGCATGCCCAAAGCGATAGAACTCCCCGAAGCATACCAGTAGCGCTTGTCAAACAAGTTGCTGCACATCAAGGAGAACGTCACATCCTTGCTCGAAATCTTTGTCTTGTAATTCAGTCCCAGATCGAAGGTTGTATAAGCAGGCACATCCAGTGGATCGCTGTGGCGAATACGCGCCTTGGCACTGTAGTTCAACCGTCCGATGACCGAGAGATCTTCCGTCGGCTTATAGACGAGCGCCGCCGTCCCTGCCCATTTCGGCAGTCCCAGGACGGAATTGCCGTCCGTCTGCTCCGCCTGCAGCCAATTCAGCGCGAGGATCATATCGAGCTGCGGCGAAACCTTGCCGACAGCCGAATATTCAACGCCCGAATACTTCTGCTCCTTATCGATTTCCAAATATTTTAAGCCGCCCCGCAAAACATCGTTCGTTCCTTGCTTGCGCATATTGTAGTAACTGAGCGTCTGCAAAAGCCCCTTGCTCTGATACTTGACGCCGACCTCGTTCTGCTTCGTCTTTGCCGGCGGAATCGTCTCGCCCCTGTTTGCATAGCTGGAGCCGACGACCGTCCCCTCGTCAAAGCTCTCGCTGTGATTTGCATACATCATGAATTGCGGCGTGAACTGATACGTAACGGCAAATGTCGGGCAAGTCGCGCTCGCGTCGATTTCTGACGCGCTGCTGCCCGCATAGTTTCTCGCGCGGATGCCGCGATGCCCGTGCAGACCGAGCGTGACGCCAAGCTTGTCGCCCGGCGCGGTAAAGGTGTCGACGATATGCCAGCCAAGCATCTGCAGATTGTACTGCGTCTTCAGCGTGTGCTTCGGAAAGCGTGCATTCAGCGGCGTAGAATTGGAGCGGTAAATGTTACCCGGTGCCGGGATATAGACATCCGAAGGATCGGAGCCGTAATTCCCTATGACTTCACGCCGAAACCACATCTTGTCAAGGCTCAGCACATAGTCGCTCTTCCACTCGCCGAGCTTGAAATCGCCCTTGACGCCGATGCCGATATACTTCGTCGAATGTGCCACAGGCCATTGCGAATAGCCGCTGCCCCATCCCGATGACGCCCTAGAAGCATAATCTCCATTCATATTGAGCAGCGTGCGACCATACCCTTGAATCCAGCTCGTATAGTTTTCCTTGTGATAGCCGGCATTCAAAAATGCCTTCGCATGTTCGCTGAGCTTCTGCTCGTGATTCAGAATGAATGTCCAATCATTATACGTGTCCTCCGCCCAATCCGGGGAGAAGTTGATCGAACCCCTAGGGGCTTTCGGCAAACTTTTGAGGTTTTTCGCGACACTCAAGCTATTGCCGTCGCCGCGCTGGCGCGTATAGTCGTAGCCCATGAGCAAATTCGTCGTGCTGTTCGCCGTCTTGTGATCGAGGTTCAGATAGACGCCCCACTTCCACATGCGTGCATGATCGACCGACAAAGTGCCCTGCCCCTGCAAGACGTTGAAGCGCACACCCCATTCCTTGTTCTCGCCGAAGCGCTCGCCGAGATCGACCGACTGCGAGACATAGCTCTTGCCATGAAACGAGATCTTCGCCTCGCGGTCGCCTTTCGCCGACGCCTTTTTGGAAATCATATCGACGACGCCTCCCGCATTTTCCTGCCAGCCCGCCGTCGTGCCACGCACGCCGAGCGCAGGCCCTGCAATGACAGTGACACTGTCGATGAAGTTCGCTGTCATATCCTTCTGATGCGCCATGCCGGGCAC
>CAJPRR010000065.1 GCA_905373085.1 uncultured Selenomonas sp.
GGCGCTTCTTTCGTCGCCGCCGCCGACGGCGACCACCGCAGCCAAGGTCGCCTGCTCATTGCTGTGCAGCAGCGAGAACGGATCGGCAAGCGACTTTCCTTCCCGCGCCTCCTTCGCTCCTGCTGCCTCTTCGTGAAGCGATGCCTGCGGCGCTGCCGCTCTCGGCGGCGCGACGAACATCTCCGCTTCCGGCTCCGCCCCGCCGCTCAAGAACCATGCGCACGAGGCAGCCAGAACCGCCGTCAAAAGAATCGGCCGCCGCCCCCGCAGCCCGGCATCCGCACCAGTGCCTACGAGGCGTTCTCGCAAGGCAGCAAACCAACCGCCTGTCAAGATCTTGCACGCGTCCGTATTCCCGCTCCTTTCTTCATCTGATTTCTTCTCATCCCTTTCCAGCATTTTCTATCACCCCCTTTCAAGGAATAAAACAGCCCCGCTTCTTCCTTGCTAGAATCCGCAGAGCTGTTGAACTCGCCTCTTGCGAGTATAGAACGGAAGCATCGATCCTTCGATGTTTCCTATATCTTGCGGAAGCTCCCTTCAAGAAAATCTTCGCAGAGCTTCCGCCTTGCTTATACCTGTCGATTACTTCCCTTTAGGGCAGTTTGAGCTACTTCTTCGCCGCCTTGAGCGCTTCGAGCTTCGGTCCCATGATGCGCTTGTACGACTCGACGCCGGGCTGGTTGAAGGCGTCGACATCGGCAAGCTCGCCTTCATAGGCGACGCTCAGAGCCAAGAGATAGAGCAGCTCGCCCAGATGATAGGCGTTGAGTTCAGGCAGCGAGAACAATGCGTTGAAGCGCTCATTCGACGCGAGCGCGTCAGCGTTCGACTGGCGTGCGACCTCAAGCGCCTCGCCCATCGTCAGCCCCGAGATGTCCGCGAGCTTCTTGACCTCGGGGAACTCGTTCGGAATCACGAGATCGTCCGCCCACTTTTCCAAGCGGATGAACTGCACGACCTTGTTGCGCTTGCCCTCTTGATGCTGCTGCGTCTGCGCGTGCATGTCCGTCGTGCCGACGGCGACGACGGGAGTCCTGCCGTAGCAGACCTCATTGCCCTCGCGATCGGCCTCCTTGCCCAAGGACTCCGCCAAGAGCTGGATGTACCACTCGGAAACCGACTTCATGTAGTCGCCGTAAGGCATCATGACCTCGATGTCGCGCCCGTACTTCTCAGAAGCGATGAATTTCAAGGCCGCATTGAGCATCGCCGGATTCTGCCAGACATCGTCCGTTTGGCACGCCTCGTCCATCGCACGAGCGCCCGCGAGGAACGATTCGATGTCGAAACCGATGCAGGCCGCGAGCGACAGCCCGACCTCGGAGAAGATCGAGAAGCGTCCGCCCACGCCGTCAGGCACGGCGAACGTCTGCCAGCCCTTGTCCTTGGCGAGCTTCTTCAAGAGCGTCGGCTGGGTCTCGTTCGGATCGGTCACGGCGACGACTTCGACCTCGATGTCCGCATCATCTCCCAGCGCCTTGCAGACCACCATGAAGTTCGACATCGTGTCAAGCGTGCCGCCCGACTTCGAGATCACAAGGAGCATCACGCGAAGCGCACGCTTCTTGTGGCTTCTGGCGATCTTCGCCTGATTTTTGAGCGAACGGATGAGGTCGCCCGTCGCGCGCGGGTCGATGTTGTTGCCGCTGAAATAGACTTTGGGGAAGCCGCCGCGTTCCTCGTCCGTCCTCTCGTTCCAAAAGGCGCCGCACTCGACGTCGAAGAGCACCTTGTTGCCGAGGTAGGAACCGCCAATGCCGAGCGAGACGACGACATCCGTATGATTCTTGACGTGCGCCGTCAACTCCTTCAGGCGTGCGAGCGAGGCCGGCGAGTTCAAGTGACCCTCGGCGACATACGGCAATTCGGAAAAGAGCACCTTCTCCGGCGTGCCGTCCTTCGACAAGTGTCCGCGGATGACGCCCGTCGAGCGCATGACCTTCATTGCTTCATGCGCCTTCTTCAGATCGTCCGCCATCTCCTCGATGTCGTCCTTCGTCACTTTTCCCGCGCCATAGAGATTATCGTAGTCAAAAAGGAATCCCGATTTCAACTTCAGCCCCATCGCTCATCAACCCCCCGTGCTGTCAGCCATATTTGAGAAACAGACTCACATCAGAACTTAATACTCATAGTATAGCACAATGCTGGAAAAAGAACAATCCCCTTTAGGAAATTACTCCGCGTCTTCATCCATCTTTTGTCGCAGCAATGGTCCGATCCTTTGCACGAGATACGCCATGAAATCGTCGCGAATCTCAGGCCGCTTCAAAGCCTGCTCCACTGTCGCCTCCAAGAAGCCCTCCTTGTCGCCGATGTCGTAGCGTCGTCCTTCGAATCGGTAAGCATAGACCTTCTCCTTGCGTGCAAGCTCGCAGATGGCGTCCGTCAGCTGGATCTCCTCGCCCGTGCCCGGTTTCGTATGCTCCAAGATTTCGAAGATGGCCGGCGTCAGCACGTAGCGGCCGAGCACGGCGAGGCGCGACGGCGCCTTCTCGGCCTCCGGCTTCTCCACGAGATCGACCGCCTGCCAGACATTCGGCTTCACCTTGTGCGGGGCGACGATGCCGTAGCGCGAAACCTGGCTCTGCGGCACCTGCTGCACGCCGAGCACGCTGCCGCCGTAATCCTCGTAGACGTCGATGAGCTGCGCGAGGCACGGCACCTTCGCGTCGACGAGATCGTCGCCCAAGAGCACGGCGAAAGGCTCCGCGCCGACGAACTGGCGCGCGCAGAGCACGGCGTGGCCAAGTCCGCGCGCCTCCTTCTGGCGGATGAAGTGGATCTGGATGTCCGAGATCTCCTCGACCATCTTGAGCATGTCGTACTTGCCGTGCTCCTTGAGCTGCATTTCAAGCTCCAGCGAGCGGTCAAAGTGATCCTCGATCGAGCGCTTGTTGCGCCCCGTGATGATCAGAATTTCCTCGATGCCCGAGGCGACAGCTTCCTCGACGATGAACTGAATCGCCGGCGTATCGACGATGGGCAGCATCTCCTTCGGCTGCGCCTTCGTCGCCGGCAAAAAGCGCGTGCCGAGCCCCGCCGCAGGAATGATTGCCTTGCGGATCTTCTGTCTTGTCACAATCAACCTCGGATGACGGCAAGGAGCTCCGCCGTCTTTTCCTTCATCAGTTTCTCATCATGACGCGTCTCCACATTGAGGCGGATCACCGGCTCCGTGTTCGACATGCGCAGGTTGAAGCGCCAGTCCGCGAACTCGACGGAGAGTCCGTCCACCTTCGTGACCTTGCCCTTGCCGCCATAAATATCCTCGACCTTCTTCATGACGGCGTGCGCGTCGGCGACCTTGCTGTTGACCTCGCCCGAGATCGGATAACGCGCCATGCGCTCCGCCATGAGCGCGGACAGTGGCTTTCCTGCCGCACTCATCAGTTCGAGCACCAGGAGCCACGGAATCATGCCGCTGTCGCAGTAGGAGAAATCGCGGAAGTAGTGGTGTGCGCTCATCTCGCCGCCGTAGACCGCATTGACCTCGCGCATCTTGTCCTTGATGAACGCATGGCCGCTCTTGCACATCACGGCCTCGCCGCCGAGTTCCTTGCAGATCTCGATCGTGTTCCAGACGAGACGCGGATCGTAGATGATCTTCGCGCCCTTGTTCTTCTTGAGGAAGGCCTGCGCGAGAAAGCCGACCATGTAGTAGCCCTCGATGAAGCCGCCCTTCTCGTCAAAGAGGAAGCAGCGGTCGAAGTCGCCGTCCCAGGCGATGCCGACGGCAGCGCCCGACTCGCGCACGACTTTCGCCGTCGCCTCGCGGTTCTCCTGCAGGATCGGATTCGGCACACCGTTCGGGAAGTTGCCGTCCGGCTCGTTGAACACTTTGACCATCTCAAAGGGCAGATGCTTTTCGAGCGCGTTGATGATCGGCCCTGCTGCGCCGTTGCCCGTGTTGACGACGATCTTGAAAGGCTTCAGCGCCTTGACGTCGACGTATGTCAGGATGTGCTTGACGTACTCGTCGAGCACATCGACCTCTTCGATCTTCCCCTTCGGGCGATCGAGCGGCTTAAAGTCGCCCTCCATCACGGCCTTCTCAATGTCCTTGAGCCCCGTATCGCTCGAAATCGGGCGCGATTCCTTGCGCACGAACTTCATGCCGTTGTACTCTTTCGGATTGTGGCTCGCCGTGATCATGATGCCGCCGTCCAGTCCATAGTGCGCCGTCGTGAAATAGATCATCTCCGTGCCGCACTGCCCGATGTCCATGACGTCGGCGCCCGCCTCCGTCAGCCCCTTCGCAAGAGCGTCGCGAATCGAAGGCCCGGAGAGGCGAATATCGTGCCCGATCGCCACCTTTTTCGCATGGAAGAGATCGACGAAGACGCGCCCGATGCGATAGGCAAGCTCCTCATTGACCTCCTCCGGATAAATCCCACGGATGTCATACGCGCCGAACCCCTTGTTGCTGATTTTCATAACTGCCACCTCTTCTTGCTCAATACGTTGCCTTATGACCTCATGGATTACTGAATTACTGAATATTATATTCTTTCGGGAAAAGGAGTAGATTTCCCTGCTTGGCAAACGGAAAAATTTAAGGAAGCGCATTCCACAACTTCAGACTGTCATGGAATGATTTCATCCGACAGTTGCTGTTTCAAATCACGCCCGCCATAAACGATGCGAATAATCCATACAATCTTACTTCGCTGCAGATAAAACACCACATAATTGTTCACAGGGAAAAACCGCAGCCCCTGACTGTGCCAAAGCTCATCTTCGTACAGAGCATGCCTTTCCGGCATACGAGCCAATTTCTTCACGGCATCCAGAATACGTCTCGTTTGATTTTCTGCTGTTTGAGGAGCCATGAGCGTATAAGCGATATATTCATAAATTCTTCTCAAATCGCTCCTTGCAGTCGCCGTATACTTGACCTTATACACCATAGAGAAGATTCATTTCTCTTTCAATGACATCGGCAGAATACCCTCTGCCATGCTCTACATCCTCAATTCCCTTCTGCAGCTCCCGCTCGAACTGCTCTTTTGTCAGACTGGCCATCGCGACTGGCTGCTCCGTCGGAAGCCTCATAGCAAAGGGGATGCCTCGCTGCAAAATGACTTGATTCAAAAACATGCCTACCGCATGGGACATGGAAATGCCCATCCGATTCAAGATGATTTCCGCCTGCGCTTTCGTTTCGGGTTCGACGCGAGCAAATATTTGGGACGTCTTCGCCATAAAAATCACCACCCGCTTTTATTATAAAGCAAAGAGCTTGCATTGTGCAAGCTCTTTGCTTTATAATTTTCTGACGATTCCCCAAAAACAAAAGGCATGGCCGCGCTGACCATGCCTTTTGCTTCTGTCTTCCCTATGCTTGTACCTTTTTGGAATGCGCCTCGCGCTGCAGCTGGTCGTAAAGCGTCTTGGCAAGACCGATGCCGCCCGCTTCCGACATCTTTTCCACCAGTGCGCTGTCGCGCATGGACTCCAAGATCTCATCCGTGTTGTCATGCCCGAAGAGCGTGCTTTTCGGCACGGTCTGGCGCATCTGTCGATACATGAGGTCGAGAAACATCGTCTCGAATCCCTTGCAGGCGTCCATAAGCTTCCTATTCGCCGCCGCTTCTTCGGCAGAGGTTTGCGTCTTCTGCCCCTTTTCGGAGGCGAGCGCCTGCTGCGCCTCCTTCAGCTTGTCCGAAAACTGTGCGCTGTCCGCGCGTTCCCTCGCCTGTTCCAAAGAGCTGTTCGCCGAACCCTGCCCATGGAGCGCATCCGCATGCAAGGCGTCAAAAATCTGCATGCCGTCTCACCTCGTTCAAATGATTTCCAGCTCCGCATGGAGCGCTCCCGAGGCCTTCATCGCCTGCAGGATGGAAATGATGTTCTGCGCCGTCGCGCCGACCGAATTCAATGCTCCGACGACATCGCCGACGTTCGCCGTCGCGGGCAATACGATGGAGCTTGCCTTCTGCTCCTTCGCCTTGACGTCCGTGTTATCTGCAACGACCGTCGTACCCGGGCTGAACGGCGGCGGTTGATCGACAGTGAGATCCTTCGTAATGCTGATCGAGATCCCGCCCTGCGTGATGGCGATCTCATCGACGGCGATGTTGCCGCCCATGACGATCGTGCCCGTGCGCTCATTGACGACGACCTTGGCAACAGAATCCGGCGTCACAGGAAGGTCTTCGAGACTAGCAACAAAGGCAACAATGTTGCTGCGATAGTAAGCCGGCACGGAGATGTCAATCCGCCCGGGATTCGCTGCCCGCGCGATGCTGCCGTACTGGGAATTGATTGCCTGTGCGATGCGCGCCGCCGTCGTGAAATCCGCCTTGTTCAAGGAGAGAGACATCATGCCGTTTGCCCCGATGTCGTCATCTTCGACCGTGCGCTCCACGATGGCGCCTCCCGGCGTCGTGCCGACCGTCGGGAAATTCTTCTGCTGCGAGCCGCCGCCCGAGCCTGCGGAAAAGCCGCCTGTAGCCACAGGGCCTTGTCCGACGGCGTAGACCGTGCCGTTCGCCGCACGGAGCGGCGTCTGCAGAAGCGTGCCGCCCGCGAGGCTCTTCGCGTCGCCCATGGAGGACACAGTGATGTCGATATTGTCGCCTTCACGCACGAAGGGCGGCAGCGTCGACGTGACCATGACGGCCGCGACGTTCTTCGTCTTCAAGTCCGCCTTGTTGATCGTCACGCCGTACTCGCGCAGCATGTTCGCCACGGACTGCAAGGTTTCGAGCGTCTTGTTCGAGTCGCCCGTGCCGTTGAGTCCGACGACGAGGCCGTAGCCCATGAGCTGGTTCGAGCGCACGCCCTGCACCTTTGCGATATCCTTGATGCGCGTCATCGCCGACTCTGCAAAAACCGTCGCACTCATCATGCTGACGAGGAAAAGCGCGGCAACGCACGCAAAAATCTTCTTCATAGAATTGCCTCCCCAAAGTCAAGGAAACTCGAACGCCATCAAAAAGGCAATCCGGCTAGAACAGGATGTTGAGGATCTGCGTGAGGATGCCTTGGCGCTGCTTCGCATTCAAAGGACCCTTGCCATCGAAGCGCACGGTGGCGTCCGCCACCTTCGTCGACGGAACCGTATTTTCATACGTCACATCATCTCGCCGCACGATGCCGCGCAATGTGATCTTATGCTCATCCTTGTTCTGCCAGATGGACTGCGTGCCCTCGACGACCATGTTGCCGTTCGGCTGCACCTCGACGACCGTCACCGCGATATTGCCCGAGAAGTTGCTCGAATCCTTGGCAGAGCCGTCCGCCTTCCATGAATCCGAGCCGCCTGCCGAAGCCGATGTCAAAAAGTCAAAGATGCCCGTGCCCGCATTGAGCGTCGTCGAGGCCGACTTGCCGTTCTTGCGCGATTTCGTCTGCGTCGTCGTCGTCTTCTCGCTGATCACGATCGTCAGCGTATCGCCCACATTATGCGCTTTGCGGTCGGCAAAGACGCCGTAGGACGTACCTTCCGCAGCATCCGCCCACAGGGACTGTGCAAAGGCTGCAGGAGCGAAGAAGAGCGCTCCGCCGAAAACGCCGGCGAGCACGAAAGACTGCCATCTTCTGCTGTTTCTCATAATGCCACCCTCTCAAGAGCCAATCTCGACCGTAGAAGCGTCCAGCACACGTGCGAGCATCACTTTGCGCGAAGCCGCATTGCGTACGCGGATCTTCTGCCCCACACGTCCGCGCGTGAGCGCGATGCCGGAAACGCGCACCTCTATGCCGTTATAATGCGAGACGATCGTCACTGCCGCGCCCGATTCCATCACGACCGGCTGTCGCAGGAGATCTTCCGAGAGGATCGTGCCCTCCCGAACCATGCGCGAGACGACACGCCCGAACGCCTCGCCCTTGTCCTTCAAACAGCGACCGCGCACACGAGTCACTTCACGCTCCTCGAAGCGCATATCCGCTTCCGACAACGTCTGCTCGGGAAAGAGATTGCGCGACGCGACGAGAACCGTATCATAAACGCGAACGGTATAATAGGAAAGCGCCCGTCGATACGGTCTGCCGTCCAAGAGCACCGAAACGTAGATCGGCGTGCGGCGGTCATACAGAAGCCCCAGCGGGGCTTCCACCGAGAACGAAACCTCGCCCGCCGGCAGCTTCATGTCCCGCGGCGGTTTCACGAGAGCCACCTCGTGGCGGCGCGTCTCGCCCTTGTCCCTAAGGAGCGCCTCCATCTTCTCGTCCGTCATGCGCTCGAACTCAGCGGCACTGACGGTCTGAGAAAAACGCGCCGCATCCACCGTCCCCGCCGCAGTGAGGAAAAGGGCGACGCACACCAAGAAGAGTGCTGTCGCCGCCTTAGCCTTCATTCTTTATCCCTTCATCAACGCTTGAGGGAGTTCGCAATCTCAAGCATCGAATCCGATGTCGTGATCGCCTTGGAATTCGACTCGTACGCACGCTGCGCCACGATCATATTGACCATCTCCTCGACGATCTGGATGTTCGACATCTCGACGACGCCCTGCGTCAGCGTGCCCGCGCCCTCTTCTCCGGGGTTGGAGTCAATCGCGTTGCCCGAAGCGTCCGTCTCCTTGAAGAGGTTTTTGCCGATTGCAAAGAGACCGGCGGGGTTCACGAAGCGCGACAGCGTAATCTGTCCGACAGCCGTCACATTGCCGCCTGCCGGCGTGCACGAAACTTGCCCGTCGCCCGCGATGACGATGGTGTCACTCGGCGCATTGGCGTCGAGCGTGATGCCGTCCGCCAAAGGATAGCCGTCCGTCGTCACGAGGCGACGATTCTGGTCAAGCTTGAAAGAGCCGTCGCGCGTGTAGGCGATCGTGCCGTCCGGCATCTCGATGCGGAAGAAGCCCTCGCCCTGGATGGCGACATCGGTCGGATTGCCCGAGGACTGCAGGTTGCCCTGCGTGAAGATGCGCTGCGTCGCCGCCGTGCGCGTGCCAAGACCGATGGCAAGACCCGTCGGATACTGCGAATCGGCGCCGCTCTGTGCGCCTGCAGCACGCAGGTTCTGATAAACAAGATCCTGAAACTCTGCACGAACCTTCTTGGAGCCGAAGGTATTGACATTCGCAATGTTGTGCGAAACGACGTCCATGTTGTCCTGCTGCGCCTTCATGCCCGAAGCTGCGGACCAAAGTGCTCTCATCATAATGCAAAATCTCCCATCTATAGTGAAATCAAAATCCTGCTTCCCTGTTCCAAGGACTAGCCAAACCATCAGTTCGTTCTGCCGACCTCGTTGACCGTCTTGTCCGTCATCGAGTCCTGCGTCACAAGTGCACGCGAACCCGCCTCATAGATGCGGTAATTGTTGATCAGGCTGACCATCTCGCTCGCAATGTTGACATTGGAGTTTTCGAGCATGCCCTGCTGAATGTCGCCCGTCGCCGCCCGCGGCTCGGCGCCCTCTTGCGGCCGATAAAGGTTGTCGCCCTGCTTGAGGACGGCGCGGCGGTCGTCGAACTGCACGAACTGCAAGGTGTCGATGCGCCTTTGTCCGTCCATGATCTCGCCCTTGGCGCCGATCGTGATGTTTGCACTGTCGGGCAGAACGATCGGACGATCCTGCGCATTCAGAACAGCCTGCCCGTACGCCGTCACAAGCGCACCGTTGGCCTGCCGATAGAAGCTGCCGTCGCGCGTGTAGCGCACGCCCTGCGGCGTCTGAACAGCGAAGTATCCTTCGCCCGATACCGCAAGATCGAGCATATTGCCTGTCGTCTTCATGCCGCCCTGCGCATGGTCAGTGGCGATTTCCGCCGTATAGGCGCCAAGCCCGAGATTGCCGACGCGCGGCGGACCTTGCTCCAAGCGGAAGCCGCGGAAGGACGTGACCGCATCGTCCTGGTTGTCATTGATGCGCTTCAGCAGCATGGGCGCAAACTCCTGATGAATCGCCTCGTCCCTCTTATAGCCGGACGAAGCTGCATTCGCGATATTGTTTGCTATCACATCCGTGCGCCTCGTCTCGGTGATCATGCCGGACGCCGCGACATACAAGCCACGCAGCATGGAAAAGCCCCCTTACGTCATCCGTACAACGACAGATGCATTCTTATAAATTTCTTCACAAATTCCTCTATAGTCTTTATCGGCATTTTCCCTCAAATCATAAGCGTCGAAACGAATTTATTTCGACAGGAACTTCACGCGCTCCTCTGTCATGCCGATGTACTCAAGCGCCTTGCCCGTGCCCATGGCGACGCACGACATCGGATCCTCCGCCAGAGCGGCAGCGATCCCCGTCTCGCGGCGCAGCAGCTCATCGAATCCGTAGAGCATTGCGCCGCCGCCCGTCATGACGATGCCGCGATCCATAATGTCGGCGGCAAGCTCGGGCGGCGTCTCCTCAAGCACCTTCTTCACGCACTCCACGATACCCGTCACCGGCGCCTCCAGAGCTTCCGCCGTATTTTTCGACGTCACCGCGATCGTCTTCGGCAGCCCCGACAGGAGGTCGCGTCCGCGCACTTCCATCGAAGCGTCCCGCGCACCATAAAAAGCCGCGCCGACGTTGACCTTGATGTCTTCCGCCGTACGCTCGCCGATCAGCATGTTGTACTCGCGCTTGATGTAGGCGATGATCGCCTCATCGAACGTATCGCCCGCGAGGCGCAGGCTCGCGCTGTTCACGATGCCGCCAAGGCTGATGACGGCGACGTCCGTCGTGCCGCCGCCGACATCGACAACCATCGAGCCGTTCGGCTCCTCGATATTGAGTCCCGCGCCCAAGGCCGCCGCCAAGGGTTCTTCGATGAGCTGCGAATAGCGTGCGCCCGCCTGCTCCGCCGCCTCCTGCACGGCACGCTGCTCGACGGTCGTGATGCCCGACGGAATGCAGATCATGATGCGCGGCCGGAAGACGAAGCTCTTTCCCGTGACCTTCTCGATGAAGAAGCGAATCATGCGCTCCGTCATGTCATAGTCGGCGATGACGCCCGAGCGCAGCGGACGGATCGCCGCGATATTGCCGGGCGTGCGTCCGATCATGCGCCGCGCCTCCTCGCCGATCGCCAGGACGCGCCCCGAATCACGATCCATCGCCACGACCGAAGGCTCGCGCAGGACGACGCCCTTGCCCTTGACGAAGACGAGCACGTTCGCCGTACCCAAGTCGATTCCAATATCCATTGACATGCCAAACATATATCAAACCCCTTCCAAGGGTACATTGCTTTAGACATTCAAACTTACATCAGCATTATCATATAATATTTTGCGCCTCGTGACAAGAGCTTCAAGGCGTGCCTCCATCCATGGAAGCTTCATATTCTTCCAAATCAGCAAGAAGCATCAAAAGCGCCCGCTTCGCTACGAAGACGGGACAGTCCGGCGAGCAGATTTCGCACTTGCCGCAGCACGCCTCCACCGCCTCGATTGCCTTCTTGACCTTCTCCGACTGCAGCATGGTCGTTTCCCCTTTCTGCAACAAAAAAGCCCAGCAAACGCTGAGCCTTGAATTCAAGTGGTGCGGTTGATGGGACTTGAACCCATACGTCTTGTGAACACTACCCCCTCAA
>CAJPRR010000066.1 GCA_905373085.1 uncultured Selenomonas sp.
AATTGGATGATATGGGTTTGGACCAGTTCGCCAAGATCAAGGTCATTGGCGTGGGAGGCGGCGGCAGCAATGCTGTGAACCGCATGATTTCAGCGGGGCTTCAGGGCGTGGAGTTCATCGCCGTCAATACGGACGCGCAGGCTCTTTTGCACGCGATGGCGCCGAAGCGCATCCAGATCGGCGAGAAACTTACGCGCGGCTTGGGTGCGGGTGCGCGTCCCGAGATCGGCGAGCAGGCGGCGGAAGAGAGCCGCGACGACATCCTGCAGTCGCTGCAGGGCGCGGACATGGTCTTTGTGACCGCCGGCATGGGCGGCGGCACGGGCACGGGCGCGGCGCCCGTCGTCGCCGAATGTGCGCGTGAGATCGGCGCTCTGACCGTCGGTGTCGTCACGCGCCCCTTCACGTTTGAAGGGCGTCTGCGCCAGAAGAAGGCGGAGGCGGGCATCGCGAAGCTGCAGCAGCACGTCGACACGATCATCACGATTCCAAATGACCGCCTGCTGCAGGTCGTCGACAAGAAGACCTCGATCACGGACGCCTTCAGCTTCGCCGACGATGTCCTGCGCCAAGGCGTCAAGGGCATCTCCGACCTCATCGCCGTGCCGGGACTCATCAACCTTGACTTCGCTGACGTCAAGTCCATCATGAGCAATGCAGGCTCGGCGCTCATGGGTATCGGCGAGGCGACGGGCGAGAACGCCGCCGTCGCCGCCGCCAAGTATGCGATCGAGTCGCCGCTCTTGGAGACGAGCATCGAAGGGGCGCACGGCGTTCTCCTCAACATTTCCAGCTCGGCGGAGAATCTCAGCATGTACGAGGTCAACGAGGCCTCGTCAACGATTCAGGAGGCCGTCAACGTCGATGCGAACATTATCTTCGGTGCGTCCCTCGACGAAACGCTCGGTGACACCGTGCGCGTGACCGTCATCGCGACGGGCTTCGACAACGATACGGTAGGCATCCAGCGTCCCGCTGCGACGGCTGTCCCAGGAAAGCCCGCGCAGCCCGGCGCAAAGCCCGTCCCCCAAGCTGACACGCCGCTGCCGAAAGCGCCGAGCTTCAGCAACTTCGACATCCCCGAGTGGATGAACCGAAAGCGCGACTGAGGGCAGGCAGAAAAATATCGCGAAAAACAACAGGCATCCTTCCGATGATGAAAGGATGCCTGTTTTGCGTGCGCATGATGCAAGCGCATGTTTCGTTCCTCCGTTAAAGGATTTTCAGTCAAAGATTTTCCACCGATTTTCTTGGTTTCGTGCTATAATAGTCTTCACTAGATGGATTTTGAGGGGATGACGAGAGTATGAGGAAGATGGCGCTGAGTCTGGCTTTGGCGCTGGCGGTGGCCTTGGGAACGGATGCCGTTTCTTTTGCGGCGCTGCCGCAAACACAGGCTCGTGTGCAGGTGCAGCAGCGGACGGCGAAGACGCTGACGGGCGTGCGCTTTGGCACGAGTGACGAGCGCGAGCGCGTCGTCTTCGACTTGACGACGCTGCCCGTCTACGAGGTTCATACGGAGAACGACGGACAGAGGATCGTGCTTTTCCTTGCAGGCGCGCGCAGTCAGGCCGTGCAGCCGGAGATTTCGGGCAGCATGGTCGAGAGCGTGCGCGTATCGGCCGTGCCGCAGGGCGTCAAGGTCGTCATCGATCTTGCGGCGCCGGCCGCTTACGAAGTCAAGACGCTCGCGAATCCGACGCGCCTCTTCATCGACGTGCAGAAGGAATACGAAGTCATTTCCGAGGAGACGCCTGCGCCCGGCCTCAAGCTCTCGACGCTCAAGAGGCTCGACGCTCGCGGCCGCCTGACGGGCTGGGTGCTGGAAGCCGATCCCGCTCGCTATCGCGCCGTGCCCGTGCTCGCCAAGGGAACTGTGACAGGACGCGCCACGGTCAGCGCGATGTCGGATATGGCAGGAGCCGCTGCGGCGATCAATGCGTCCTACTTTGCGCCGAGCGGCGAGATCCTTGGCCTTTTGAAGCTGGACGGCACGATCGTCGGCACGACGTACTTTCGGCGCAGCGCCGTGGGCTTTGCCGCCGACGGTAGGGCGTACTTCGGCCCTGTCGATTACAGCGGCACGGTGACGCTCGGCAAGAGAAGCTGGCCCGTGGGCGGCGTCGATGCGGAGCGCGGCGAGGACAGTCTCGTGATTTACAATCATTACTACGGCCCGACGACGCGCACGAATGAATACGGACAGGAGTACATCGTCCGAGGCGGCAGGGTCGCTGCCGTCAATACGTCGGACAGCCCAATTCCGAAAGACGGCCTCGTCATCTCGGTGCATGGCAAGGCGAAGGACGCTTTCGCCCGAGTGAAGGTCGGCGACGCCGTGCGCGTGGCGGAAGCGATCGGCGCACCGTGGGAGAGCTTGCCGACGGTCATCGGCGCAGGTCCGATGCTCGTCGAGGACGGCGCCCCCCATGTGACGGCAGCGGAGGAGGAGTTTCCGCCCGACATCGCGCGTGGGCGTGCGCCGCGCACGGCGTTCGGCGTGACGGCGGCCGGGCATTACCTGCTCGCCGTCGTCGACGGACGCCAGTCGCACAGCATCGGCTGCACGCTGCAGGAGATGGCGGAGTTCATGCTGCAGTTCGGCGCCGTTCAGGCGATCAATTTCGACGGCGGCGGATCGAGTGCGCTCGTCGTCGACGGCGAACTTGAAAACAGCCCGTCCGACGGGCAGGAGCGTGCCGTCGGCTCGGCGCTCGCCCTTTTGCCGCGCTGACGGCGGCATTTCTCAGAGTTTCTGTTGGCACATCGAAAAGAATCCGTTATAATGGAGGAGATGTAAATGAAGAAGATACTGGCACTCGGCCTTTTTCTTGGCGTGATGCTGCTCGCTGTCCATGCTCTGACAGCAGAGGCGGCAGTGGATGCAAAGTCCGGCATTGCCGGCACGGTCACATGGACGGCGGAGCCGGGAAGCGCGCTTGCGGCGGGGGCGGAGATCGTGCGCGTGCGCACGCTGACGGGCGAGGTCGCGGCGGCGCGTGCCGAGGCTGACTGCAGCGTGAGCGAGATGCTCGTCGCTGTCGGCGATGACATCGCTGCGGGGCAGGTCGTCGCGCGCTTGAAGCAGCAGGACGAATGATCGCGTGGAAAAACTCTCTCTTTTGTGCCGTTCTCCAATCTGTTCGAGGTGATATACTTGCGTAATTTCAAAAAGAAGATGCTCGCGCTCAGCCTCTCCCTGTCCCTTTCCATGGGACTGACGGGGATGACGGCGACGGCTTCCCTGCCGCCGACTTTGCCCCTTTCGGAGGTGTATCCGGGCATGGAGGGGACGGCGTACACCGTGGTCGACGAGTCGGGCGAGATCGTGCCGTTCCACGTCGATGTCGTCGGCACGTACGACGAAGGGTCGTCGACGAACCGCATCATGGCGAAGGCGTCAGGCCCTGTCGTCGAGCGCACGGGCGGCACGCTGCAGGGCATGAGCGGCAGCCCCGTCTATGTGAACGGGGGAGCGCTCGTCGGAGCGCTTTCCGCAGGCATCAAGGGCATGAGCCTCTATACGTTCTTCATCACGCCGATCGATGAGATGCTGCCTATATGGGACATGCCCGACTACAAGGCGGTTCATCTGAAAAAGGAAAAGAAGGAAAAAGCGGCGGACGCTGATGAGACGATGGGTGAAGGCATTGGCGAAGACGCCGGCAAAGACGGGATGAAGCCGGAGATGGGAGAGTGCGCCAAGCTTGAGGAAGAAGAACTGCCGGAGGTTGACGCGGGAACGGCGGAAAAGGCCAGCAAGAAGCCTGCGAAGAAGTCGGAAAAAGACGCTGCGAAGGACAGGAAGGCAGAAAAAGGGAAGACGGCGGCCGATAAGCCGGAGAAAGCGGAGAAGAAGCCTGCTTCTGACAAGGAAAGGCCTGCAGAAGCGGAAAAGAAGCCTGCTGCAGAAAAGGGAAAGCCTGCAGGGGCAGAGAAGAACCCTGAAGAGGCGGCAAAGAAGCCTGCTGATGCAAAGAAGAAGCCTGCAGGGTCAGAAGATAAGCCTGCAGTTGAGAAAGAGCCCGCAGAAGCAGCAAAAAAGCCTGCCGAAGCGAAGGAGAAGCCCGAAGAAGCGAAGAAGAAGCCTGCAGCTGAGAAAGAAAAGCCCGCAGAGGCAAAGAAGAGGCCTGTCGCTGAAGCAGACGCAAAGCCTGCAGCGAAGAAGCGCGAGACGCAGGCGAAGTCGGCGCTCTATCTCGCGGGCTTCGGCAGAAGCGGCTCGGCCTATATGGAGGAGAAGCTTTCCGCTCTCGGCTTCAAGGCGGGCGAGATGCCTGCTTTCGGCACGCCGACGCCCGGCGCCCATGTCGTCTATGATGCGGTTCTCGCGCCCGGCAGCGCCGTCGGCGTAGCTGTCTCCTACGGCGATTTTTCCGTCGGCGCGACGGGCACGGTGACGGCGGTCGATGAAAAGCGCGTGCTCGCCTTCGGGCATCCATTCCTGCACAAGGGCAATGTCAACTACTTCATGACGGAGGCCAAGGTCGTCGGCACGATCAGCGGACCGACGGATGGCATGAAGATCGCGAGCATCGGCAATATCATCGGGCGTATCAATCAGGACAGGGAGGCAGGCGTCGCCGGCATCATCGGCGCCTTCCCCGAGAGCGTGCCGATGCGCGTGCGCGTAAAGGATGCGTCGCTCGGCTACGACAGAAAGTTTGCAGCGCAGATCGCCTACGACGAGGATTTCCTGCCGGTTCTCGTGCCGGGCATCGCCTATGCGGCGATGGGCAAGACATCGGACACGCTCGGAGAGGCGACGGCGAACCTCAAGTTCACGATCCGCACGACGGCGGGCGAGGACGGCAGGATCGAGCGTTCGAACATGTACTATGCGGCATCCGACGTCGGGCAGGCTTCCGTGGGCGAGCTGGCGCAGGTCATGACGCTGCTCTGCCAGAACGCGGAGGAGGCAGCCGACGTGACCTCGATCGACGTTGACATCGAGATGGAAAGCGTGCGCAAGACGGCCTCCCTGATTTCCGCCGTGCCCGAAAAGCCCTCGGCAAAGCCGGGCGAGACGGTGAATTTCCGCACGACGATCAAGCCTTTCCGCAGGGAGAAGGAAGAGCTGCTGATTCCTTACCATGTGCCGGAGAACCAGGCGCCGGGCGTCCTGAGTCTCGATGTGCGCGGCGGCAGCTTCATCCCTGTGACGACGGCTCTTCTGCAGAACGCGCTCGGCATCGACACGAGCGCCGAGGAGGACAAGACGCAGACGACGGCGGACAAGCTCAAGCAGTTCCTGCAGCTTGGCAGGAACAACGAGATCATCGTAGCGCCGGCGATCGCGCCCAATCTGCCGCTTTCGGCAGAGGAGAAGAAGGAAGCGAAAAAGCGTCTGAAGAAGCAGGAGAGCGCACCGAAGAAGAAGCAGGAGAAGCGCATCGACCTCTTGGGGCAGAAGGCGAAGAAGAAGGGCAATCCCTTTGAGGCGAAGTTCGAGACGGGCTACGTCATAGACAATGTGATCCATACTTCATTGCTGATCGAGGAAGAGGACAAGAGATGATGACGCGGCTGTTGGAGAAAATCGGTTCGTTCGTGCTCGAAAAATTTGAGTGGGCCGGCTCCGTCATTTTGCTCCTCGCCGCCGCTGTCAAAGAGCTGCGCCGCCCCTTGCGGTTTCGGCATATCTTCGCTCAGATGTCGCATCTCGGCGTCGACTCGCTCGCCATCGTCGCCTTGACGATGCTCTTCACCGGCATGGTCATGACGCTGCAGATCGCGCATGAGTTCATCCGCTTCGGCGCACAGTCGACGATCGGCGGCGTCATCGCCATTGCCATCGGGCGCGAGCTTGGCCCCGTGCTCGTCGGCGTCGTCTGCGCGGGGCGCGTGGGGTCTGCCATCACGGCGGAGATCAGCACGATGAAGGTCACGGAGCAGATCGACGCCCTGCGCGTCATGGCGACGAGTCCCATCGGCTACCTCGTCGTGCCGCGCATGATCGCGTGCATGTGCATGGTGCCGCTCCTGACGGTCTTCGGCGACGTCATCGGCGTCCTCGGCGGCTGGTTCGTCGCTGTGCATTATGCGGGCATCGCCTCCTACACCTTCACGAATTCCATCCACGTCTTTGCCGTGCCGCATGACATGACGGGCGGACTCGTCAAGGCGGCGGTGTTCGGCGTCGTCATCGCCGTCCTCGGCTCGTGGTACGGCCTTCATGCGCCCGAAGGCGCGGAAGGCGTGGGACGCGCCACGACGAAGAGCGTCGTGGCGGCGATCGTCTGCATTTTCTTTCTGAATGTGTTCCTGTCGTTCTTGCTTTATTGACTGGCTGGGGTGAAAGATATGATACGGCTGGAAGATGTGACGAAGAGCTTCGCTTCCCATGAGGCGCTGCACACACTCGATCTTTGCGTCGAAGACGGCGAGACGCTCGCCGTCATCGGCGGCTCGGGTTCGGGCAAGAGCACGCTCCTTCGGCTCATCATCGGGCTGATCCGCCCGACCTCGGGCCGGATCTGGATCGACGACGCCGAGATCTCGCAGATGACGGAGGACGAGCTTGACCGGGTGCGCCTGAAGATGGGCATGGTCTTCCAGTATTCGGCGCTCTTTGACTCCATGACCGTCGGCGAGAACGTCGCCTTCGGGCTTCGCGAGCACAAGCGGCTCAAGGAGGAGGAGATCGTGCGTATCGTGCGCGAGAAGCTGAGACTCGTCGGCCTTGAAGGCAGCGAGCGCATGATGCCGGGCGAGCTTTCGGGCGGCATGAAGAAGCGCGTGAGCTTGGCGCGCGCCATCGCCATCGACCCGTCCATCATCCTCTACGATGAGCCGAGTTCGGGACTCGATCCCCTGACGTCGGCAAAGATCGACGACCTCATCATCGAGACGCAGAAGAAGCTCGGCGTGACGAGCATCGTCGTGACGCACGACATGGCGAGCGCCTGCCGCATCGCCGACCGCATCGCCATGCTGCACAAGGGATCGCTCATCGCGCTCGATACGGTCGAAGGGTTCAGAAAGCTCAAAGATCCGCGCGTTCGCGCATTTTTTCGCGCAGCGGGAACGGAAGAGAGGGAGGCGGGTTTATGACGACGGAAGCGAAGGTGGGAGCGTTCACGCTTCTCGGCATCGCGATTTTGGCAGCAGTGCTCCTGCAGCTTCGGGGATTTTCTTTTTCGACGAGCCGCAATTATATGATTTATGTAGGCTTCACGCAGGTCGTAGGGCTTGCCCCGGAAGCGGACGTGCGCTACGCGGGCGTGCTCGCGGGCAAGGTCAAGGCCATCGAGCCGGAGGGAACGGGCGTGCGCGTGACGCTTGCCGTCCATCCCGACATCAGGATTCCGCGCGATGCGCGAATTTCTCTCGCGGCGAACAGCGTCCTCGGTGACAAGTTCGTCCTCATCTCGCCGGCCGGATCGAAGAGCACGGATTACCTGAAGGACGGCGACTTCGTCATCGGCACGGATGAGACGAGCGTCGATTCCGTGCTCGAAAACGTGAGCGAGGCGGTGGCCGACGTGCACGACCTCCTCGGCTCGTTGAACGAAATCCTCGGCAATCCGCGCATGAAGGAGTCCGTCCTCGGCTCGGCGGAAAATGTACGCGAGGTCACGGCGCACATCCGCGACCTCACGGCCGTGCTCGGGCGCGTCGCGCTGCAGAACGAGGGCAATATGCAGGCGATGATGCAGGAGATGCAGACAATCCTCGCGAACCTTTCCGCGACGACGGAGACGGTGCGCCAGATGGCGTCGGACGTCTCCGACGGCGGCGCGACGGCTGCAAATCTTCGTCTGACACTGCTGAACGTCGCCAGGGCGAGCGAGAACATTCGGCAGGTGGCGGAGGAACTGCACGAGGTCACAGGCGATCCTGCGGTGCGCGAAGATCTCAAGGCGACGATCCATGAGGCGCGCGCCGTCACAGAGAAGGCGAACGACACGCTCGATAACTTGAGCAGCATAGAGACGCAGCCTTCGATCGACGTCCTCTACAGCGGCAAGGAGCGCGACTGGATCACGAACTTCAATGTCGACGTCTCCAAGGAAAGCAAGCCTGACCGCTTCCTGCGCGTCGGCGTCGAGGACATCGGCGAGGGGAACGATCTGAACCTTGAGGTCGGCCGCACGAAGGGCAGGCTCGGCGCACGTGCGGGACTCATCGCGGGCGAGCCGGGCGTCGGGCTTGATGCGAATGTGGGAAGTCGCTGGCGCTTCTCCGCTGACGCCTACGATCCCGACGACTTCCGTCTGCGCCTTTCCGCCAAGTACCGCCTGCGCGAAAATACATATCTGATGGGACAGCTAAGGGATCTCAACCGCAGCGAGCGGCGCGCCGCCTACTTCGGTCTGCACCAGTCATTTTAGGAGGAATCATTGTGAAGCAGTCAAAACATTTTTCCAAGAAGCTTGCGGCGCTCGTCATGGGCGGCCTCTTCTCCTTGAGCTTCGCATCTGCGTCCGCAGCGGAGACGCGCTCGCTCGCGCTCTCCGAGAGCGTGGAGCTGGCGCTTGAGAACAATCGCTCGATCAAGTCGTCCGTGACCGACGTGGATGCGGCGGACTGGGCATACCATGAGGCGCGGCGAAACGCAGGGCCGAAGCTCACGCTCTCGACGCAGGGCAACCGCGTCGGCGGCAGGGCGTACGAGCGGTACGATCATGACTACGCTTTTCGGAGCAGCGCGGCGCTCTCCTTTCCGCTCTACACGGGCGGCCGCATCGAGCACGGCATTGAGGCGGCGCGCTACGGCGTGAACAATGCTGATCTCGCGCTCGAAGGCACGAAGCAGGCGGTGCGTTACCGGACGACGGGGCAATATTTCAAGGCGCTTGAATACCGCAATCTCATCAAGGTCGGCGAGATGTCCGTCGCCAATTTGAAGAGTCATCTGGCGAATGTCAACGCGCAGTACACGGTGGGGACGGTCGCACGATCCGACGTGCTCGCGTCCCAGGTCGCACTCGCGAACGCCGAGCAGAACCTCGTGAACGTGACGAACAACTACGATGTCGCCATCGCCGAGCTCAACAAGATCATCGGTTTGCCGGCAGGAACGAAGCTCTCGCTGGCGGACGAACTCGCCTATCGAAAGTACGATCTGAGCCTTGAGGACTGCACGGGGTATGCGCTTTCGCATCGTGCGGACGGCATCGCGGCAGATTACGCCGTGCGCCAGGCGAACGCCGCCATGGAGGCTGCGCGCGGCGCCTCGCTGCCGCAGGTCAGCGCGGCGGCATCCCGCACGGTCGGCGGCGACAGCCTCTTTTCCAACAACACGGATTCGGCGGACACCTGGTCGATCGGCATACAGGCGAGCTGGGCGGCCTTTGACAACAACGTGACGCAGGCGCAGGTGAACCGGAAGCGTGCGGCGGTGCACAAGCTGCAGCAGGCGGCGGAGGACACGCGCGAGCAGATTGCGCTCGACGTGCAGACGGCGTACCTGAGCCTCTTGGCGGCGGAGAAGAACATCAAGACGACGAGCGTTGCCGTCGAGCGAGCCGTCGAGGACTTCAAGATCGCGCAGGTGCGCTACACGGCGGGCGTCGGCACGAACCTCGACGTGACGGACGCCGACGAAAAGCTCGTCGCGGCGCAGACGAATTACTACGACGCGCTCTACAACTACAATCTCAGCAAGGCGGCGCTCGACCGGGCCATGGGCTTGCCTGTCGACCTCGATACCGTTTCCTACCGCGAGAAGGTTGACGCCAAGTACTACAAGGCGGCGAAGGAGCAGGCCGAGACAGCGCTCTACCATACGGATGAAGCGGCGGAAAAGATGGCCGCCGAGCAGAAGCTGCTCGATGAGAAGAGCAGGAAGAGCCGCACGGCGAAGGACGATGCGATGATTCCCGTGACGCACGGCGCACCCGTCCAGACCGCGCCTGTCAAGACCGCAGAGAAGGATGCGGCGGGAGAGGCGGCTGCGGCGGGGGATATGTAAGGCGCATCGCGCCGCAGACAATCCTTTCGCGCGGATGAATTTGAAAAGAAACAACGAGGAGGAAGAGCCGATGAAAAAAGGGCGCATCGCTTTCGCTGCAGCCGCCATCGCGCTCTTCTTTTTTGCGCTCCTTGGCGGCACAGCGGCTTATATCGCCCGCACGGGCGCTTACGTTGAGGAAGCGGGCAGGACGCTTTCCGCAAAGGCGTCCGAAGCGCTCGGCGTTCCCGTCGCCGTCGGCGCCGTGCGCGTCGATTCCTGGCATACGATTGTCCTTGACGGCGTCACGGTGCAGGACAAGGCGGGAGAGGAGATTCTTCGCGCCGCGAGCGCCGAGGTGGAGATGAGCCTCTTCGCGGCCTTTTCCGCATCGCCTGTCGCCGCGATCTCCCACGTGACGGTCGTAGAGCCGGAGCTTTTTGTGCGGCAGCGCGAGGACGGAAGCTGGAACGTCGCCGATCTCGTGCAGGAAGAAGCGGGAGAGAGCGATTTTCACGGAAAGGTCAGCGTGCGAGACGGCAAAGCGAACGCTGCCGTTTCGGGCGAGGATATCGCCTTGGAGGATGTGCGGGCGGAGCTTGACTTCGCGCACCAGTCTTCCGTCGTCGTCGAAGCCGAGGCCGACTGCAAGGGCGCACCGCTTGCTGTCGAGGGAGAAGTCTCGAAAGAGCGGCAGGAACTGAAGCTCAAGGGAGAGAACATCAATGCGATGGATTATATCGCATTCCTGCCCGAAGGCGTGCTTCCCGACGAGATCGAGCCGCAGGCATTGCACGTTGACGAGGCGGTGCTGAAGCTCGTGCGCGAAGCGGAGGACGTTTCGCTTGCGGGCGACGTGCGCCTTTCAGGCGCGAAGGCGCTCGTCCATGGCATGGAGGTAGAGGCGTCGCGTGGACTCGTCACCTTTTCGGGCAAGGAGGCGCGCATCTTTTTGCGTGCTTCTGCCGAAGAGCAGCAAGCGTCCGTTCATGGGAAGGTCGCTTGGCAGGAGGAAGTGCCGAACTTCAACTTCGTCGTCGAGTCCGCGGCCTTCGATCCGTCGAAAATCTTGGCGCAGAGCCCTTTCCAAGGTTCTGTGCGCGTTCTCGCTTCCGTTTACGGCACGCCGCAGGACTGGAAGATTGACGGAGAGTGCGAAGCCCCGGCCGCGACGCTCTACGGCACAGCTCTTTCAGCGGTGAAGGCGAAGGGTCACTACGAAGACGGCCTTCTGACGGCGAGAGGCGAGGCGGGAGCCTTGGGAGGCACGTTCGAGGGCGGGGGGGTGCTTCGCACGGCGGACGGCTCCTACAGCGCACACGTCGAAGCGAAGGGGCTTTCGGGCGAGGAAATCGCCGAACTATTTCCGACGGAGGGACTTTCCCTGTCGGGGAAGTGCGCTGCGGACGTCGCATTGAGCGGCAAGGGGACTGATTTGGCAGATCTTCTCGCCTACGGCACTTTTTCAGGCGAGGGCGCATCCTTCGGCGGTGTTGCGGCTGAGAAGGTTTCCGCATCGTTCTTCAAGCAGGGGGAACTTCTTCATTTCGACAATCTCAATGCGTCGTTTGCGGCGG
>CAJPRR010000067.1 GCA_905373085.1 uncultured Selenomonas sp.
AGCGCAACCTCTTCCTTACGGTGCAGCTCCTCGAAGAGGGCATCCCGCTGCTCATTGACCTCAACATGCAGGACGAGGCGGAAAGAAAGGGCATCCGCATCAATATCCAGAAGCTTGAGGAGGCTCTGGGCATGCCCGTCGTGCAGACGGTCGGCCGCAGCAAGAAGAGCATTCAGAAGCTCATCGAAATCTTCACGACGACCGTCATGTCGAACTATCGTCCGAGTGCGATGGTCGAAGAGCACAAGGCGAAGGCGACGGAACTCAAGAAGAGCGGCCTTTCCGCCGAAGAGCTGGACGAAAAGCTCATCGAGCTGCGCTATGATCTCATCGACAAGATCATGAAGAAGGCGGTCGTCGTCGGAAACGTCGGCTTGTCGACTTCGGAGAAGATCGACCGCGTGCTCGCGAACGGCGTCTTGGCGTTGCCGATTCTCCTCGGCATCCTCTACCTGATGTTCTGTATCGCCTTCACGTGGATCGGCCAGCCGCTCGCGGACGCCGTCGGCGACTGGATCGGCGGACCGTTCACCGACTGGATCAACGACGCGATGGAATCTGCGGGCGTCGCCGAGTGGCTGAAGTCCCTGATTGCAGACGGTATTGTCGCGGGCGTCGGCAACGTCATCAACTTCGTGCCGCTCATTTTCACACTGTTCTTCATGCTGTCCTTCCTCGACGGTACGGGATATATGGCGCGCGTCGCCTTCATCATGGATCCGATCATGCGCCGCGTCGGCCTCACGGGCAAGGGCATCATGCCGCTGATCGTCGGCTTTGGCTGCGGCGTGCCCGCCATCATGGGTGCGCGTGCGCTCGACTCGGAAAAGGACAGGCTCACGTCGATTCTCATCACGCCTTTTTTGACATGCTCGGCGAAGCTGCCAATCATGGCGCTCTTCGCTGCGATGTTCTTCCCTGAACATGCCGCGAATCTCGTATTCTCGATGTACATCATCGGCATCGTCGTCGCCATCATCATGGCGAAGGTTCTGGGCGTCACGGCGTTCAGGAGCCAAGGCTCGACGTTCCTCCTCGAACTGCCGCCGTACCGCATGCCGGACATGAAGACGGTGCTCTTGGAAACTTGGGACAAGGGCAAGGGCTATCTGATTAAAGCCGGTACGATCATCTTCGCAATGAGCGTAGCCATCTGGTTCTTGTCGAACTACAATGCGGACGGCGCTACGGATGAGATGAGCGAGTCCTTCCTCGCCTCGATTGGCGGCGGCATGAGCCATCTCTTCGCACTGCATGGATTCGAGACTTGGGAGTCGGGCGCAGCCGTCGTCACGGGCATCATGGCGAAGGAGTCCGTCGTCTCGACGCTCGGTATCCTCTATGGCGTCGGCGATGTCTCGACCGAGGCGGAGGACGCCGCAGAGACGGCGACACAGTTCGCCGGCTCGATGGGTACGGCATTCACGGCAGCCTCGGCGCTCGCCTTCATGGTATTCTCGCAGCTCTACACGCCGTGCATGACTTCGCTCGGCACGATCAAGAAGGAGACGGGTAAGTGGAGCTGGATGCTCTTTGCCGCTCTCTACACCTTCGGTGTCGCCTGGGTCGTCTCACTTCTTGTCTACTGGGGAGCCTGTGCCTTCGGCATGAACGGCTAGGGAAGCGATGGGCGAAAGCCGTCCGTGCTTCTCTGACTCCTGAAAGGAGATCTTTGCCATGGCAAGCATCATTGTCGGCGCAATTGTCGCCGTCCTGCTCTTCTTCGCGCTGCGCCACGTCTATCACAATGTGAAGGCGGGCAAGGAAGACTGCTGCGGCGGCAGCTGCAGCGGCGGCTGCGGAGGCTGCGGCGGCAGCTGCAGCACGGGGCAGGAAAAGTAAATGGATGGATATAAGAAAAGCGTCGAGAGATTCTCGGCGCTTTTCTTGTTCGTGCGAATTGTTTATCGTATGCTTGGAGGAGTCGTAAAAATATACGAAGCGTTACCGCAGACTTTTTCAAGACATCCCGCGGCGACTCAGCGGGCTGCGAAATGAAGGCAGGCAATCTTGTCGTTACAGTTCTTGTTCCACCAAGGAATCACGGAGAGGAGGCCGAACAAGCCCCAGCGGCAGCGGAATCCTTCGTAGAGGGTTCGCTCCTTGAGGAAGGCGATGGCGGGATGGAGGTTCTCTATCTCCTTGCCGCTTTTTACGCCCCATTGAAAGGGCGCTTTCTGCGTATCTACGGAATCGTGGCGCTTTTGCTGACCGATGAGAAAAGGCGGCATGATTTCGATGAGCATGGAAGCATCGGCAAAGGCCTCGGCGAGCATGGCGAAGAGACTGCGCATCTCTTGTTCGCTGAAGTACATGGCCGCGCCTTCCATGAGGATGAGGAGGGGACGACCTTTGTGCTCGATTTTTTCGAGCCAGCCGGAATCGAAGACGGAGGCGGCGAGATTGTGAATGCGCTGCTCCTCTTCTTTGAGCAGGCTTTGGCGCAGCTCCATGACATCGGGCAAGTCGAGGTTGTACCAATCGATCTGTCCGTTGTCGATGCGGTAGAAGCGGGTGTCGAGACCGCAGGCGAGATTGATGCAGACTGCATCGGGGTGCTTTTCGATGAATGCCCTCGTTTCATGGTCGAGGATGCAGCTTCGCACGGCGACTCCCGCCTGCGAGTGCTTGGCGCGGGCGAACTTGGCGAAGTCGTAGTCGATCTGCTCGACGAGCCGTACGGCGAAATCATCTCGGATCAGGCCGTCCGTACGCTTCGTTTCTTCCGCCCTCGCCCACAGGGGGATGAGCAAGGTTTCCGCCACACCGCTGAGCTTTGTTTTCATGAGAGGCCTCCTTGGGAAATGCTTGATATGAAATCTCAATGCCTAAGGAAAGCTTATGGTATTTGGTCATCTATGTCAAGAGGGCGTTTATGAGCGATGGAGGGAATGGATAGCACTCTCTCTGTTCACTACTCATAGGACAGCATAAAGGCTATTGCTATACAGGGGGAGATCCTATGAGCGTCTGTCCACTTTTGAAATAAATGACGTTTTATATGTAAAAATAGACGATTTTATAAAATAAATAACAAAAATATTGAAAATAGGAAATTTTGGTGATAGAATAAAATCGTAGCAAAGGAGGCGTCTATGTACTATACAGAAATCATAAAAATCATAGAATCAGGAATGCGAAAGGATCCGGTCAAAGTCGCCAGTTATTCCCGTCTCCTTGCAAAGAAGATGGAGGCTGACGGGGAAAACAGGGGGAGCACACGTATTCTGTCTGCATTGAATCGTGTGGGCGGAAGTCAGGCGGTTATGGACACATTGACAACGTTGCCAGTAGATCAAGAAAGCCGCCTCGATATTGCGGAGATTGACTATGCGCCCTCTGTTGATCATATTATTCTCAGCAAATCGGTTCAGGCAGCGTTGGATGACTTCAGGAATACAATCCAAAGTAAAAATAAAATGATATCCATGGGGCTGAATCTCAGGACAACGCTGATCCTTTACGGACCTCCGGGCTGTGGGAAGACAAGCGCAGCAAAATATCTTGCTTCGGAGTTAAAGCTTCCTCTTGTCACAGCACGGTTTGACACGCTCATATCATCACTGCTCGGGAATACGGCGAAGAACATTCATCGCATCTTTTCATACGCAAAAAAACAGCCATGCATTCTATTCCTTGATGAATTTGATGCGATTGCAAAGGCCAGAGATGACGTACATGAGCTCGGCGAGCTCAAACGAGTGGTGAACAGTCTCCTACAGAACATCGATGATTTCTCGCAGGAGGGCATACTCCTCGCGGCGACGAATCACGCAGGTATGCTCGATAAAGCAGTTTGGCGGCGGTTTCAGACCGTCATTGAACTTCCTGTGCCGGAGCGTGATGAAATTCGCAGATTTATCAGGCAATTTTCTGAGATTGTGGATGATTCGAGTATTACCGATTCACAGTGGAAACACATACTGGGAACAATGGCAGGACTCTCATATTCGGACATCAAGGATATCGTTCAAAACATGCTGAAAAAGGCTGTGCTTCATCAAAAAGAAGAGATCGGAATACTGGATTACATTATGGAAGTATTTCTGTTCAAAAATCATGGGAACTATAGCCAGGATGATATGATACAGTATCTGAACGAGCATGGTGTGACACAGAAAGTGATCGGTGCTCACTTTGGAATTTCGGAGAGGCAGGTTAGAAACTACCTGGGGAAAGGAGTATGTAAACATGGAGAGACGACTCCCAATTAAGTTCTTTGAAAAAAGAAAAAGAGACGAACAGCGTACGGAAGGCGGTGGCAGTGCGACGATGCCGCCATGGGTATTGCAAGGTGAAGCGCTTACGCGCCGTTCCAGGCAGCTTGTGTCAAATATGTCGCGGGTTGGGGTCACCTTTGCAGCACATAAACGGGAAAAGCAAAAGCTCCCAATGGTCGTTGCGACTACGATTGTAGAGGACGCGATTGCAAAGTCACATCGTGGACAGGTAGTTGCCCTTCTCGACAGCGATCAAAAGGCCAATGTCATCGGTATTACATCGGCTGTGCTGGGTAATGAACTTTCGCTCCCCGATACAGCAGAGGCTGACAAAGAGTCGACGAAGCCGAAAGAAACACGGCGGCTTCTATCCGTAGTAACTACAGAAGAGCTCATCTTGAAAATCAAGTACACACTGCAGGATACACAAAATTTTGCCAAGTTGATTTCAACGATTGCAGAAATTGAGCCGTTTACAGCGCAACGTGTCGATTATAACCCAAACAATCACCTGTATCGTATCAGTCTGATCGATTATCGGGATTCGGATAAAAACACCCTGGTACAAAAAATGTTCAAGGAACAATGTGGCGCACATGGGATAAAGATTGAATGGGAGATCAGATACGCTGCGGATATGAATCTGTACCGTGTATCGCTCGACAGCGCTATCGATATGGAGACAGTGCTTGGCTTTGAGGGCATATTCTCGATCGAAGAGGCGATCCCGATTCGCATGGATATGGATTCCATTGACGATACGCTCGTACCGATAGCAAAACAGCCAATAGAAGGTGAAACATATCCTGTTGTCGGTGTTCTTGACAGTGGAATCGAAAAGAACAGATACCTGTCACCATGGATTTTAATGGGAGAGGAGGCATATTATGAAGACCTCTATCAGGATAGAAGGCACGGCTCCATGGTGGCGTCCGTCCTGGAATACAGCGATGAGCTCAATGGTACGAACGATACTGCAACAACCGGTGTCATGATGATGGAGGCGGTCGTTATCCCTGATCTTCGGAAAGAAACTGTTTATCCGGAGGATATTATTGATAACGTCAGAGATGCCATTGAACGGCACAGGGACATCAAGATCTGGACGATGTCCGTCGGTACAGTTGAAGAGTGTGATGAAAAGACGTTTTCACAATATGGTATGGCATTGGACAATATTGCTGATGAGAACAATGTACTCATTATCAAGTCTGCCGGCAACAGCACGGCTTTTTTGCGAGGCGGGGAACATGAGCGCATAACAAAGATGGCGGATTCCGTCAGAGCAATCGTTGTTGGCTCCATTGCGGGAGAGAAAGGACAATATGATCTCGCTGAGGTGGATACACCGTCACCGTTTACAAGATGCGGACCGGGACCCGCTTATGTCATCAAACCGGATCTTGTCGCCTACGGAGGCAATGCGGGAATACGTCCGGATGGCACTGCTACAACGACGGGGTGAGAGTTCTCAATCGTACCGGAGTTGTTGCGCGTGCAACAGGGACGAGTTTTTCCACGCCGTGGATTGCACGCATTGCGGCAGATCTGAATCATCTCTTGGCGGGGGATTTCGACCCGTTGCTCATCAAAGCAATCATGGTTCATAATGCTGGTTATCCCGCAGGGCAACGCATGAAAATGGAAGACAAAATAAATTCCATGGGGTTCGGAATGCCGCCTGGAACGCGGAATATTCTGTATAACACAGAACATGAGATCACGCTGATCTTACGGGATTCACTTCTTAAAAGTCAGTTTATCAACATTTTGGAGTTCCCCTTTCCGAAGAGTTTAGTTAGTGATGATGGTTTCTATCGAGGTCAGATTACGCTTACTGTAGTCAGTGCACCAATTCTGCGTGCATCGGAAGGACCGGAATACTGCCAGTCGGACATCAGTGTAGGATTTGGAACGATGACGGGCATCAAGCAACGTGATATCACGAAAAGAACAGTCATAAACCCCTTTGGCGCGGAAAATGGAGCAAACCTACTGAGGGAAGACTATTACAGTAGAAAAGTGCTTGGTGCGACAGAGGAGAAAATATTCGCAAGAGAAAGGACACTGTTACGGTATGGAAAGAAGTTTCACCCGATCAAGAAATATGCGATTGATCTCGATGAAATGAAACCCGGAGAAAGGAAAAAACTGCTTGGAAAAGATCACAAGTGGTATATGAAGATAGAGATGCTTTGCCGCGAAGCGATCGAACGAGAATTCAGAGAAAATGGAGAAAAATTAGAGCAGGAGTTTTGCATTCTGCTCACGATCCGAGATCCCGAGGGAAAAGCACCCGTATATAATGAAGTAACGCAGCAGCTTCAAGATGGAGGATTTGTATATTCAGATGTGAAACTTAAGAATGAGATCTCACAGTATGTTGTTTGATGAGATGTTAGAACCTATACTCAAACTTCGCAGATGAATCATCTTTGGCGGCTCTGAAGCCTCATATCAGCAGTATCTCGATTTTGGGGCGCGTATATGATGTTATGAACTGGAAAGCGTTCTGCGTAGAGCGGCAGGAGGAGGATTACATCGGCTCTATACTAAATGTCATGGAGATACATTTTATGTATCGACATGGCATTTATTTTTTTGCGAGGAGGAGGGGTTATGCACATAGATAAGTTTATGACCTATATCAAGAATCTTCCAAAGGACTGTATAGAAATAAACACGGAGAAAAAGATACAGTTCCACCTGCCCAAGGGAAAGCAGATATGTCCAGCTTGCGGATCGGCACATGTGCTGGTTAATGATTACCGTTGCCAGACTTTGCAAATTTTGAATACGGACGTGGCATATGTTTACAATCGACGACGCTATCGGTGCGCTGATTGCGGAAAGACCTTTACCGAGAGTGCGCCGTTTATTGCACCGTATCAACGCACGGTCGCAAATCCGCTGCGACAGGTGAGGGCACGCAAGAAGCTGACGCAGAGTCAGGTGGTAGAGGCTTGTGGCATACCATACCATGTCTACAAGACCTATGAGGCAGCTGATGCAAAAATACCGCCGTTGCTGACAGCTCTGAAAATCGCGCGCTTTTTAGGTGTGAACGTGCAAGATGTGTGGGGAGATTCTGTCACATGAAGCAAACAAATCATCTGAGAGAACTGCGTAAATCAAAAGGAAAACTGCAAGCGGAGGTAATTGCAGCCACTGGCATCAGCAAGAGCAGTTATATCCGCTATGAGTGGGGACGCACTTTGCCGGACATATTATCCGCCATTGCCATTGCAGATGTGCTGGGCATTGTTGATTTACGCGAAATTTGGGATAGGAGGGATTATGACAGTCAAACGTAGAAAAACCCGCATCGGCGGCAGACCGACGCGGGTTTTCGGGAAAACAATGAACCCACCGCTTAAAGTAAGTTCCATTGGTTTCTTTATGGTATCAAAACTAATGGAGAAGCACAAGGGGGAATTACGTTAAATTTTCGTGACGGATAGGATGTGGAAGATTTGGAAAATCAAGAATTGCTTTATGCCTTAAAGCAAGAGAATGCGGCATTGGAGCAAAAAATACAATATCTTGAGACAATCATCGAGATGCACCATGTCACAAAATTCGACACGAACCTTGGGAAGCTCAAACTGGATATACGCTCCGGTATCCGACAGATCGCGGCAGAATTTCAGGCGATGGAATACGATCCAGCGAACGCAGAGCGTATTAAAGATTTGATTTGCTATATGCAGCAGGTCATTGCGGAATTGGAGAAGTTTCTTTATCTGGCAAAATAATAACCATTGGAGGGAAAGCTAATGAAAACCATCAGTTTTATCAACCTCAAAGGAGGCGTGGGAAAAACCACCGTATCAACGAATCTGGCCTATTTGCTTGCAGAATCGTGGGAGTTGTCGGTGCTTTTTATCGACAATGACAAACAGGGTAATGCCTCGCGTTGGTTCGGCGCTGACGAAGCGAAAGGGACGTTGGCCAACATTCTGATGGACGGAGCAAAGATGAGCGAGGTCTTTCAGCATTCGCGGATTTCTAACATCGACTTTGTAGCGGCCGACATGGGGCTGCTGGAAGCAAATTTCCAAGTCCTGAGCGAACAGGAAGAGCGACAGGACATCCTGTTAAAAAACGCTCTGGCTGAAGTGGCAGATCGTTATGACATCTGCATTATAGACAATCCACCGGACATCAACATGAGCGTATTTAATGCTTTAATGGTGACAGACGACGTAATCATCGTGACGTTGCCGGAGACGGATAGCATCGAGGGCATCCGCAAAATGGAGGAGCAGATCCACGACGTGAAAAAATTCCATCCGACACTCTCCATTCGTGGGATTCTTATAAACCAGTACATCGCCTATCCGGGCTTTTCCAATGCGCTCGACGAGGTGGCCGGTGCTGGCATTCCCTTATTCCGCACGTGCATATCTTATGCGACGCGCAATGCCAAGCACGGACTCATGACAGCCAGCCGCGACGGCAAAAGCATCTTCGAGGTTTGCCCGAATTGCCGTGTGGCACGGGACATCATGCGTTTCGCCGAAGAGCTTTTGGGATAAGAGGTGACGATGATGGAAAAGCTTATGGAAACCACGATTATGACGAATGGCGGCAAGCAATATCGGGTAATTCTTAACGGTTGTGGGCAAGAGACGCCGTCGTTTCCGTTCCATCTGTCTGTGCAGACAGATAAGAACGAGCCTTTGGGCATCTACACTGATCTGGATAATGGTCATCATCAGCTCGTAAACATGATAGCGGGAATTATCCAAGATATGGGTGCGAAATGCACCAGCGTCACAAAGATTTACGATTGAAGGAGGCGCACTATGAAAAAGCATAAGGGAAGCATGATTGCCTATTTGAACAAGGCCACGCGGGATGCGGTGCGCCCAACGGATGGATATGTGGTGCAGCAGATTGATGTAGAGAGAATTATCCCGAATGAGAAAAATTTCTACTCGATCACAGGCATTGAGGAAATGGCGAACGCTCTTGCGGTTTCAGACAATATGCCGCCTCTGGATGTCGTGGATAACGGCGATGGAACGTATCGACTTATCTCGGGCGAGCGGCGCTTGTCGGCGACGCTCTACCGTATGCAGCGCGGCGAGATGGAGTACGCAGAACTGCCTTGTCATGTGTTGCCGGAGTTTCAAGCAACAGGAGCGCTTACGTCAGAGCAGACGGAAACCTTGGCTATCATCATGGCAAATAACTATCGGCAAAAGTCTCCCTTAGATCAGCTCAATGAGATCAAAGAGTTGGAACCGATTGCGAAAGCCATTTACCAAGAGGCAAAAGAGCGCGGAGATTTGCAGGAGGATGGCGGCAAAGCCGTGAAATTCCGCACGTTTTTCGCAAGGCAGATTCTCGATGTGTCGCCAACGAGTTTACAGAGACTGCAGGCGTTAGCCAATCTTTCACAGGAGGCGAAAGCCGCTTTTGAGGAAGGATTGATCGGCAAGACTGTCGCATCAGAACTTGCGGCTTTACAGGAAGATGAACAGGATGCGTTTATTCAAAAAGTACGCGATGGCAAATGCAGCGGAAGTTATTCCGACGTCAAAGAGTGGCTCGGACAGTTAAAAGGTGAAACGGAAGATTTGTCTTTGCCTCTTTGGAACGAGGATAGCGCAGCGCGTGCATCGGATCGTGTTGCTGACAATGAAGAAAGCGAAACAAAAACCGTCTCGACGATACGAGAAACGGCTGCTGAGGATGAACCGCCTTATGTCACCGAATCCTTTGAAAGCAATACCAGTAATGGGAATGAAGACGTAACGGAAGATAAAGCGGAGAATGATATGGATGATTCAGCTGCAATAGAATCTATGTCACAAGCCTCGGAGCATCTGGAAGAAAAGACACCCGCTGCCGCTGCTCCGGCACTTTCATCCTTGTCGGTCGGGCAGGCGGAACAAGAAGCAAACCGCTGGGTAGCGGAACGCTTGCAGGCTCTTGTCGAGGAAGTTGAGACGAAGATTCGCGCAGCGGAAGAGATGCACGAATCGGTCGACGCAGCACGCTGGGAGGTTCGGCGTTCAGCGATCCGTCTCATCATCGAGACGATCAGCTGAAACAATCTGGTTCTGTAGGTAAGGCAAACGTCTTGCCTACAGAACATGTGAATTGTCTTTGCAGGCGACAAGAAACCTGTTCACGGAGAGGAAATGAAAAATGGGATGGTTGGCGGAACGACTGGAGCAAAATCAGAAAGAAGCGCTTGCCAAAGCGTTTAAGGCAGATGGCTTGCAGATGTTATCGATTGAGCGTAAGTCAGAGATGCAGATACTGCGAGAAGAAAACGAGTGGCTCAGCATGGTGCTGCGCGATTGCGAAAACAAGCGCGTCAATGTGCAGAAGAAGTGCGTCATCGATATGACGAGGCCGCAGCCGTGCACAGAGTTTATGGATGTGTCCGTGATGGAATTGACCGCAAAGCTGGTTGAGAAAACTCACGAGGTCATTCAGAAGGCGGCAATCATTTCCAAATCTGCCGCAGATTCGGGTGAATCTCACGATGCAGAGGTGGATATAGCAGAGAAACTCACAGGTCTGATTACATTTTGCACTTCATGGCTGCATTATGGCTTGGGTTATGATGAGCATTTGCGCGGCGAAGTCCAGATACGCCTCAATGAGAAAAATCTCCGTCGCGGCAATATCGGGGATGATGCGGCTTTGTCTATCCGACAAGAGGAGGAATGAACCATCATGGACATAAGACAGCACGCAAAAATCAATCACTACGAGCGCATCCTTTTGGATATGGTGAAGATGCTGCGGGAGCAGCAGGAAGAAATTGATAAGCTGAAACGAGAGAACAGCCAAATGAGGCAGCGTTTCAAATGTCATCCTCTCAAGGGCGCATCGTCATGATCACCGGCAGACTCGGCTATAATCCCAAGACGCAGAGGTACGGACTGCTCGTCGCCGATCTCTGGGAACACACAGGCCTGCATTGCGGCGATCGTTTGGAAATCAAGGTCGATGACGCGTGGCTCAAGACGCGCATGGAGATGAATCCAAAGCGGCAATGGTATCTGGCAGGAACGTCGTACTGTGACGGCGATCTGGAGAACATGCGGGCGCGAGTTTCGCGCACGTTACAAGAAGCAAGGTGAAGTATCATGCGCTATCGGAAAAAAATTGTCGAGACAATGATCGTGCTCTTCCTGCTCGTTGTTGCTGCTCTCGATGCCGCAGCAGCGGAGCTTCCCATTACGTCGCCTTTCGGCTGGCGCGTCCATCCCATCACTG
>CAJPRR010000068.1 GCA_905373085.1 uncultured Selenomonas sp.
AGAAGGCTGCGGCTGGAAGCAATCTGACGATGACGGCGACGAACAAGCTGACGACGGCAGACGAACTCTCGGCGGGGCAGAACATGACGCTGACGGGCGGCGATGTCACGACGCAGAAGAAGGTCACGGCTGGAAACAATCTGACGATGACAGCAGCAAACAAGCTGACGGCGAAGGAAACGCTGAAAGCGGGCGGTTGGCTCAGAGCTTTGCAGACCGGCGGCAACGGCAACATAACGCTGCGTGACATCAAAGCGGGCAGTTTCCAAGCCTTGCATAGAGGCAAGGGCGATATTCGAGCGGATAACGTATATGCGCAGCACTACGGATTCGTTCATCATGCCGGCGTTGGCGACATTCATCTGGATACGATGCAGGTGAGCAATACCGCCCGTGTTCGTCATACAGGCTTGGGAGATATCTTTACCCGTCAGTTGACCGCCGGACAAGCAGCACATTTCCTAAATCGTCATGGCGGCATGGAACTTGGGGTTATAGACGGCGGTCGTCGGCTGACGATCTTGGATCTCTCAAGGCAGGCGAAGGTACGTGCAAACGTACTTAGAGCCAGCGAACTGATCACCATCTTCTCACTGCATCAGGAAATCGACCATTTTGAGACGCCGACGATCCTCGACCTTCTGCTCGCAGGAGATCGGACGCGGCGAGCTGTTGGCTGGCTGGGAGCCGCTGAAGTTGGCAGCTTGTTTGAAACGTATTGGCGTCGCTATGATTCTCCGGATGCAGAATCGTTCATTGATCTGCGCCCTTGGGAGAGTGCCTTTGTGCAGATGGTTCAGGAAAAGGGAGCGGAGGAGATCGTCATAGGCGAAGACGCGTAATCATGGTGATTCCGTAAATGCAAGGAGGGGTCGTCGCGCATATCTTGTGCGACGGCTCCTTCATTTGTCAAAAAGAGTTTGCAGGGAATTTTTTCCATGAAGGTTGAATGTCTTGAATAAATGTTTGTATTCTTTGGTACTTTTTGCTACAATAGCTTATAAAGGCTTTGAATTGACAAGTACTTTCAATGTCTGCACATTTTGTTTTACTATGAAAGTCCAAGAAGTCAAGCCGAAGGCGCAGACTGATTGGGTAACTTTCATTAAGGGCGGCGCACAATGTCCGCGAAGTGGACGTTTGTGCGTGTGTTTCGCGACGAATTGTAAAGGAGTATGGTCATGGCTAAAATAACGATGGAGGATCTGAGGAAGAGACTGCAGGAACGCCAGCATAAGATGACGCCGCAGCGGCAGATCGTTCTGCAGGTTTTCATGGATCGTCCCGGCCAGCATATCAGCGCGGAGGACGTGCACATGATCTTGCGCGCCAACCATTCGGAGATCGGCTTGGCTACCGTCTATCGCAGCTTGGAGCTTCTCGTCGAGCTTGGCCTTCTGCAGAAGATGGAGTTCGGCGACGGCTGCAGCCGCTATGAAATCTCGGATCTCAATCCCGGCGAGCATCAGCATCATCACCTGATCTGCCTGAGCTGCGGCAAGGTCACCGAGTTTTCTGAGGATCTTCTGGAGAATCTTGAGAAAAAGGTCGCCGATGAATGCGACTTCCAGATCGAAGATCACCAGGTCAAGCTGTTCGGCTACTGCAAGGAGTGCCGCAAGCATTGATTGTCCGGCGTTTCTTGCTCGACCGCGAAGAACAGGTCATCGTCAAGCTCGTGCGCGAGCTTTTGGAACTCTTCAAAATCCGGGTGTTGGACGAGGCGGAGGAACAGGACGGAGAAGCGGACTTTGCCGTGCTGTCCGTGCGGCATGAAATCGTTATGGAGCCTGTGTCGACCGTTCATACGGAGCTTCTTGCTGTGGAGGAGACGGGAGAGGAACGGCGCTTTTCTATAGGGGGCGCCGCAAGGCAGGACGAAAAGGGGATGGCTGCTGTCCATCGCCTCGTCAAGCTCAACCTCTACCGTCTCTTTCGTACGCATTTCGCTATGCCTGCGGCGGCATGGGGCATCCTGCACGGCGTCCGCCCGACGAAGATCGTGCATCGCTTCATCGAGGCGGGACTTTCGCGTGAGGAGATCGTCGCACGACTCGTGGAGGACTACGAGGTTTCTTTGGAGAAGGCTTCGTACATGACGGCGATGGCGTTTCGCCAGAGACCGTTCCTGCAGACCTCGGACGAGCGGACGATCAGCGTCTATGTTGGCATACCGTTCTGCCGCTCGCGTTGTCTTTACTGCTCGTTTCCCGCCTACATCCTGCCGAATGATGAGCAGCTCAGCGCTTTTTTTGCCGCATGGGACAAGGATCTCGCGGCAGCGAAGCGCGAGATTGAGCGTCATCGCTTGAAGGTGCAGAGCATCTACATCGGCGGCGGCACGCCGACGAGTCTCAGCAATGCGGATTTCGAGCGCGTGCTTTCCCTCGTCGAGGGAGCATTTTACGGCGAGCATACGGGCGAGTTTACCGTGGAGGCGGGACGTCCCGATACGATGACGCCGGAAAAGGCGCTCTCGATGAAGGAGCATCGCGTGAGCCGCGTCAGCGTGAATCCGCAGACGATGCAGCAGCGCACATTGGAGCGCATCGGCAGGGCGCATACGCCCGAAGACATCGTCCGCATGTTCCGCCTGTTGCGCGAGACGGGAGATTTTTCCATCAATATGGACGTCATCCTCGGCCTGCCGGGGGAGACGCGCTCGGACATCGCCGATACGATGGCGAAGGTTCTCGCGCTCGCCCCTGACGATGTGACGCTCCACTCGCTCGCCTTGAAGCGCGGCTCGAAGCTCAAGATGCACTTGGAGGAATACGAGCTGCCTGACGATGCCGAGGTGCGGGCGATGTTTCGGACGGCGATGGAGCAGGTGCAGGACGAGGGTTTTTTGCCGTACTATCTCTATCGGCAGGGCTATATGAGCGGGCAGATGGAAAATGTCGGCTGTGCGCGTCCGGGCGCTGAGAGCATGTACAATATGCAGATCATGGACGAGCATCAGACGATCCTAGGCATCGGCTGCGCCGCGACGAGCAAGATCATGAATTTCCGCACGAAGAGGCTCAAGGCGTCGTTCAACGCCAAGGATTTTCATACTTATGTGCGCGATATCGACGATTATATCGCGAAGCGATCCGCTCTTTTAGCGGAGGCTTACCGAAACGAGGGGGAGGAAGAAACGTGTTGATCAACGGACCGCGCGGCACGAAGGATATTTTGCCTGATACGGTCGCACAATGGACGCATGTGGAGAAGGTGATACGCGAGCTATGTGCGCGATACGGGTACCATGAAATCCGCACGCCGATTTTCGAGCATACGGAGCTTTTCCTGCGCGGCATCGGCGAGACGACCGATGTCGTGGAAAAGGAAATGTACACGTTCACCGATCGCGGCGAGCGCAGCCTTACGCTGCGGCCCGAGAATACGGCGTCCGTCGTGCGCTCGTACCTGCAGAACAAGCTCTATGCCGCCGACGCTCTCGTGAAGCTCTTCTACATCGGCTCGATGTTCCGCTATGACCGTCCGCAGGCGGGACGCTACCGCGAGTTCCACCAGTTCGGCGTGGAAGCCCTAGGCGAGGAAAACCCCGCAGTTGACGCGGAGATCATCGTGCTGGCGGTCGAGTTTCTGCGCGCTCTCGGCTTGCAGGAGCTGAAGCTGCATCTCAATTCCGTCGGCTGTCCCAAATGCCGTCCCGTCTATCGCGAGAGGCTGCAGGAGTTCTTCCGCCCGCATCTCGAAGAGCTTTGCACGGACTGCCGCTCGCGCTTCGAGCGCAATCCGCTGCGCCTTTTGGACTGCAAGAACGAGCATTGCCATGCGCTCGCAGAAGGTGCGCCGCGCATCACGGACTGCCTTTGCGACGAGTGCCGTGTGCATTTCACTGAGGTGCAGTCGTATCTTACGGCGGCGGGCATTCCTTTCGAGCTTGATGCGAATCTCGTGCGCGGCCTCGACTACTATACGAAGACGGCATTCGAGGTCAAGTACACGCCCTTGGGAGCACAGAGCGCCGTGGCGGGCGGCGGCCGCTATGACGGGCTTGTCGAGGAGGTCGGCGGACCGCCGACGCCCGGCATCGGCTTTGCCGTGGGGCTTGAGCGCGTGCTGCTCGCCTTGGAAAAGCAGGAGCTTCTGCCCGAGGAGCCGGAAGCGGTCGACGTCTTCGTCGTCGCCTTGGGCGAGGCGGCGCAGATTCCTGCCTTCAAGCTTCTGCATGAGCTTCGCGCGGCGAAGCTCTCCGCTGCCATGGACTTCGCAGGGCGCAGCATGAAGGCGCAGATGAAGCAGGCGAACAAGAAGAACGCCCGCTTCGTGGCAATCTTGGGGGAAGATGAGGTCAAGGAGGCTTCTGCCCTCTTGAAGGATATGAAGACGAGCGAGCAGAAGAAGCTCGCTTTGAAGGATTTTGTTCCTGCATTATGTGTTGAGGTGAAGAATTGATGGAAACATTGGAAGGCATGAAGAGGACGCGCCATTGCGGCGAACTGCGTGAGGGCGACGTCGGCGCTGAGGTCGTGCTCTCGGGCTGGGTATCGAGGAGAAGGGATCACGGCGGTCTGATCTTCGTCGATATGCGCGACCGCTCGGGGTTCGTGCAGGTCGTCTACGATGAGGCGGCGATGGGCAAGGAAGCGTTCCACAAGGCGGAAACCCTGCGCAACGAGTTCGTCATCGGCGTGCGCGGCAAGGTGCGCGCGCGCTCGGAAGATACGGTCAACCCAAATATTGAGACGGGCAAGATCGAGGTCGTCTGCGAGGAGCTGCGCATCCTGAATACGGCGAAGACGCCGCCCTTCTATATTCAGGACAACATCGACGTCGACGAGACGCTGCGCCTCAAGTATCGCTATCTTGACCTGCGCCGCCCCGAGATGCAGGCGAATCTCATGTTGCGCCACCGCGTGACAAAGATCATGCGCGACTTCCTCGACCGTCATGAATTCATCGAGATCGAGACGCCGATGCTCTGCAAGAGCACGCCCGAGGGCGCACGCGACTTCCTCGTGCCGAGCCGTCTGAATCCCGGCAAGTTCTACGCGCTGCCGCAGTCGCCGCAGATCTTCAAGCAGATCCTTATGGTCGCAGGCTTCGAGAAGTATTTCCAGATCGTGCGCTGCTTCCGCGATGAGGATCTGCGTGCCGACCGTCAGCCCGAGTTCACGCAGCTCGATATCGAGACGTCCTTCCTTGACGAGAACGACATCTTGGAACTGATGGAAGGACTCGTCGCGGAGCTTTTCGACAAGACGCTCGGCATCAAGCTCGAAACCCCGTTTCTGCGCATGAAGTGGGACGAGGCAATGGAGCGATTCGGTTCGGACAAGCCCGATCTTCGCTTTGGCATGGAGCTCATGGACATCTCGGAGTACGTCAAGGGTTCGGACTTCAAGGTTTTCGCCTCCGTCCTCGAAAACGGCGGACAGGTCAAGGTCATCAACGTCGAGGACTATGCGAATATTCCGCGCCGCGAGCTGGACGGCCTCGTGCAGTATGTGCAGGGCTACGGCGCGAAGGGTCTCGCGTGGATTCAGTACACGGAAGAGGGCGTGAAGTCGCCTTTCAAGAAGTTCTACGCCGATGAAGTCTTCGAGAAGATCAAGGAGGCCTGCCATGCCAAGACGGGCGATCTCCTGCTCGTCATCGCGGACAAGCCGCTCGTCGTCGCACAGGCGCTCGGCGAACTGCGCCTTGAGATGGCGCGCCGCCGCGGCCTCATCGATGCCGATGCGCTGAAATTCCTCTGGGTCACGGACTTCCCGATGTTTGAATACAACGAGGAAGAGAAGCGCTGGAAGGCCATGCACCATCCGTTCACGGCGCCGCGCCGCGAGGATGTCGAGTGCTTGATGTCCGACCCCGGAAGGGTCAAGGCGAACGCTTACGACATGGTTCTGAACGGCGTCGAGATCGGCGGCGGCAGCCTGCGCATCTATCAGGGAGATTTGCAGGAGAAGGTCTTCGAGGCCATCGGACTCACGCAGGAAGAGGCGCGTCAGAAGTTCGGCTTCATGATGGACGCCTTCGAGTACGGCACGCCGCCGCACGGCGGCATCGCCTTCGGCCTCGACCGCCTCGTCATGCTCATGGCGAAACGCCGCTCGATCCGCGACGTCATCGCCTTCCCAAAGACGCAGAGCGCTTCGGACGTCATGTCGCACGCGCCGTCCGAGGTCGACGCCAAGCAGCTTAGAGAGCTTTATGTGCGCTCGACGGCGGTCAAGAAGGAAGAGAAGAAGTAAGCGGTCGATGCGCCGCCGAACATAAAAAATCCCCATGCTTCTGCATGGGGATTTTTTATGTTCGGCTTATTTTTTGAGCGCTTCCTTCAAGATCGCCGTGCAAGCCTGCTGCGTGACGCGCAGCACGTCAGTGTAGACCTTGTTGTAAAGCTCGCCGCCGTCGACGACGCCACGGCCGTTCTGCGTGACGAAGAACTTCTTTGGACGATCCTCGAAGGCCTTGTCCGCCTCGGCAAATTTCGCCTCGACCAGCTTCTCCAGTTCCTGCTCTGTCAAAATAAGTCACCTCTTTCTATAATTATACCTTATATTATACATCATTTTGATTGATTGTAAAGGAAGCACGGCTAAAATGAAGTCGCCCGGATTTGTGCAGAGGTGTGAGGATGGGCGGCTGAATGTATCAGTGATCCTCGAAGAAAGCGCGAGACAGTTCGTGCGGACACCTCGTCGGAAGGCTTAGGATGATTCTCCTTCGGCTCGCATATAGGGGAAATAGCTGCGGTAAGCGGCAGGCACGCTGTAGGTGGCGATGATTTCCTGCGCCGTCGCCCAGAGAAAGGGCGGCGTTCTTGCAGCAGCATTGTAGGGGGAGGCTGCTTCGCGAAGCAGCAGGGAGGCCGGCTGTGCGCCCGTCGCAGCATCTTCGCTTGAAGCGGGTGCGGCCGTCAAAATAGGAGATACGCTCGCGCTCGAAGAATCTGCCAGATCGACGTGCCAGCCGACCATCTGCCATGTGATGTGGGAGAAGATATGCTGTGCGGCGGGGAGCGCTTGAAATTTCAGAGGGGTGAGGCCGATGACTTGCAGCGCTTTTGCCGCCTCTTCCTTTCGGAGATGCCCTTTCATGGCGGGGAATCCCCACAGTCCCGCGAGAAGTCCTTGAGAGGGACGCTTTTCCAAGGCGATCCTGCCGCCTTTCGACAGCAGGAAGATTGTGAGTTTTTCCGTGCGCCGCCTCTTGGGCAGTGGTTTTTTCGGCAATTCCGCTTGCAGGCCGGTCTCTTTGGCGAGGCACAGGCGCTCAAGCGGACAGACGGAGCAGCGGGCGGCGCTGCGCGGCAAGCAGATGAGGGCGCCTAGTTCCATCAGGGCTTGGTTGAAGTCGCCGGCGTTTTCGGGCAGACGTGCGAGAAGCGCTTCCTCGACGGCACGTTTCGTGCGCTCTTTCAGGATGTCGGCAGGGCAGGCGAGGAGGCGCATGATGACGCGCAGCACATTGCCGTCGACGGCGGGGCGGCGTTCGCCGAAGGCGATGGAAGCTACGGCGCCTGCCGTGTAGCGGCCGACGCCGGGAAGCGCGAGCAGATCGTCGAAGTGCGCGGGCACAGCGCCGCCGTGGTCGCGGCAGATGAGACGCGCAGCATCCTGCAGATGGCGTGCGCGACTATAGTAGCCAAGGCCTTCCCATAGCTTCATCAGCGTGTCTTCGTCGGCATGGGCGAGGGCATGCACGTCGGGCAGTGCGGCGACGAAGCGCTCGAAGTACGGCTTGACCGCTTCGACGCGCGTCTGCTGCAGCATGATTTCGGACACCCATACGCGATATGGCGTAGATTCCTCGCGCCACGGCAGCGCACGTTTCTCGCTTTTGAACCAGCGCAGGAGAGGTTCCGCTATTTCGTCGAGTGTCCCTGTATTCTTCAATACGCGTTCTGCAGGCCGTGTCTTTTCCATCTTTGCACTCTTTTCTATACTGTTGTATTCTTGCAATGTCAGTTACACTACAGGGTACAGGTCTCGTGGACATTTTGCAATACCCTGCGAAGAAATATTTTATTTGGACGGGAAATATCCTGCGCCATGCTATATGCTCCTTGATTTTCTGCGCGCGATAGCTTAACATGAAAGAATGATATGGGAAAGGGGCAGAAGATCGAGCCATGACGAAGTTTGTTTTCGACCTCGACGGGACGATTACGAAGGAAGAAACGCTTCCCATCATCGCCAAATATTTTTCGTTGGAAGAAGAAATCGAAGAACTTACGCGACAGACGGTCAGGGGAGACGTTCCTTTCATCGAATCGTTCATCCGGCGCGTCTCCATCTTGGGAAAGCTGCCGATTGATGAGATCGACGCACTTTTAGCGGATGTGGAACTTCATGAGTCCATTGTGGAGTTCATCCGGAAGAATCGTGCGCACTGCGCCATCGCTACGGGGAATCTTTCGTGCTGGGTCGCGAAGCTCGTAGCGCGAATCGGCTGCGAGGCCTACTGTTCCGAAGGAAGGACGGAGAATAATCGGGTAGTGGAGCTGACGGACATCATCAAGAAGGAAGATGTCGTCGAAAAATATCGCGCCGAAGGGCATCGCGTCGTCTTCATCGGTGATGGCCATAACGATGTAGAGGCGATGCGTGCCGCTGACATCGCTATCGCATCGGGACTCACGCACGCCCCGACGGCGAGCGTCATTTCCGTTGCAGACTATCTTGTGCAGGATGAGGCGGAATTGTGCAGCTGTTTGAATCGGCTATGATATCCTTGCGCGATGCACAGCGATGACACGTTTTTGACTGCGGCATGTATTGTGACAAGAAGCGAGGAAGGGATGAAGCATCTCTCATCGGCCAGTCTGTTCAGATTGCAGTATTTCTTTTCTGCAGCGGTCGTTGTATAATAGTATGCAGCAAGCAAATCCAGCAGAAGAAAAGGAGCGAGTCTTATGTATACGCTTTCCGGCACGGAATTTCATGGCATCAAGCCGCAGATTGATGAGGAGGCCTTTGTTGCACCGCAGGTGTTTCTTTCGGGTGATGTGCGCGTCGCGAAGTATGCGAGCCTTTGGCCGGGCGTCGTTGCGCGCGGCGATGTGAATTACATCTCTGTCGGCGAGTGCTCGAATGTGCAGGATCTCGTCTGCCTTCATGTGGCGGACGACGATCCGTGCATCATCGGTGACTATGTGACGATTGGCCACAGTGCTGTCGTGCACGGCGCGGAGATCGGCAACCATGTCCTCATCGGCATGAACGCGACGGTTTTGACGGGCGCGAAGGTCGGCGAAGGCTCGATCATCGCCGCAGGGGCGCTCGTGCGCGAGAAAGAGGTCATTCCGCCGAATTCACTCGTCGTCGGCATGCCGGGCAAGGTCGTGCGCACGATTGACCGCATCAAGACGATTCATGCGCAGGCGATCAAGTACAAGTGCGAGTGGGCGATCGAATACGGCGTCTATCCCGAGATCGGTGGCGAGAAGTACCACGGCGAGCACATTATCTGACGTTTGCAGTTTACGGCTTTACAGTTTTGTTACGTATGATATAATGAAAGGCACAGCTTTCGTTTTGGCTGTGCCTTTCATTATATTTTTCAGGAGGTTTGCTTCATGGCGCGAGAAACGCTCAAGAGCCGCTTCGGCTTCATTCTCCTCAGTGCCGGTTGTGCGATCGGCATCGGCAATGTCTGGAAGTTTCCTTATCTCGTCGGGCAGAACGGGGGAGGAGCTTTCGTGCTGCTCTATCTTTTCTTTCTCATCGTGCTCGGCATCCCCGTCATGACGATGGAATTTTCCCTCGGCCGCGCGGCAAGGCGCAGTCCCGTGCGCATGTACCAGAGGCTCACGCCCGAAAAGTGGGGCTGGCATTGGCATGGTTATGCGTGCTGGCTTGGCTGCATCATGCTCATGATGTTCTATACGACGGTTGCGGGCTGGATGCTGCTCTACTTCTACCAGACAGCGTGCGGCACATTCGCAGGACTTTCGCCGAAGGAGATCGGCGCGGCCTTCGGCTCGATGCTCGGCAATCCTCTCTTGCAGGTCGTGCCGATGGCGCTCGTCGTCATCAGCGGCTTTCTCATCTGCTCGCACGGCTTGCAGTCGGGGCTGGAGCGCGTGACGAAGGGCATGATGGTTCTCCTTCTCGTCATCATGGTCGTGCTCGCCGTGAACAGCGTGTTCCTCGACGGCGCGTCTGAGGGCATCTCCTTCTACCTTCGTCCTGACATCGCGAAGATGGAGGAGATCGGCTTCACGAACGTCATCGTCGCGGCGATGAATCAGGCGTTCTTCACGCTGAGCCTCGGCATCGGCGCGATGGCGATCTTCGGCAGTTACATTCCGAAAGATCATGCGCTTCTCGGCGAGTCGGTCAACGTCGCTCTCCTTGACACCTTCGTCGCCATCACGTCGGGACTCATCATCATCCCTGCATGCTTCGCTTACGGCGTCGAGCCGGACAGCGGGCCTGGACTCATCTTCATCACATTGCCGAACATCTTCAACCACATGGCGGGCGGCATCCTCTGGGGCAGCCTCTTCTTCCTCTTCATGACGTTTGCGGCCTTTTCGACGGTGCTCGCCGTCTTTGAAAACATCATGGCGTGTACGATGGACTTGACGGGCTGGAGCCGTAAGAAGACGGGATTCGTAAACTGCGCGGCGATCCTTTTGCTTTCCCTGCCATGCGCCTTGGGATTCAACCTCCTCGCGGGCGTTCATCCGATGGGCGGCGAGAGCAGTTTCCTCGACCTTGAGGATTTCATCGTGAGCAACCTGCTGCTGCCCGGCGGTTCGCTTGTCTTCGTGCTCTACACGATGCATCGCTTCGGCTGGGGCTGGCGAAAGTTCTACGAAGAAGCAAATACGGGAAATGGCAGGAAACTTCCCAGCTGGGCGTATGGCTACTTCGCCTACGTCCTGCCGCTCGTTGTCGGCGCGATTCTCGTGCTGGGGCTGCTGTGAGAGCAAATGCGGCTGCAAATGAAAAGAACCCGACGCACGGCAAATGTCGGGTTCTTTTCTTTCTTTAGTTTCGCTGTTTGCCTATTCGCGTGCTGCGCTTTTTTGGCGGCGCAGCCGGAAGATGAGGCGGAAGGACAGCGAGAGGATGATGGCGATGACGGTCGCGAGCGACATGCCCTTGAGCGTTACTGTGCCGAGCGTGAGGCTCGCCGTTGATACGCCGACGCCCATGACGATGGAGGTGAGGAGGAGGTTCATCGGATTGTTGTAGTCCACCTTGGATTCGACGAGGATGCGGATGCCCGAGGCGGCGATGACGCCGAAGAGCAGCATGGAAACGCCGCCCATGACGGGCGTCGGGATGCTCTGGATGAGCGCGGCGAGCTTGCCGAGGCACGAGAGCGCGACGGCGAAGACGGCGGCGCCGCCGATGACCCATGTCGAGTAGACCTTCGTGATGGC
>CAJPRR010000069.1 GCA_905373085.1 uncultured Selenomonas sp.
CAAGCCAGCGCCGCGCCTTTTGGCATGTCGTGCAGCGCGGATAGCATACGAAAAGCCCTTTCTTCATGCAAATGCTCCTTTCGCTCATAAACTACACGCATAAAACAGTTCTTTTCTCGACCATGCGTTATACCAATGGATACTCTGCTCCGATCCCCGCAGCAGGGGTGTCGACAAATTCGTTGCCATTTTATCGACATCTTGCTATACTGAACGCAGAGTACCTGCATGATCTGGAAAGGATGGTTCATCATGCCGCAAATACGCCCGCTCCCCCCTACGATTCCCATCACCGCCTTCAATCGCGGCCAAGCCGGAAAAATTTTCTCCAACGTAAAACAAACCGGCATGACGGTCGTCATGAAGAACAATGAACCGGAGTGCGTCCTGCTGTCGCCTGCCGATTACAACGCCCTTGTTGAGCGCTTAGAAGACGCTGACCTTCTGCATCTCGCTTCCGAAAGACTGAAAGACTTCGACAGCAAAGAGCAGGCGGCTATTCCCTTTGAAGAAGTCTGCAAGCGAAACGGCATCGACCTTCCTTCTCTCGATTTTGAGAGCGTTGAAATCGAATGACGTGGCAAGTACAGTTTCTGGAAGCAGCACAAAAAGATTTCTAGCGTCTTGACGGCAGTCAAAAGCAGGAAACGGCAAAAGCCATCTGCAAGGTTTCTCAAAATCCACTGCCTGCAAGTGAGGGCGGCTATGGCAAGCCATTGGGCGCACACACCGACACGAATCTCGTCGGTCTATTAAAAATCAAGCTGAAGCGCTCAGGCATCCGTATCGTCTACAAACTGGTGCAAGACCGCGATCACATGCTTATCATCGTCATTGGTCTGCGCAGCGATTCTGCCGTATATAAAACCGCTGCACGCAGAATTGCAAAACTTGACGACAGTGAGTCCCTATAAGCCTAAGCGGAGCCGATCGCACCTACGCTTCTCTCTCCACTCTGTGCTCCGCACCATCAACAATCACTGCCTCACTGTTGTCCATTGTCAAAAATTCCAGTTTCCCATCGTATACACGAAGCGTTTCTTCCACAGCTTCAACAAACGGTTCTTCTCCTCGATGAGGCAAAATATAAAAATCCACAACAGATAAGCCGCTCATGTCTTTTAGGTCCGGTGCGGCTTTTTTGTCGTCCATGATTTGACCATAGGCAATATCCCTAGCCGTGATCATTGCTCCTGCCGACTCTCCGATATAAAGCATCCCCTCTTCAATTCTCTCATGCAAAGCCCCCAGAAGATTTTTGCGGCGCAGCTCCTGCAGCAAATAGAAGGTATTACCGCCTGAAACATAAAGGCTATCGCACATTTGCAATTCTCGTTCACATTCTTCCCGTGCGAATTTGCTAAAATCCATACGTTTCACACGGTAGCCAAGAGCGGCGAATGTATCCGCCGCTTCCTCCACATAGTCGGTATATTCTTCGACATTCGCCGCCGTTGGAACGAAGAGAATCTCTTCCGGCCTTTTCTCCTCCAACCATGTTCCAACCAACGTCTTCACTCCGGCCAAATAAGATGCTAGAAAAAGTTTTTTCATTTTTCCACCTCATTCATACACATGAAGGATATTGAAGTTGCAGTCACATGCCGCCGGGATGCGGCCGGCTTCCTTGACGATGCGGATGATGCGGTCCTCCGTCAGCGCGCGCGGACTCTTCGCGCCCGCGTCGTGCAGAATCGTCTCCTTGTGCACCGTACCGTCGATGTCGTTCGCGCCGAAGGCGAGCGCTACCTGGGCGACGGGGACGGTCAGCATGACCCAATATGCCTTGATGTTCGTGAAATTGTCGAGCATGAGGCGCGAGATCGCCATCGTCCTGAGGTCGTCCCACATCGAGGTCTGAGAGATGCCGCTCTCAGCGGCGAGCGCCGTGTTCTTCGGCAGGAACGGGAAACAGATGAAGGTCTGGAAGCCGCCCGTCTCGTCCTGCAGCGAGCGCAGCGCGAGCAGATGGTCGACGCGCTCGGCGAGCGTCTCGATATGGCCGTAGAGCATCGAGGCGTTCGACTTGATGCCGAGTTCGTGCGCCGTGCGCGCGGCATCGAGCCACTCCTTCGCCGTTGCCTTGTTCGGACACAGAGCCTCACGGATGCGGTTGGAAAGGATTTCCGCACCGCCGCCCGCGATGGCGTCGAGTCCCGCCGCCTTGAGCTTTTGCAGCACCTCGTGCACGGAAAGCCCCGAGATCTTGGAAAAATGCGTGATCTCGACGCCTGTGAAGCCCTTGAGGTAGAGCTTGGGGAATCTTTCGTGCAGAGCACGAAGCCGCGCGAGGTAGTCGTCAAACGTCCACGCAGGATGCAGTCCTGAGACGACATGCAGTCCCGCAAGGTGCGGATCTTTCATCGCGTCTTCGACGACGGCGACGGCGTCGTCCGCCGCCATCTCGTAGGCGCCCTTGTCCTCGGCGTCGCGCCCGAAAGCGCAGAACTTGCAGTGCGCACGGCATATATTCGTGAGGTTCACATGGCAGTTCACGTTGTAGTAGACGACGTCGCCACACTTTTCGCGCCGCACATGATCGGCGAGTGCGCCGAGCCAAGCGATGTCCTTGCAGTCGAAGAGGCGGACGCCGTCCTCGCGCGTCAGGCGCTCTTTTGCCAGCACCTTTTCTTCAATATCTTCATAGCCCTTGGGAGCGAGCAAATCCTTCACTTCTTTCCTAATCGTTCAATCGCCGCGCAAAAACGCCCGCGCAAAAGCGGCAGAGCGGCAAGCGCCAGGACGCTGTTGACGACGCCCTCCGCGAAAAGCCCGGGGAAGGAGGCCAGCGCAGCCGCAAAGCTGTCGTAAAGGACAGCGCCTGCGAGCGTATAGGCCGCCGCCATCCAAAGGCTCGAAAGCGTGAGCGCCACGCCGACGCGTCCGACAGAGTTTGCCGCAGCTGCCATACGGCAGACGATTTCCGCCATGACGAACTTGATGACGAGCGTCGGCACGATCCAAAGCGCGAAGCCGCTCATGAAGTCGGCGAGCGCCGAGCCGAAGCACGCGGCAAGAAGCGCCGAGCGGCGCGGCGCCAAGATTGCCAAAAGGAAGATGGCAGCGTCGCCCAAGTGCGCGTAGCCGAGCGGGATCGGAATGTGCGGCACGAAGGTGGCGAGAAAGACGATCGCCGTCATCAGCGCCGTCAAAACAAGATCTTTCGCCATAAAATCACGGTTCTCTCTTCGGTTTGCGGTCATGACTCCTCCTTCGGCAGCAGCGGATTCTCGCGCAGCTTGCTCTCGTGCACATCTTCGTCCGTGTAGTCGACGGGCGGGTTCTTGCAGTACGCCTCGTTCGCCTGCAGCATCTCGTCCAATCGTGTCATGAAATTGCACCTCTTATCAGCGATTCCCCAATCATTATTTTTCGTTCATCATTGTAGTGGAAAAAGCGCGATATTGCAAGCCAGTCGGCGCAATGGGAAAAATCCTTGCCTTGTCGCACTTTTTCTGCATGCATGAATATGCTATAATGCTAACAAATGCAAATCATCATCAAAAAGATTGCGAGGGAGAAAAATGAATGCAATAGAAATCACAAAGGAAAACTTCGAGAGCGAGGTCACAGCCGCCAAGGGCACGGCGCTGCTCGACTTCTGGGCGCCGTGGTGCGGCCCGTGCCGCATGCTCACGCCCGTCATCGACGAGGTGGCGGCAGCGCACGCAGACCTCAAGGTCGGCAAGGTCAACATCGACGAGCAGCCCGAGCTCGCCGTCCAGTTCGGCGTACAGTCGATCCCGACGCTCATCGTCTTCAAGGACGGAAAGAAGACGAAGGAGTCCGTCGGCCTCGTGCCGCGCGAAATGGTCGAGAGTCTGCTCGACTGACGCAAACGAGGAGAGCCGCCATGGTCTTGAAGCCGTGGCGGCTCTTTTTCAACTGTACGAGCAGCATGCAGAAGGCCGCGCCTTCTGCCTACGCGCCGCGCTCGATGTTCCGAATCAAGAGGTTGATCGCCTCCATGCGTGCGTTCGCCGCCTCGCTGACCTTTTCCAGCTCGCTGACCGAGCGTGCCGACTCGGCGATGTGCGCGAGGCTTCCTTCGAGCGTCTTCTGCAGCGCGGCCACCTGCTCGTTGAACTGCATGTCGAAGGCTCGGATTTTCCCGCTCATCTCCTCGTTTGCCGCCATGATGGCGTCGATCTCGCGCACTTCCTTCAGAAGCTCGCGCACCGCCTCGTCGGACGCCGTGAGGTTCTCCTGCGTCGTGCCCGAGAGCTTGCCGACCTCCTGCGCGACGACGGCGAAGCCGCGCCCCGCCTCGCCCGCACGCGCCGCCTCTATGGTCGCATTCAAAGCGAGCAAGTTGATCTGCGAGGCGATGCCCGCGATCAGGCGGATGACCTCGTCGATGCGCTTCGTGCCCTTCGCCAGCTTTTCGAGCGTCGGCCCGATCTCCTCGCCCTGGCGCACGATCTGCGCAAAGAGCTGCTTCTGCTCGGCCGAGCCGTCCGAAAGGTTCTTGAGCGCCGTCTGAATCGCATGCACCTCGTCGGAAATGCGCGTGATGGAGGCGATGATCGCAGGAATCTTCTGCTGATAGTCGCGGAACATGCCGACAAGATCGTCCTTGAGCGCCGCCACATGCACCTGCCGGTCGATCGTGCGCCGGAAGAAGAAGGCGTCGCAGTCGGCGTAGATGCTCGCGAAGTTGTCGATGTAGTCGTCAAGGAAGTTCACGCCCGAAGGCACATGGTAGAAGAAGAGCGCCGTCAGCGTCTCGTTGACGTGCAGCCCCGCGATTTCGCCGAAGCTCGAAAAGCCCGCGACGGGCACATCGCGGAACTCGTCGATGCGCCCCGTCTCAGACGCATAGCAGAGGCGGCGCAGGAGGCAGTCGTTCAGGATGCCGCCGAGCGGCGCGGGCTTGCCGCGCTGGAAATCGGCGAGAGCCTTGGCGAGCGTGTCGGCGAGAGAACCGCGCTTCATCAGATGAAGACGCTCGCCCGTCACGATGTCGCAGTAGAGGTTCAGGCGGCCTCGCGCATGGTCGAGCGCACTGACCGAGCGGATGAAGAAGTCGCCGTCGATGTCGGAGGCGAACGTGTACTGCTGCATCGCCGCGTCAAGTTCGGCGGCGGAATGCACGCCAAGCGCACGCTTCAAAGCCTCCAAAGCCGGCAATGTCTCGCCCGACGGAAGCTGCAGCGTCTCCACCGAGCGAAGCGCCGTCGAGGCTTTGTCGATGATGAAGGACGTGCCCGTCTTTTCGACCGCCTGCGTCTTGAAGATGCCGTAACGGTAGCCGCGCCTGAGCCGCACGAGCGTGATGACGGCATGATCTTCAAGGCTCTTTTCGCCGTCATAGACGCAGGCGCGTCCGTGCGCATCGGGGGCGGCCGAACCGCCGATGTAGGGGCACGGGAACTTGCGCGACTCGTAGAGCGCCTGCATGAGGAACGTCTCCGAGCGCGAAAGCCCGTCGATGTAGACGAGCGCGAAAGTATGATAGAGGCTGATGCGAAACGGCGGCGTATGCCGCTCAAGCTCGCCCTTGATCGCCTTGAGACGCGCCTCAAGGCTCATGTCGACGCGATCCGCCTTCAAATCCTGCGAGCAGAGCGGGACGCTCATCGTGAACACGCCCTCGATCATGCGGCGCGAATAGCCCTGCAGAAGCACGCGTGCGCGACCTTCGCCGGCCTCCTGATAGAGCGTCACGCTGCCTTTCGGGCGGCAAAGCTCGCCCGCATCCGTCATGAGCACGACGCGCACATCCGCACCGAGCGCCTGCTTCACGGCTCTGCCGACGTCCGCCAAGTCGAGGTCGGGCGAGACGAAGCCAAGGACGAGCGCCGCGCCGTCGGGCAGGGAGGCGATGGGCGCGAGGTTTTCCCGCGCAATCTCGCTTCGATGCAGGTAGCAGACGGCAACGTCCGCACCCTGCAGGTCTTTGCCTGCCGTCCTGCCCTGCGCCTCATTCTGCGCGACTGACTTTCGAACCTGCGGCAGGGGCTTTGCATCCACGCGATCGCGCAGCGAGGATTTCCCCTCCCCGCCCTTTCTGCTCTTCAAAAAATCAAACAACTTCGACCCTCCTGACAAAAGAATTGTTGCCGAACGCGTCCGCGCCCGGCCGCCGTACATATATCAGCTATCATTATACCATAAAAGAATCGCATTTCCCAATCCTTTTCAAAGAATCTCTGACCTTCTCCCCGTCAAGCCTTCTTGCCGCGCAGGAACTTCAGCGCCGAAAGCCCCGCGACCGCGCCCTCGTGCACGGCCTTCGCCACCTGCAGGAGTCCGCCCGTCGCATCGCCCGCGGCAAAGACGCCGGGCACGTTCGTCGCCATCTTCTCATCCACCTTCAGATATGCGCCGTCGAGAAGGATGCCGAGTTTCTTGGCAATCGCCGTGCTGCCCGCCGTGCCGACGGCGACGAATACGCCGCTGACGGGAAGCGCCGCGCCGCCCGCGAAGACGACGCGCTCGACCCTGCCCTCGCCCTCGACGGCAGCGAGCCGTTCCGTATGCACGAGAAGCCCTGCCGGCACATGCGCGGGCGCCGCCTCGCCATTCGTCAAAAGATGCACCTTCGCCGCGTGCAGCAGGAGCGCCGCAGCTTCTGCCAGCGCATAGTCGCCCGCGCCGAGGACGGCGGCCTCCTTGCCGCGATAGAAGAAAGCGTCGCAGATCGCGCAGTAGCTCACGCCGTGCCCTTCCAGCTCCTTGAGTCCTGAGAGCGGCGGCGCGAGGCGCGAAGCTCCCATGGCGAGCACGACCGCATCCGCTTCGAGCGTCCGATGCACGAGCTCGGCGACGAAGCCGTCCATCGTGTCCTTGAAACGCAGGCCGACAAGCTCGCCTTCGACGAAGTCCACGCCGAGACGCTTCGCGCCCTCGACGCCCCGCGCGGCCAATTCCCTGCCCGTCAGCGGCTCGCCGAATCCATAGTAGTTTTCAATCTGCTCCGCCTTTTCGAGCGCACCGACGCCGTTCGCAGCGACCGTGACCGCCGCGCCGCCGCGCTTCGCGTAAACAGCCGCCGAAACGCCCGCAGGCCCCTGTCCGATGACAAGAAGATGCTTCATGCCTGAATCTCCTTTCCATTCATAGGAAGCACGAATAAGCTCAAGCGCCCATCTTCGCATATCCGGACGACTCCATCTCAGCCGCGCTTCCACCATTCTTCCATTACTATACTACGTAAACTTTCCGCGCTTTGTCAATAACCGCTTGCAATTCTGCCCCATTTCTTCTATAGTCGTAATAGGCAATGTCAACGAATAAAGAAAGGATGTTATTCATGGACAAGCAAACCCTCATTGAAAAGGTCAAAGAGATCGTCAGCGCCCCGAGCTGCTACGAAGGACTCCGAAAGCTCGGCGAAGACTGGCTCGCCGCCATCGGCACGGACGCGGAAAAGAAGCTCTCCGAAAAGCTCATCGCCGCTCTCAAGGAAGACGTCTGCAGCATCGACGCCTCACTCGCCTTCTTTCAGTCTGACGAAGCGAAAAGCATCTTCGGCAGTGAAGAAGCTGCAAACCTCGCAAAGAAAGCCGAAGCGTTCAAAGCTGCCGGCAACAAGATCTGCTTCTGCCCCGCCTGCCAGGCAGGCGAAACCGTGCTCGAAAATGCGGGCGTGCTGCTCAAGTAAGACGCGGAATCAAACAGACTGCCAAAGCCGGATGCAGGAAAAGCTGCACCCGGCTTTTCCTGCATTGAAAAGCGCGAATGCTTGCCAATGGGACGGATTTTTTATAAAATATAAGGTAAGCGAAGCCTCGTTTCAAAGGAGCAGCACATGACGATTTTCGACACGCCGGAGCGGCAAAAAATCTATCGTGACATCATCAAGAAGCTGCGTTTGATTGACGACGCTTTTTTCAACAGCTGTTTCGACGGCGACATCGCCTGCATGGAACTTTTGCTGCAAATCATCTTCAGCAATCCGCAACTGCACGTCAAAGAAGTATTGACACAAAGATCTGTCCCAAACCTCTTCGGACGCGGTGTGCGCTTCGATGCAATTGCCACTGACGGTGAGCGCATCTTCGATGTCGAAGTGCAGCGCGATGACGAGGGCGCCGATCCTAGGCGAGCGCGCTACAACAGCTGCATGATGGACGCACGCGAGCTCGACAAGGGAAAAGACTTCAGCGAGCTGCCCGAAACCTACGTCATCTTCATTACAGAACACGATGTATGGAAAGGCAATCGGCCACTCTATCATGTGCAGAAGTCCTTTGCAGAAACAGGCGTCGCCTTCGACGACGGCGCACATATCATCTACGTCAACGCCGCCTATCAAGATGCCACGCCGCTCGGTCGCCTGATGCATGATTTCTTCTGCGAGAACCCCGACGACATGCATTACAGCGTTTTAGCAAATCGAGCGAGATTTTTCAAAGAAAACGAAAGGGGAGCCTCCACCATGTGCAAATTGATTGAAGACCTCGTCAAGAGTGACCTGGAACACATTCTCAAGGCCGAAGTAGCCAAAGCCGAGGTTCGCGGTGAAGCCCGCGGCGAAGCTCGCGGTGAAGCTCGCGGCGAAGCTCGCGGTGAAGCTCGCGGTGAAGCTCGCGGCAAAGCACATGGCGAAGAAAGCGCCTTTCTCAGCAGCATACGCAATCTGATGAAGAATGCGGGCGTCTCGGCAGAGAAAGCCATGGATCTGCTCGGCATTGACGCCATGGCTCGCAGCAAGTATATGTCGCTGCTATGAAACACACTCCCGCAAGGAAACGGCCATGCTGAAAAAGCGCGCGAACCGCAAAACCGCCCTCGTTCCTCTGCTCCTCTGTCTGACCATCTTCTGTGCCAGCCTGCTCCTCGCGGGCTGCTTTGCACGCTCTGACGATGCCGCCTCGAAAGATTCCGTTGCGAGCGATACGCAAAAAAGCCTCTCGCCCGATGAAAAAGCGGCCGCCATTGTACAGAAGATGAGCGACGCCGAGAAGGTCGGGCAGCTTCTCATGATCGGCATACAGGGAACGGAACTCGACGCGGACAGCCGCTTCATGCTTTCGGAGTACCACATCGGCGGCGTCATCCTCTTCGACCGCAATATGAAGAGCCAGGAGCAGGTGCGTGCGCTGAACGATTCCCTGCAGAAAAATGCCTCGGATGCAGGACTGCCGCTTTTTCTTGCCATCGACGAGGAAGGCGGCGCCGTCGCTCGCATGAAGGAGGCATTCCCGCCGCCGCCCGCCGCCGCAGAAATCGGCCGCACGGGCGACCCCCAAACGGCATACCGCTATGCCGCCGACACGGCGCACGGACTCAAGGCGATGGGCTTCAACCTGAACTTCGCTCCCGTCGCCGACCTCGGTGCGGCGGACGGACGCTCCTATGCCGGCGACGCCGCCACCGCGACAAAGTTTGTCGCCGCCGCCCTCGAAGGCCACGCGGACGCCGGGCTTCTCGCGACGATCAAACACTTCCCCGGTCTCGGACGCGGCGAGAGCGACACGCATGAGGACACGGTCACCGTGCGCGCCGACCGCGCTACCCTCGAAGCGAGCGACCTCGTGCCATTTCGCGAGATGATCGCCAAGAGGAACTCTGCAAAGAATGCGAAAGGAGTGGGCGGCTGGTTCGTCATGGCAACGCACACGATGTACCCGGCGCTCGACGCTAAGCGACCCGCAAGCCTTTCGCCCGCCATCCTGCAGGGCCTTCTCCGCGAAGAACTCTCCTACGACGGCGTCATCGTGACCGACGACCTTGAAATGGGCGCGATCTCCCGCCACTACGGCTTCGACCGCGCGGGCGTCGAAGCGATCCTGGCGGGCGCAGACCTCGTGCTCGTCTGCCACGACTACGCGCACGAAACCGCCGTCTACAATGGCCTCCTGAAAGCCGTGAAGAGCGGCGAGATCTCCAAAGACCGCCTCGACGCTTCCGTCCGGCGCATCGTCAAGGCAAAGATCGAATATCTCGAATAGGTGCTTGCATCCAAATCCCCAAATGACACACGCTTATGCCCAAGACAAACATGAAAGAGCTGCCGCATGAAGACTGCACGTCTTCGTGCGGCAGCTCTTTTGTCAGGCCTTCTGCCCTGCACTATACGCCAATGCATTTGCAACATATTGATTGAGACTGACGCCCTCCCTTTTGGATATTTGCACCAAAGTTCTATGCAGTGATTTTGGAAGGCGTACGAGAAACTTGCCGCTGAACTCTTCCTGATCCGCCGGCTCCGGTATGTTCATTCCCCGTTCCAACATGCTCCTCAGCCATTCTTTCTTTGCGTTCTCAATATTTTCATAAGCCTCCTCCAACGTTTCTCCATCACTCATGCACCCTGGCAAAAGCGAAATCGATGCAAAAAAACCGCCCCCGTCTTCTTCTGAGATTCGCTCTATCGCCACAGGGTAATTCAAGCCCATATAATAATCTATATTTTTTTCCATCGTCAACACCTCACTGCGCCAAGTCTTCCAGCAATTCAGCGATCTTGCGTGCATAGATCCGTTTCACTTTTCCATTGTGAACGGGAACAACAATCGTAACATGTCCCTCACAAATCAATTTGAAATGACTGCCTCCGCCGCGAGGCGGCTGCACCAAAACACCATACGCTTTCAACAATGCAACGATCTTATTCCACGGCAAGTCCTTGCCTTCCGCTAGTGCCAGAAGCTTCTTTTCCAACGTAGACATCGTCGTTTCTTCTCCTTTGTATAATATCATATATAGTATCATATTGCAAGGCAACACATTGCGTCACAACCCCAAACACTCCTCAATCAGCACCAATTCCATCGGTCGATAGCTCATCTTCTTGTAGTGGATCGTCAGCGCGTTGCAGATGCGCTCGGGGCTTGTACAGTCGTAGCACCTGTCGCCCTTCGCAGCGCACGGCGTGCGCTTCTTCTTCCTTGCGGCATTCTGCGGCGCGGCGATGGCGTGGATGCGCTCGATCGCCGCCTCCACATCCTTGACGAGCTTGTTCACGCCGCAGACGAAATACGTCCTCTCATGACCAAAGAGAGAACCTGCGATGCGGTTTCCCGCGCCATCCATGTTGACGATCTGCCCCGCCTCTGTGATGGCATTCGCCGACAATAGGAAGACATCGGTCATCAATGCCTCCCTGCCTGCCGCGAGGAAAGCCTCCAAACCGCCGATGTGACCGCTCCGCGCAGGATCTATGACCTCGTTTTTCACGCTGAGCTTCTCGTAGAGCCTCAGCGCTCGCAGCGTCTCCGAGTCGCCGAAGCCCACGCGCTTTCCTGCGATCTCCCGCGCGAGGTAGTCCGCCGCCTCCTCCTTCGTCTGAAACAGCGATACGTCGTAGCGATTGCGGC
>CAJPRR010000070.1 GCA_905373085.1 uncultured Selenomonas sp.
CCTAGCCAATCGGTCTGCGCCCTTTGGGCTTGACCTCTTGGGGTTTCATGGTAATATAGAAAACGAGAATGGTTTATTGAAGAATGTAAGGAAGCCGCCGTATATCCGCTGGGGCGGCTTATCATATCTTTTTATTATAGCAGACGCCATCGCCGCCGTAAACTTAGCCGCAGATTTCTTTGAACGTATGTTCAGCGAGGCAGGAGGAACATCATGGATCTATCCCGCGCACGCATCCTCATCATACGCTTGAGCGCCATCGGCGACGTGCTTCATGCGACGCCCGTCGCGCGTGCGCTTCGCCGTGCGCTGCCTGCGGCGCATATCGCGTGGCTTGCGAGTCCGCCCGCCGACGAACTTCTCGCTGCATGCCCTGAGATCGACGAGCTGCTCGTCTGGGATAGAAGACCCTTTGATCGCGCCGTGGCGCACGGGCGCTTTCTGGAGGCTTTTCGCCTGCTTCATGAGGCTCGCGCGCTTCTCGCGCCGCGCCGCTTTGACGTCGCGTTTGACGTGCAGGATCTCCTCTTGACGGGCATTCTCGCGCGTCTTTCGGGTGCGCCGCGCCGCATTGGCGTGCGCGAGCGTCACGAGGGCGCGGGCTTCCTCATGACGGAGAAGGCGCCGAAGATGGCGGAGCCGCACAAGGTGCGCCGCTATCTCGCTTCCCTTGCACCGCTCGGCATCGCGCACGAGGACACGCGCATCGCGCTGCAGCTTCCCGCTGCGCTCGCGGGTTTCGCCGCGCCCTTTTTCGCCGCACGTTCCATCACGCCCGATCGCCCGATTTTGCTCGTGAGCCTCTGCACGACGTGGCGGAGCAAGGAGTGGCCGCCCGAGCGCTTCTGCGCCGCGCTCGCTGCTCTTCCGGAAGATGTGCAGATCGTCTTTTTAGGAAGCGGCGCCGATCGCCCCGTCATAGATGAAGCGAGGAAGACGCTCGAAACGTCATGGCGCGGCAAAGCTGTCTCCGTCGCGGGCGAGACGAGCCTCCTTGAGACGGCGGCGCTGATGCAGGAAGCGACGCTCCTCCTGTGCCCCGACACCGGCCCCCTGCACATTGCCGCCGCCGTCGGCCTGCCGACGCTGAGCCTCTGGGGGCCGACGCGTCCGACGATCTACGGCCCTCTGCACGGACGCAACTTCTTCATTGAGTCGCCGTACCCGTGCGCCCCGTGCTGCAAGACGCGCTGCCCCCTGGGTACGAACGCCTGCATGAAGGCGATCGAGGCGCAGGATGTGGCAAGAAGGCTCGGCGAGGTGTTGGAGATGATGCAGCGGGATGATGTGTGAAGCCGCAAGTCAATGCTTATCAGCACTTCCTTGAACTGCGTCGGGCAACGGCAGTGAGGCATTGCTCGGCGATGGCATCCGCGTGTATGCGGCGAAAAACTTGCGCGAGCTGTATGATTTTCTCTTGGGCAAGGCGGAACTGCCTCCGTTGGAGGTGAAGCCCGAGGCCGCAAGCGATACGGAAGCGCCGTTGGATGATTTCGCCGATGTGCAGGGGCAGTTCTTTGTCAAGCGTGCGCTGGAGATCGCGGCGGCGGGAGGGCACAATCTTCTGATGGTCGGCGTGCCCGGCTCGGGCAAGACGATGCTCGCGCGGCGCCTGCCGTCGATTCTGCCGCCGATGATGCGGCGGGAGGCTGGTGGAGAAAAGTTTAAACGAACGATGATTTTTGCTTTGGCAGAGGATTTACGAGAGGTGCTGAAGAAAAAAAGTGGATGTTTTTGAAATCGGCGAAGTCAATCCGGACAGCAATTTCTATAAGAGGATCATGAAAGAAAAGGTTTTGGTGGCATGAAGTATTCAGATCGACAAAGGGTTCAGAAGATATATGACTATGCCGTTCGCTTGCAGGAATATTTCTAGAAAACCGCATTAAAAAAGAGGCGTAATTCCATGGGTAATGATAGCAGGCTTACGACATCGCCTTGTACATGATTATGATGGAACAAATTGGAACATTATCTCAGATGTTGTTTTTGAAGAACTGCCAATTTTGATAGAGCAGCTAAGGTTGCGTTTGACGGAAAACGAGAATACGGATGATGTAGGATGACAAACTACCGTTTCAGCTTCAAAAGTTTCGTTTGATTGACGATACATGCTTTATATAACATCCGTAGATTGGTTTGCTACTTTCTGCAATATAGCCATTAAAACCTTTACCTGAGGGAGAAGCCGCAGGTCGCGTCCGGCGTGTGGAATCCTTCGGGTTTTTCTATGGGCGCGGCAGCGAAAACATCATAGGAAATGTCGTTGACAGCTCCGCGAACGCCGAACGCTGCATCTGCGAGCACATGCCCGTTGTAGAGATCGGCGCCGTAGCCGTAGACGGCGCCGACATCAAGGCCGAGATAGAGTTCCGCCTTTTGCTTCGGGAACTGCAGCCGCTCCTGCCGTGCCGCCTCCTGCGCCCGCGACTGGTCAAGCTGCTCCTGTTGCGAGAGCGGATCGGCTTGGGCGGGAGAGACGGATAAGGGGAGAAGGGCTGCTGCGAGCAGGAGGGCGGATGGGAGTTTGTTTGAGATCAAATGGATTCACCTCGAAGTTCCTCGGGAATATTGATTGGAATCAATAACCAAAGAATAGAAAATACGACAACCAATAAAAAAGGAATAATATTTAGTATTTCATTCAAAAAAAGAAATATACAAAAGAAGATGAGGAGTGGTTTTCTATAGGTAAAACCGACTGCTCGTTTGAAAATGATGATTAGGAATAAAACTTTTGCAGCAATTTCAAAAATAAAGCTCATTGCGAGTATCGTGTATAGTTCCCCGCGCATATTTGCATTTGACGTGATAAGTTCGATTCCGATGGCGCAAACTACTTTCATTATTTCTAAGCTGATACATCCTATCCATATCTTCAAAAATTTATTTCGTGTAATAAATTGCGTATATTGGATCTTTTTTGTTACAGATAAAAAATATAAAAAGATACCAGCCACACTATATACAGCTAGAGTGCCTTCTAACAAATGCAAATTGATTTCGAGCATTAGCATATCCTCCACTATAGAAAATTGATTCTCTTGATCTAGACGAAAGTTGAGGTATATCACTTTTAAAAATATGAGACTAAAGCAGATGCACAGAAGTGTCGAAGGAGTTCTCTTGCTATGCTTCAAAAGTAAATTCGGTCTTCATGGGAAAAATAAAACATGTGTGTGGGAATGCGAGGTTCATAAAAATCTCCGATATCTGTGCGTTTATAATCCCATCCATACCAAGGTGCATTTGAGTCTTCTACCCAGAAATATGCATTATATGGAATATCACCTTCGTAAGGAATCTCTTCTCCGTTTGATATGACGAATATCCGATTGTTCCTTACAACAAAAGCTCCTTCGTAATTTGGTCTCTCGCGGCAAGCATTGTTTTTCGTCCCGCTCGCTGCCGAAGTTGCACCAGCACTCGCATCTCCGCTGACCGCCTTAGCTGCCGCAGCCCCTACAATCGCGCTGACGATCTGTGCGGTGCCAGGATCCTTGATCTTCTTGATCTCGCCGATGATCGCCTCGTTGACTCCTGCGCCGATGGCGCCAGAAGTAAAGCCTGCGCCTGCAATCTGGCTCATGATGCCGCCGATGATGGCATGGACGGCGACTTTTCTGCCGCTGCCGTCGTCGGGGAGGTTACGGGCGAGGCGGAAGGCTTCTTCGCCGAAGGCTTTGGCAAGTTCCTGTTGCTCTTCAATTTTTTGCTTGTCAAAGATGCGCCCAAGCTCGTTCAAAGCGTTGTTCGTATCACGATTGAGGGCAGAGATGTCCTGCGTGGGATTCTCGCGAATCTCAATCGTTCCCGGTGCAACGGCAGAAGTTGTCGTGCTGTTCGCATCGCCCTTGGCAGGCATGGAAAGGCTGGGGGAGAGGCCTATGGTGTTATAGACCTTGTTCTTCTCTTGTCGGCTCATCTTGTCATAGCTGCCGTAGTGGTGATACTCGGCGCCTATGCTCTTTGCGCTGTAGTCCGCACCGTTCTCCAAATCGCTGAAAGAGAACGTCTCTGTGCTGAGGCGGTTCTTTCCCGCATCCGCTTCGCTTGCAATGACCGCGCCCTTGAAGTCAGTGTTCTTTTCGACGTAGATGCCGAAACCGCCTTTTTCAGCGAAGATACCGGACTGGCCTCTGGCGCTTCTATAGTGGGACTCGATCAAATTTGAATTCTTTCTACCATATATTGTTTGCATTCTCCAGTTTCGAGACTTTTTACTGTGACATTTATATCTGATTTAGTAATAACCTCAACAAAGAAATTTAATGAAATTATTATGTAATGTAAAGGTTTTTCATATTCGAATAAATCTCCCATATATTTTTTAGTAAATGAATCATATTTTCCATTACATATTCTATAAAGTACGTTATCAAATTGTTTTCGGCGATAATACTCAAATTCTCTATCTTCATAAGGATAAAAAAGCCAGTTGGCTTCATCAACACAATGAAATGAAATATCTCCTAGAAAATCTAAAACTATTTCATGTGAAATACTCTTCAGAAAGACTATTAAATTTTCAAAATCACCAGTTTGCAGACGCATAGAATAATCTCCTGGCGGGATCATTCCTGGATTGACTTCCACCCATTTTTCATTTTCCATCATGAAAGACACCTCTTTTACTTGGGAAGTTTACCGTTGAAATTAAGAGCCTTTGACAAGATTTTAAGAGCATCTTGCCCGTTCCTCCACCTTGAGTGAGCATGGGGATGACGAGATGTCGATAGTTTACTTGCCTTGGTGTATATTATTGTGCTGTAGAACGTGCTTTTTCCAAAGATGATATTTGTTTGTAAATAGAAGATCTTTGATTGTAAATTGGGCTTCATTGTTCTCCGCTGTATAAGCAGCTATATATTCCTGCCCGGCTGGTATTTTTGTATAGCCTCTTTGATTCAAATATAATTCTGCGTCTATATGCAGAGAAATCGCGTGTATATGTTCGGCAGTATCATAATCCAAGCCGCAACGCCCTTCTATCATATCCTCCAAACCATTTTCATCATAATTTTTTATAGAAAAATTATGCACTATGCGAAATACTGGACAAATTTTTGAAATGCTGAGGCGGGATTTAAAACAAGCATAGAAACTGCTCGTTTCAATAGCAGAATACTGGATCTGCCAATTTTTCGATGGGTAGGTGCTTTCGTGAACGTCTTCCTGCCAGTTACCCCATTTTGAGAATATGGCCAGCAAAGTATCGTCAATATTTAAATCCCTGCTGCATAATTGCCTATACAGCGTATCCTCTTTGTTGGCATAAACCCTCATGATATGGGTCGACAACTTTTCCAGGAATTCCGCACGCTCGAAGTTGTCCATAAGATGCGGCTCACGCATCGGCATCTTCATGTGCCTCCCAATCATAGAGAAAATCTGTAAATAGAAACTCCCCCACGCAACCGTATTTCTTATTTGGTATAATGCTGTTAAACCACCCGACACCAACGGCATATTCCTCTGCCTCTGAATCATAAATCATGCGGTAGCCTTCCTTTGAAAAATAATTTGTTGCTCTTTCATGGAAATCTTTTTGTTCCTTGCAATATGGATTAGATGAAACGCCGCTCAGCTCATAACAAGCATATTTTTTTCCTTCCTTGGGCACCATAACATTAAAACCATATCGAATGGTAACAACAGGAATGAGTTTACATATGAACAATTGCGCATCATACTGGATATGAAAATCTCCTCTCTTCTTTTCATGAAAAGTTACACAAAAAGCCCTTACGACAGAAGACATCCCATCTTCCATAGAGTCCGAATATGCAACGCTGCTGTTCAAGAGATCATAAAATTCTTTTTTGAATCTCAAATTTTTTCTGCATAGCTGCATAAATCGCCCATGATTTGGTTTTCCGTAGAATGCTTCTATACATTGTATTATGTCTTTTCGCAATCGGTTCAACTCTTTCGTAAATTATGTTTACCTGATTTATCGGGAGGTTTTGTTTGATTCATATCAATATCGAATTCCCCTAAATGTTCCCCTCGTTTGTATGTGTTTACTAGCCCAGATTTTTCTACGGGATCCTCGCGCCAAGCATAGTCAGCATAGATCTCAACCTCGAAGGGAGTGTTATATTCCGACAAGGGATGCGGCAAATGAATCCTTTTTGTGTTGTTCCCGCTGTTGGTCTCAATATCTAAATCGTAGATATTGCCGTCTCGATCTATGGTAACGGCAACTTTTCGTCCGTCTTTTTCTCCGTACAGCGGGATATACTCGTTTTCCCGCTGGGATTCGTATTCTTCGGTTATCAGTTGTTCTTCTAGCTGTTGCCTTATTTCAGGAATTTTCTCGTAGAGGTTGTTCTTTGTCCCGCTCGCTGCCGCACTTGTACCAGAACCTGCATTCTCGCCGACCGCCTTAGCTGCCGCAGTGCCGACAATCGCGCTGACGATCTGTGCGGTGCCGGGATCCTTGATCTTCTTGATCGTGCCGATGACGGTCTCGTTTACGCTTGCGCCGATGGCGCCAGAAGTAAAGCCGGCACCTGCAATCTGGCTCATGATGCCGTCAATGATGGCATGGACGGCGACTTTTCGGCCGCTGCCGTCGTCGGGGAGGTTATGGGCAAGACGGAAGGCTTCTTCGCCGAAGGCTTTGGCAAGTTCCTGTTGCTCTTCAATTTTTTGCTTGTCAAAGATACGTCTAAGCTCATTCAGCGAGTTCGCCGTATCGCGGCTCAAGGCAGAGATGTCCTGCGTGGGATTCTCGCGAATCTCAATCGTTCCTGGTGCAACGGCAGAAGTTGTCGTGCTGTTCGCGTCGCCCTTGGCAGGCATGGAAAGGTTGGGGGAGAGGCCTATGGTGTTATAGACCTTGTTCTTCTCTTGTCGGCTCATCTTGTCATAGCTGCCGTAGTGGTGATACTCGGCGCCTATGCTCTTTGCGCCGCAGTCCGCACCGTTCTTCAAATCGCTGAAAGAGAACGTCCCTGTCGAGAGGCGGTTCTTCGTAGGTTTCTTTTTCCTGCAAGGGTTCGATGTTGAGATTGTCGCCAATCTTCGTTTATATAACAAGAATGTCATCATAAAATATTCCTGTATGCAAATAAAATCCCTGACTATCTTTAGTGCGAGTTATTATAAATATGAGCCTATCTTTAGTAAATTTCAATGTGTTAGGCTCATTTGTAGGGGTTTCTTTCCACCCTAATTGAGACAACTCGCTTCGATAATATTCGTCAATTTGTGTCAGACTCGCTTCTGTAAAATAATCTGTAGTAATACTAATCTGGGTAAGTTTGCGAATGGTGTGCTCAGATGTTTTTACAGAGGAGGGAAGTGGGCGGATATATAAAAATTCTTCCCGAATGTATTCTTTTCGATCTGAATAAATATGAGGGTCTTGGATAAGTGGAACTATATTGTATAAAAATAATATGGAAAAACCGGAAAATACAATTATTGATATGCTATATTGTATTATTTTTATAAAGTTGTACATAGGTCAATTCTCCGTTAAATTATAGAGGAAAATGATACCTTTTATATTACCTTCGATCCCTAAAGATGATGTTGCAGATATTTTAGTTGAATCTATATCACCCCAAAAGAGATTTTCCATATCTTGCGTGTATAAGAGCTGCCCCGTTTATAGAGGCGGATAGTCCAGTGATGACGGATCGATATTCTTCAGGACTAGAACCTGGAAAATCAGAAAGATTTCCGAAGCCAGCAGAGATTTGTAGGGGTGTAGAGGCGCCTAACCCTCCGCCTATAACAAGATATACATTCCCTTTTTTATCAAGTATTCCACCTACAGAACCACTAATGAATTCTCCTATGGGAATCATCCCAGATAAATCAAATACATAGTAATCGGAATCCATTTCTTGCCAGATGGGAAGAGTTCCATCTTTTGAAGCTTGTTCAATAAAGTTTGAAATTTCTTCTGGTGAAATCATGCTGCGAAATAGTTCCTCGTATTCCGCATTCCACTTCGTCCCGCTCGCCGCCGCACTTGCACCAGAACCTGTATTCCCGCCGACCACCTTAGCTGCCGCAGCTCCTACAATCGCGCTGACGATCTGTGCGGTGCCGGGATCCTTGATCTTCTTGATCTCGCCGATGATCGCCTCGTTTACGCCTGCACCAATGGCGCCAGAAGCAAGCCCTGCGCCTGTGATCTGGCTCATGATGCCGCTGCTATTTTCTTGCAGTGACTATCAGCATATATCGGGTTTTCTTTTGTTGTATTTCTATGCAATAATTCTTTTTTTCGGCAGATAGAGAGTTTGCAGTTGTTTTTATATTTCTCCAGCCATTCTCCGCCATTTTATCGGCAGATAAAGCATCTTTAAAGTCTCCTTGCACCTCGATGGCAAGAGCGCGTCCTCCTCCTAGATAAGTTGACTTCTGTATGTTGATAATATCACACTGTTGAATTTCTGTTAAATCGTGCAGAGCATAAGCTAGTGTAGCCTCATCTTGATCCGTATGCCCACCATAGTGCAGCGAATGATAGAAATAGCCCCATAGCCAAAAGAGCAAGAATCCCGTCCCTGCAACACAGATTGAATATTTTATGACAGATCTATTCATTTTTACCAACTTCCGTTTGAAAGCCTGAGAACATATTTAGTATCTTGCCTCTTAAATGAAAAGTGTATAATTTTTCTCTTATCTGTGCATTCATATTGATCTTCTTTTTGCATGATTTCTATCATTTGATATTTTTCGAGCAATGGCAAATATTGTTCCAGTTCATCTTCATAGCTTTTGGCACTTGTATATTTTATGGTGATATCGAATGGTACACTTGCTTTATCGAAAATCTTGAATTCAATAATTTGTGATGCCTCTGGTAAAGGAATGGCTTGATAAAGGGAAATATATTCATTCCAGCCATCTTCCTTAAGAGAATTTTCTTCGTAAACCGACAATATAGCGGAAGCAGTCAATGCAATCGCACATGCAATAAACAGAAACAAACCACTATACAAACAAATATAGGGATAAAATTCTCTTTTCAAAAATCATCTTTACTCCCTTCATAGAATGTCCATCCTGCACTTAAACTTGCTCCTGGGGTGCTTTCAATACCGTAACAAATTAGTTGATATCCATTTAAGTTTGTTGATATTCCTCCTTCAGCTAAAATATTCAAAGTCCATCCGTCCGAAAAACCGGCCATTTCTTTTTTTATTTCCTCTGGATCTGTAACTAGTTCCCTCGTTGAATTCATGAAGAAACCTTGGCCAAAAGAACCGCCAATCGGAAGAGTTGGTCGCGCCGTTCTCCAAACCGCTGAAAGAGAACGTCCCTGTCGAGAGGCGGTTCTTTCCCGCAGCCGCTTCGCTTGCAATGACCGCGTCCTTGAGGTCGGTGTTCTTTTCGACGTAGATGTCGAAGCCGCCTTTTCCAGCGAAGATGCCGGATTGGCCTCTGGCGCTTCTATAGTGGACGAGCTAGATTCCTAATACCTAGCCTATAAATTTGTTTTAGGTTGATATCCTTCTATGATATATTTTTTGCACTCATCTGTTTTAAGATTCTTTACACGGACATCTATTGGTGCTGGAGTAATAATCTCAAGATAGTAATTCATGGTAATGATAATATAGTGGATGAGCTCAACTTCTTGGAATACTTGGCCTACATATTTTTTGGTAAAGGTTTGATATTTTCCATTGTATATTCTATAGATTACATTATCAAACTTTTTCTTAAGATAGTAACCATAGGCTGCTTTATCATAAGGTAAAAGAAGCCACTTTGATTCATCGGCGCAATGAAACGAAATATCACCTCTGAAATCTAAAGTTATTTCAAAGTTATCATCATCCAAGACTACCATGAGATTACTATAATCGCCATATTGTAATCGCATAAGATATTCTCCTGCTGGAATCATACCTCTATTTACCTCTATCCATTGTTCCTTTTCCATAGGTCATTCATATCTCCTTGATAAAATATTCAGCGAGTTCGCCGTATCGCGGCTCAAGGCAGAGATGTCCTGCGCGGGATTCTCGCGAATCTCAATCGTTCCCGGTGCAACGGCAGAAGTTGTCGTGCTGTTCGCATCGCCCTTGGCAGGCATGGAAAGGCTGGGGGAGAGGCCTATGGTGTTGTAGACTTTGTTCTTCTCCTGTCGACCATCTTGTCATAGCTGCCGTAGTGTGATGAGGCGATATGCTGTAGTAATCAGAGTTCTACTATATTTAATTCACGAAAAATTATATAAAAAATCGTTTCTGCTGTTTCAAATTTAGTGTACATTAAAGGCTCTTTTTTCCATGAAAGACTGGCGTTCGTACCATCTCCGTAATCTAGTTGAATTTTTTTATCTTTAAAACCTAGATCGTTCAAAAAATCCTCTGATGCAGGTGCACATACGATATGTTCAGTATCACCCGCATCTTCGTTTGGATCTGATGTCATATTGGAGCTTACAATGTTTTTGAGATATCGTACCTCTTTAAATGTTAGATTGATATTGGCAAAAGTTTCCTCAAAGCATTTTGCTTCTTGATGCTTTGGATGATCAATTGTTCGTGGTACATCAACATTTATTGTGAGTGTAGCCTTTATGACATCATAGTGTGCTCGTATAAGATATCCTAGAGTAAAATCATACCAATCCAATTTATTCACTTGTATTAACCTCCTTAATGTATTGGTGTTATTCCGAAAGATCATACTCTATAGGGGTATGATTTTTCGGACTTTTTCTGGCAACAAGATTTCCGGCAATATCTATTCGCTCGCCCTGAGCATTTCGTATTTCTACATGAGGATTATTGCTACCAGGTGTTCGCGAAATTCCTCTTTTTATTGTGAGGCGTTTATTCGGCATTTCACTTCGTCCCACTAGCCGTCGAAATCGCACCGGCAGCCGCATTGCCACCGACCGCCTTAGCTGCTGCAACACCTACAATCGCACTGACGATCTGTGCGGTGCCAGGATCCTTGATCTTCTTGATTTCGCCGATGATCGCCTCGTTTACGCCTGCGCCAATGGTGCCCGAGGCAAAACCCGTGCCTGTGATTTAGCTTATTTCCTCCGTTTCAATATTTTCAAATCCTTGGTTTACTGCATTCGTATACAAGGCAGATATGATCTTATCATCAACAGAAGAAATATCTACATATACACTATCTGTTACAA
>CAJPRR010000071.1 GCA_905373085.1 uncultured Selenomonas sp.
CGCTTGACCTCCGTGCGCACACCATCGAAAATATGACGTTCCACGTGCACCGCCTCCGCCGTGGCGACAGCGATATAGACAAGCCCCACGGATTTGTCTGCCGTCGCGCCGCCGGGCCCCGCGATGCCCGTGACGCCGACGCCGATATCGGCGGGAATCGCACGGCGCACGCCCTCCGCCATCTCTCGCGCCGTCTCCTCGGACACGGCGCCAAACGCCTTGAGCGTCGCCTCGTGCACGCCGACGAGCGAAGCCTTGACCTCGTTCGTATAAGAAACGACCGCGCCCATCACGTAGGCGGAACTTCCCGCGACATCGGTCAGGCGGCTCGTCAGAAGGCCTCCCGTACACGACTCGGCACAGGCGATCGTCCTGCCGCGCTCACGCAGCAGTCGTCCAACGATCGTCTCCAATGGCTTCTTTTCCTCGGCCATGCCTGCCCCCTTCCAAAATTCTCCCATCCTTCCTGCATATATGCCATCGTACAAACCGTATCCTCACTCGACAAGCTCGCCGACCGCATCGTAGGTGAATCCCTGCACGATGCGCACGCGCACGATATCGCCGGGCTGGCTCGCCGCATCGCCTTCGATGAAGATCTGCCCGTCGACGCCCGGCGCTTCGCGATAGGAGCGCCCGAAGGCAAGATTCGGCTGCTCCTCGTCGCGGCCTTCGACGAGCACATCGAGTTTCTTGCCCTCAAGCCCTTGGTTCAGTTCCTCCGAAATCTTGCACTGCACGCTCATGAGGTCGTGGTAGCGCTCCCGCATGACATCCTCCGGCACTTGGCGCGGCATGGAAGCAGCGGGCGTATCCTCCTCCTGCGAATAGGTGAAGATGCCCACTTTCTCAAATCGCTGCTCAATGAGGAAGCGGCGCAGCGTCTGGTACTGCGCGTCCGTCTCGCCCGGAAATCCCACGATGAAGGTCGAGCGAATCGCGACGTTCGGTATGCGCGCGCGAATCTTCTTGAGAAGCGTCACGACCTCCTCCTGCGTGTCGGGGCGGCGCATCGACTTCAGGATCGAGTTGTGCGCATGCTGCAAAGGCAGATCAACGTACTTGCAGATCTTCGGCTCCTGCGCGATCGTCGTGATGAGTTCATCGGTGAAATTCTTCGGATAGCAGTAGAGCACACGCAGCCACTCGACCTTCTCGATTTTCACAAGCTCCTGCAAGAGACGCGCCAAGGACGGCTCGCCGTAGATGTCCTTGCCGTAATACGTCGAATCCTGCGCGACGAGTATGATCTCCCGTACGCCTTCGGCGGCAAGGCGTGTGACCTCGCGCTTGATGTCGTCCATCGTTCGGCTGCGAAAGCGTCCGCGAATCAGCGGAATGGCACAGAAGGCGCAGCGATGGTCGCAGCCCTCGGCGATCTTCACATAGGCCGTGTAGGCGGGCGTCGTCAGAATGCGCGGCGTCTTCGCATCGTAGACGATCTCGTTCTCCCCCGCCAAGACGATGCGGTTGCCCGCAAGAGTTTCGCGCACCGCCTCCATGATGCGGTTCCATGCGCCCGTGCCAATGATGGCGTCGGCTTCGGGCATGTCGTCCAAAAGCTCCTGATGATAGCGTTCCCCGAGACAGCCCGCGATGATGAGCGAACGACAGCAGCCCGTTTCCTTGTACTCCGCCATATTGAGCACCGTCGTGATGGATTCCTCCTTCGCCGACTGGATAAAAGCGCACGTATTGACGATAATGATCTCCGCTTCTGCCGGATCGGGCGTAAGCTCGATGCCGTTGTCCTGCAAGATGCCGAGCATGACTTCCGTATCGACGAGATTCTTGGCGCAGCCGAGGCTGATGAATCCTGCTTTCAAAAAATTTCCCCCTCAAGGTATATTCAAGTCATAGCAAGCATAAGGGGAGGAATCCGAGGATTCCTCCCACCATCATTTTTTACTGCAGCCGCACTTCCTTCACCCAACGATCCAGAAGATCGTGCCGCTGGCTCGGGCTGAAATCCTGCGGCCTGGAAAAGAGCACGACGTCCTTGCCCGGAAAAGACTTATAGGCAATCGTCACGGGATTGAGCGGCACGAAGAAGAACTCCCGGCTCTGCAGGGCGAGCTGCGCCTCATCGCCCAGCAGCCACTCTGCAAAGGCCTTCGCCTGCTCCTCGTTCTTTGCGCCCTCGGCCAGTCCCACACCCGTCAGCGTATACGCCGTGCCGTCCTCGGGGTAGATGATCTGCAGAGGATAGCCCTGATGGATGTAGCGCATGACCTCGCTCTGCACGGCAACGGAAACGTCGACCTCGCCCATGCCCGCCATGCGCACGGGCGTCGAAAGATATTTGGAATACTGCACGACCTTGGGCTGTATGCCGCGCAGGATATCGTACGTCGCCGCGTCGCCGAACTGCGACATCATGGAGAAGAAGAGATTCGCCGATGCATCCGCCGCAAAGAAGTCCGTAATGCCGACGCGCATCCCCTGCATCGAGGCCAGCTCCATCCACGTATTCGGCACGCGCGGCACAGAGCGCACATAATCGCGGTTAGCGCAGAATACGACGGGATCATACCAGACGCCCGTCCACGCAGCAGATGCATCCTTGAAGGAAGCGCCGATCGAGTCCGTGCTCTCCGAGACGTACGGCTGCAGGGCGCCGTCTGCCGCCGCCTTCTCCAATGTCGCACGATCGGCGAGCACGAGATCCGCCCCGCCCTTGCCGATCGCAGCATCCTGACGCAGCTTCTGCAAGACCTCGGCCGAGCTTACGGGCACGAAGTTCACCTGCACGCGTTTTGCCTTCTCGTATCCTTCAGCGAGGATTCCCACATGCTCGGGAGGCAAGGTCGTATATACCGTGATCGACTGCTGAGGCCGCTCCCGCCGCGTCCTGTCCGCATGCCCCGCCAAATTGTCCGAAATCGTCGCGATCAAAAGAACCAGCATGAACGCCACGAGGAGCAGAGATGTATATCGTCGCATCGCTTTCCCTCCACGGTTCTTATCGAAGCGCCGACAGCTTCAGCGCTTCCTTGAAAGTATATCATTGGGTACATTATACATAAAATGCCGCACTTATACAACTGCCTATACATGATAGCATATATATGCTATCATAACATTAAGTTTACGAAAGAACAGGTGACGACCATGAGCCTCGATGGATTTTCCACACAGCCCTTAGTCAGGGAACTGCGCACCGCGCTCCTAGGCGGACGCATCGACAAGATCACGCAGCCGACGAAAGCCTCCGTCTTCTTGAGCATACGCCAGCCCGGCAGGAATCACCTGCTGCACATCGCGGCAAGCCCGCAGACAAGCGCCGTCTTCCTCGCGACGAAGCCGCCCGAGAATCCAGCTGAACCGCCGCTCTTCTGCATGGTTCTGCGCAAGCAGCTCGAAGGAAGCCGCATCGCCGACATCCGTCAGCACTCGCTCGACCGCATCCTCTGCTTCGACTTCGACTCTCTCGCGGCCGGCGGCAAGATTGTCACGAAGACCCTCATCGTCGAGCTCATCGGCAAGTACAGCAACATCATCCTCGTGCAGGACGGCGTCGTCATCGACGCTCTCAAGAAAGTCGGCAGCGCGAACAGCCGCACGCGCCTCATTCTTCCCGCACGCGAATACGCACCGCCGCCCGCTCAGGAAAAGCTCGACCTGCGCACCGTGAAGCCCGACATCATCGTCGAACGCCTCGCACAAGATATGGAAGCGACGCTTTGTAAAGGACTTTTGAACGCCTGTCTGGGTTTCGGCCCAGTGAGCGCCCGCGAGGTCATCTTTTCTGCCGGATTGCCCGAGAAGATGCTCTGCGCCGACTTGGACGCAAAGGACAAGGAAGCGCTGCAGTGCGCCCTCGCTGAAGTCCATGCCGCCTGCATAGAGGAAGACGCGGCGCCCAGCCTCACCCTTGACAAGAACAGCAAGGTGCTCGCGACCTCACCCTTTCCACTCCATTACTTCCCGGCAGAAAGCACGCAGCTCTCCTTTTCCACCATCAGCGCGATGCTCGAAAAAGCCACGCAGCTTGCGGGAGCCTACACGCCGCCCGAAAAGGATCGCCTGAAGAAATTCGTCAAGACCGAGCTCACGCGTGCCGAAAACAAGCTCGGCGTCCTGCAGGAAGAGCTTCGCCAAGCAGAAAGCGCCGAGGACTACAAAATCTTTGGCGACAATCTCATGACGTATGCACATCTCTACGAAGACCACGCCGACGCCTCGCTGACCGTCGACAACATCTACAGCGAAGCGGGCGAAAAGATCACGCTGAAACTCGACCGGAGATTGACGCTCAGTCAGAACATGCAGGCGTTCTACCACAAGTACGACAAGCTCAAGCGTGCGCAGAAGCTGCTCGACGGGCAGATCGCACTCTGCGAGGAGAACATCCGCTATCTCTCCAGCGTCGAAAGCTCCCTCTCCGCCTCCTCGACACTGCCCGAAATCGAAGAGATCAAAGATGAGCTGATTCAAAGCGGCTTCCTCAAGGAGAGCACGAAAAAAAAGCGGCAGGACAAGCCCTCCGCTCCCTTTCGCTTCGTGACCGAGGACGGCAAGAGCATCCTCGTCGGCAAGAACAACTACCAGAACGACCGCCTGACCTTCCACACGGCGGCGCCCGACGACATTTGGCTGCACGCCAAGGACATCCCCGGCTCGCACGTCATCCTGCGCCTCTCAGGCGAAGAGCCGAGCGAAGAGAACCTGCACCACGCCGCCATCCTCGCTGCACACTTCAGCAAGGCGCAGGATTCCTCGAACGTGCCCGTCGACTACACCTACCGGCGCTATGTGAAAAAGCCCTCCGGCTCACGTCCGGGCTTCGTCATCTTCACGCACCAGAAGACGCTTTATGTGACGCCTTCAGCAGAAGACGCGGCAAGGCTGCTTCCCGAAGAGCGCTGACAGCAGCCCGCTTCAGCGCTTGCCCGTCGAGCCGAACCCTCCCGTGCGCACTTCTCCCGTGCCCGCCTCGTCATCATCGGCGACGAGATACTTGTAGAAGATGCCCTGCGCGATGCGCATGCCCTTCTCCACACGAAAATCCGCCGCGCCGAGATTCAGGATCGCTGCCATGATATGCCCCTCATTCTCCTCGTTGTCGTAGTAATCCGCGTCGATGATTCCCTGCGCATTGACGAGCATGAGCTGATGCTTGAGCGAGATTCCCGAACGGATGTGCAGTCCGAGATACTCATCCTTCTGCATGTACGCCTTGAGTCCCGTCGGCACGATCGTCACCTTGCCGCACGGCAATACGCAGTCCTTTGCCGCCGCGAGGTCGTAGCCCGCGCTCGCCGCCGTCTTTCTCTGCGGCAGGGAAAGCCCCGCCGCTTCATACGCCTTGATGATTTCAAATCCACGCTTTCGCAAAGTATTTCCTCCTAAGATCTTCGCCGCGTCACGAAGAAGAGCCTTCCCCCTCTGCGGGAGAAGGCTCTTCTTATTTTTCCGCCTCGCCGGCCGACGCAAGCTTCGTCGCCGCGATCGTCGATATGGCGTGCTTGTAAACAAGATTCTGCTTGCCCGCCACCTCAAGAATCACCGTGAAATTGTCGAAGCCCTTGACATATCCCTTCATCTGGAAGCCGTTGAGCAGATGGATGCTGACTGCCCGGTTCTCCTTGCGCATCTGATTGAGAAAATTATCCTGTAGGTTCAGCGGTTTTACCGGCATGGAAAGACCTCCTTATATCCGTACAAATTTTTTCCAGCAGCAGCTCTTCCCCCTGCGACGCCGCATACCAATGTACATACGGCATCTTGCGAAACCATGTGAGCTGGCGCTTCGCGAAATGGCGCGTCGCCTTCTTGATTTCCTCTGCGGCAAGCGGCAAGTCCATGCTTCCCGCAAGATAGGCAAGCATCTCGCGATAGCCGATGCCCTTCATCGCCGGACAGTCACGAGGCACGCCTTCCGCCAAGAGGGAGCGCACCTCGTCGGCAAGACCTGCCTCCAACATCGCATCGACACGTTCCTCGATACGTGCATAGAGCGCTTGCCGCTCACGCCGCAGTCCGATGACATAGGCGTCGTAGGCAAGTTCCCCGCCTGCCGCCTCGCGCTGCTCGGAGATATGCTCGTTTCCCAAGGAAGCGACCTCCAAGGCACGCACGACGCGGCGGAAATCGTTGACATGCAGACGAGCCGCCGCCTCCGGATCGGCTTCCTGCAAAAGGCCGTGGACAAACGCCTTGCCCTTTTCCTGTGCCAGCCTCTCAAGCTTTTCACGATAGGCGCGATCACCCGAAGTCTCGTTGAAGACGTACCCTTCCAGGAGCGACTTGATGTAAAGCCCCGTGCCGCCGACGACGAGCGGCAGCTTGCCGCGCGCGGCGATGCGTCCGATCTCCTCCCGCGCGAGGCGCTGAAAGTCCATGACATTGAACGAAGCCGCAGGCGCGAGAATGTCGATGAAGTGATGCGGCACGGCACTCAACTCTTCTTTCGTCGGCTTCGCCGTGCCGATGTCGAAGCCCCGATAAAAGAGCATCGAATCGCCCGAGATGATTTCCGCATCAAGCCGTCGGGCAAGCGCGAGGGAAAGCGCGGTCTTGCCGACCGCCGTCGGCCCTATGAGGACGACGAGCCGCGCCTTCTTCATGCAAGCTCCAACGTACCGCCCGGCTCTACGATATGCACGGCGGCACGCGTCATGCCCTCCGTCACTTCCTTGTACCGCCCCGCTTCCTGCGCGATGACGGGCCAAGTGTTGTAGTGGATCGGTATGACGTTCTTCGTGTTGAGCCACTGTGCGGCAAGAGCCGCATCCTCAAGTCCCATCGTATAATTGTCGCCGATGGGCAGAACCGCGTAGTCGAGCGGATCCTTCTGCCCGATGAGCTTCATGTCGCTGAAAAGCGCCGTATCGCCGGCAAAGTAGACGTTGATGCCGCCGATCTGGATGACGTAGCCGCAGGCGATGCCGCCCGCGACGCCCGAGCTGTGCAGCGCCATCGTCATGCGCACCTTGCCGAAGGGCAGCTTGACCGAGCCGCCGATGTTCATGCCGTGCGTCTTGATGTCGCTCTCCGCCTGCAAACAGACGTCGAGAACCTCCGGAATGCCCAAGACCATCGCGCCCGTGCGCTTGGCGATGGCAGGCGCGTCGCCGAGATGATCGCCGTGCGCGTGCGTCAGCAAGATGTAGTCGCACTCTGCCTCATCCGCCTGAATCGCAGCGAGCGGATTTCCCGTGAGGAACGGGTCGGTCAGAACCTTCGACGTGCCGTCATCGAGCAAGAACGAAGCGTGCCCGTAATACGTATACTTGATCATCGCATTTGACTCCTCCCATTTTAGTCGAGCACAAAAAAGCTATATATTGTATAATTAAACAAAAAAATTGAAAAACCTTCCTACAAACGGAAATGGAGGAGGAAAAACATGCGCTCCCATGAATTTTCCCTGCCGCAGGGCACGATCGCGTTCTCTCGGGCGCTTCCCGCACATATCTGCACCTTGGTCACAGGGGGCCGCCCGCCCGCCGCCGACTGGCTGCAAAGGGCGCGGCGCGGCAAGCTCTGGGCGATCGATCACGGCGTCGATCTCTGCCACGCGATGAAATGCGTGCCCGACTTCCTTCTCGGCGACGCAGACAGTGCCTCGCCCGCCGCCTGGTCTTGGGCGCTCGCCGAAGGCGTCCCCTGCGAGCGCTTCGAGATCAAAAAGGATCTCACGGACACGCAGCTCGCACTTGCCAAAATCAAGGAGAAGGCTCCCGACACGTTTCTTCTGCTCACGGGGGCTTTCGGCGGCCGCTTCGATCACGCCATGAGCACGCTCTTTTCCTGCGCCTTCAGCGGCATCCCGATGATTCTGGCGGACGAGCAGGAAGCGTGCTTCTTCCTGCTCGAAGAAGACAGCCTTTCCTTCACCGCAAAGCAAACGCCCAAGGCCATCTCTCTCCTCGCCTTGGGCGGCGAATGTCGCGGCGTCTCTCTAGCGGGAACACAATGGCCGCTCGAAGACGCCGTCCTGCGCCAAGAAGAACCGTACGCAGTGAGCAACGAACTGGCGGAAGGCAGCTCCTCCTTCCGCGTCAGCCTGCAAGCGGGCACGCTCGCCGTCTATCTCTACTGGCAATGATGCCGAAAGCCGCGGCGCACGCCCGCCGCCTCGTAGAGCACAAGGGCGGCGGCGGTCGCCACGTTGAGCGATTCCGCCTTGCCGAACATCGGAATGAAGAGCTTTGCCTCGGCCATACGACGAACCTCATCCGACACGCCGTTGCCCTCGTTGCCGAAGGCGAGCGCGATTCGGCCACTGTAATCCGCCGCATAGTACGGCTGTGCCGCCTCGTCGAGATCGGCAGCCAAGAGCCGCACGCGTCCCTGCTGCAGGAACTCGCACAGCGCCGTGCAAGACACGTTCCGCACGACTGGCACATGAAAGACCGATCCCATGCTTGCGCGAACCGCCTTGGCAGAAAACACGTCGATCGTATCCTCCAGACAGACGACGGCATCCGCGCCCGCCGCATCCGCCGTGCGCACGATCGTTCCTGCATTGCCTGGATCCTGCACGCCATCGAGCACGACGACGTGCATTTCCTGCCGCATCGCAAGAGCCGCAAGACTCGCTCCTCGCTCTTCCAGTACAAGCAAAATGCCCTGCGGCGCGTCGGTGTCGCTCGCCTTCTTATAGACCTCGGGCGTCACCTCAGCGAGCGGGCAGCCGAGGGACTCCAGCCGCGCGAGGATGCGCTCTGCGCGCTCCTCGCGCGCCGCCTCGGCTGTGACGAGACAAAAGCGCGTCGTCCAGCCCGCCTCCGCCGCCATCTCGACGAGCCGCACGCCCTCGGCGACGACGACGCCTTCTTCCCTTCGCCGCCTGGCATTCTTCAAGCTCGCAAGCCACTTGATCCTCTTATTCTGTGCGCTCTCGATCTTTTCCATCGTTCCTCCGCGGAAATTGTAGATATTATACGCACGAACATCCACTTTCATGGACATCGTGCACCGCCCTTACAGAAAGTTCCCCAAGCAGTCTGCACCCTTCGAGTTTGACTTTTTGGCTTTCATAAAAAAAGAGGAGCTGTGGAAAGCTCCCCTTGCGTCATCTTCTTACTGATTTTCCTTGGCAATGGCGACGAGCTGGGCAAACGCCTTCTCATCGTGCACGGCAAGATCGGCAAACATCTTGCGGTTGACCTCGACGCCGGCCTTCGTCAAGCCGTTGATGAGACGGCTGTAGGAAATGCCGTTCATGCGTGCAGCCGCATTGATGCGGGCGATCCAGAGCTTGCGGAACTCGCCCTTCTTCGCGCGGCGATCACGACGCGCATAGTAGAGCGCCTTCATGACCGTCTCGTTTGCCTTCTTGAACTGCTTGCTCTTTGCGCCGCGATAGCCCTTGGCGAGCTTCAAAATCTTCTTATGGCGGCGATGCGCCGTAACGCCGGATTTTACTCTTGGCATATCTTATTCCTCCATTATCTTCGCTCGAATCTTACTTGTTCAACATATCGCGCACGCGCCTGTGGTCAGCGGCGGCGACAAGCGTAGCCTTGCGCAGGTTGCGCTTGCGCTTCCTCGTCTTCTTCTCAAGGATATGGCTCTTGAACGCTTTGTTCCGCTTGAACTCACCGGAACCCGTTATCGAAAAGCGCTTGGCAGCGGCTCTGCGTGTCTTTACCTTTGGCATGTTTATTTTCCTCCTTTAGTCTGCGCCTTCGGGGCGAGAATCATCGTCATGTTCTTGCCCTCCAGCTTCGCATCGCGCTCGATGGAAACGAGCTCCTTGAGCCGGTCGGCCACCTTGTTCAAGACCTCTCGGCCAAGCTCCGGATGCGACAATTCGCGGCCACGGAACATGATCGTGACCTTGACCTTGTTTCCTTCTTCCAGAAAGCGAAGAGCATTCTTGAGCTTCACGTCGAAATCATGCTGCTCGATGTTCGGGCGCAGCTTGACCTCCTTGATCGTGACGATCTTCTGCTTCTTCTTCGCCTCCTTCTCCCTTTTTTGCTGCTCGTAACGGTACTTGCCGAAATCCATGATGCGGCAGACAGGAGGCTTCGCTTTCGGCGCAACCTCGACGAGATCGAGATGCTGCTCCTCCGCCATGCGCAAGGCATCGCGTGTCGCCATGATGCCGAGCTGCTCACCGGACGCGCTCGTGACGCGTACCTCGCGAATGCGGATTTCTTCGTTGATTCTTAAAGAGTCCCTGCTAATGGGAAAACACCTCCTGGTGAACGAGCAAATAAAAAGGGCGGCAGACGCCACCCCTTCCTTTGCAAAACCTGCATATAAGACCCGCTCGACGCATGTCGGCAGGTGAGAAGCGGCGGCCTCTTCTTGAATTACTTGCATATACTATCATAGAAAACCGTATGCGTCAAGATATTTTTTCAAAACGTAGCGCAGCGAGCTGCGAATCTCGTCGATGAATCGCGCGGATTCCCAACCTACCCTTTCGGCTCTTCCAAGAGCGCTAAGAGTTCGTCGTAATCCTTCTTCAGCTTGTAGTATTCATCGGCAAGCTGCAAAGCGGCGAGCACGCCGATCTTCGTGCCCGAGAAGCTGCGGGTCTTTTTAGCGACGTCGCGCATGTTGTCATCCACGAGCTTGGCAAGCTGGCGCACATAGTCGGCAGGTTCATCGCTCTTGAGCGGATACATTTCGCCGAATATCTCAACGACTACCTTCTTCTTTTCCATCGTTTCACCCGCTGTCTCTTCAGGCGCGAAGCTCAGCGCCGCATTCTCTTTGGAGCGCCGCCAAGATCTTCGCTACGGCTTCGTCGGCTTCTTCATCCTTCAAGGTCTTGTCCGCCGACTGGAAGTCGACGCTGAATGCCATGCTCTTCTTGCCCTCGGCGACCTGCTCGCCCGTGTAAACGTCGAAAAGGTGCAGATCCTTGAAGAACTTGCCCGCACTCTTTTCGATGGTGCGTGCGAGTTGCGCCGCGTCCGTCTGCTCGTCGACGAGCAGTGCGAGGTCGCGCGAGATCGCGGGGAAGCGCGGCAGCGGCTCATAGCGGAAGTTCTTCGCGCGATACTTGAGCAAGGTCTCGACGTCCATCTCGAAGATGTATGCCTTCTTGTGGATGCCGAGCGCTTTCAGGACAGTGGGATGCATCTCGCCGAGCACGGCGATGACCTCCCTGCCCTTCTTGAAGAATGCCGTCTTCCCCGGATGCAG
>CAJPRR010000072.1 GCA_905373085.1 uncultured Selenomonas sp.
CTTTTCCATAGGCATATTTCTCCATTACGGCAGCAACAGAAGGACACCGCCCCCGCTCACTATTCTCTGGCATTTTCTCTGCAACAGTCTTTGTCATGCCTTAAGAATAGGAATCCGTGTGCAGATATTCTCTCTCAACGACCTGTCCGTTGGCGCTGTAAATGCGATATACCGAAGGTCGTCTGCTGGATCCGACCGTCTCGATAGAGATATGCTTCCCTTGGAGATCTGCCTGCGTACCAAGCACCTGCACCGTAATTTTTCTGCCATCTGCACTCGCCAAAAGATAAACATTATGCGGCAAAGGATTCATGAATTGAAAATCAATCAAGTCGTCCGCCACCGTCGCGTCAAGCCCCGGAGGACAATACGACGACGGAATGAAATGCGAGAACCTCTCCGTCGGGCTTAGGCCTGCCAAGAGAATCGCATTGTAAAGCGTGGAACTGACTTGGCAGACGCCGCCGCCAATACCGGGAACGGACTTTCCATTTATCAAGACCGCCGCATTCTTGTATCCGGCATTTGCGGTACGTGTCCCAACGATGTTGTTAAAAGAAAAACTTGCTCCACTGCGAATCAGGACGCCATTGAGCTGCTGCGTAGCTATGGCAATATTGTCCCCGCGCGCACCATGACGATAATACGTCGTATAGCTTCCAAGTACGGCATTGACGTTCGTGAGATCTTCCGTACGAACAAAAGGCGGATTCTCTGCCAGAGGCAATTCGATATTTGCAGCCTGCATTTCCTTCAAAGGTTCATCCAACATCTTCAACGTTGCAGAGATGTCGAGCTTCTGCCCTGATTGCCCCGGAATGTGGGAAATGGATCCATCGGCGCCGATCTCACATGCCGCATTGACAGGCTGCACGAGGATACTTTCTGCTATCTCTTCCAATTTTGCCTGCAAGAGCGATTCATCATAACTTGCCAAAAAAGGAATGCTGCATCCATAAACAGCATTCTTGATCTGCGTCGCTGCTTGCTGTACGAACGATCCTTTACGCCCGGCATTGTAGGCTTCCTCTGCCGCTGTTGCCGCCGCAGGTTGCACGGCCAGTTCCTGCGCCGGTATTTTCCATACCGCCCCTTTGCTTCTCAAAGAGATGGTCTGGGCGGCAAGCCTCCTTTTCCCCAACTGCGTAAAATACTGTTCCGCTTCTGTTTGCGTCATACCAAACAAAGAGTGTCCTTCACTCTGCACCCCGTAAAGAATGCGTCCGCGGCAAGAAGTATGGTACGCGAAAAGACCGCCTGCCAATACTGTGACCATGACAAGCAAGGATACTGCCAGGATGAAATTCAATCGAGAAAATCTCATCGTTCGTTTTCGCTCCTTCAATTATACTATAATAATCCATCTTAAAGTACTTTCGGTGCAAATTCGATTATTCCTGCTCATGAAATTGTCAAACAGCAATCAAAGTTCCATCAAGCATGGATAAGATTGGTCGCAATGTGTTATAATAAGCATGTCAGTTTTTTACGTTCAGCAAAGGATGTGCCAACCCTTGGATAATCCGGATTTACCACTATTTATTATTCTAACCGTTCTTCTCATATCGGCGAGCAGTTTTTTCTCTTTGATGGAAACCGCCATCACAGAAAGCCATAAAAGCCGTCTGGAAAAACTTGCCGATGACGGAAACAAGGATGCTGCAGCTGCCCTAAAGATTCTGGAAGCGCCGGAACGCATCCTTCCCGTCGTGCAAATCGGCATCGCTCTCACGAGCATATTTCTCGGTATCATCGTCGGCGGCGCGATTGCGCCCTTCCTAGCGCAAGCCCTTCAATTTCTCCCTTATTCGCATTCGCTCGCACTTGTTCTGAGCACGGTTTCCATTGCTTATCTCAGCCTTCTCATGGGAGAATTCCTGCCCAAGAAAATTGCTTGGCAAAATTCCGAAAAATATTTACAGCGATTCCACCGCTGGCTCTATATTCTCGAACATCTCACGCGGCCTGTTGTCTCCGTCCTTTCAGCTTCAGCAAATTCCCTCCTGCTCCTGTTCGGAATCAACCCTCATGTGGAAGATACCGTTACGGAAGATGAGGTCAAGGATCTTATCGAGCAGGGCACTGAGGACGGGATATTTGAAAAAGCGGAGCAGACGATGGTCGACAACATCTTCCACATGAGCGATCAAACTGCCTACGCTCTGATGACGCCACGCACGCAGATGTTCTGGATCGATCTCGAGGACTCTGCAGATCACAATTTGCAGCTCATCAGGGAAAATACCGATACGATTATACCTGTGGGACGTGGGAGTCTTGACGATTTCTGCGGCATCCTCTATGCAAAGGATCTGCTCGACGCTTGTTTGGAAAAACAAATCCTTGAATTATCTTCTTTCATCCGCCAGCCCATGTTTGTTCCGCGCTCCATGGAGACATTCCGTGTGCTGGAGAAATTTCGCGAAACCAATGTGCACGAAGCTGTCGTATTGGATGAATACGGCGGCGTCATCGGCTTCCTTACTCTGACGGACATCATGAGTGAAATCATCGGTGAATCTTTCAATACCGACGAAATCGACGCGCCCCAGATGATTCCTCGCGGCAAGAACGCTTGGTATATGGACGGATTGTTCTCAATAGATGACTTCAAAGAGAAATTCGATATCGACGTACCTCTGCCCGATGAGGATAAGGCGCATTTTCAAACCATGGGAGGATTCCTGACCTCTTATTTCGGCTACATTCCCAAAGAGACGGAGACTTGCCAATGGGATGATTTTACGTTCGAGATCGTCGATATGGATCGTGCACGCATTGACAAAATACTGGTCACGCATCGAATACAACCCAAAACAAAAGATGTGGAAAAAACCGCCGCGACAACAGAACACTGAACGCAAAAAGCGATGCCGTTTCGTGCGGACATCGCTTTTTGTACACAGGTTCAGATTTCAGTGACGCGGCACCTTATGGACGATCTGTATTGCCTTGGCAATTTCTTGAATGATGAACGCTTTATCCACCGGATCCATCGCTGCGATTCTTGCAAACAAATCCCCCTTATGCGTAGATACATACTTAGGCGGGAGATGATTGAGCGCCAAGGCCATGATGTCTTCCTTGCACTTTTCACAAGAACAGCAATCGGGGCACATGCGCAAAACCGCATCGATATTCTGCTTGACGAACTCTTCCATGGTGTTTTTGATCGGCATATCTCACCCATCCCCAATATACTCAATGATTTCTAATCTAATTATACAACAAGTAACGCGTCTTGTCACTCCTTATGGATATTTTTTCAAATTTTAGGATTTTCGACCTTCGTATAAAGGTTGGAAGACTTATTTATATTGCCATCGGCAAACTTTCATTTCGATAAAATCGAGAATCGAGAAAAGCAGCAGCCCAAGTATGCTGAGAACAACAATTCCCGCATACATCTCCAAATAATTGACACGAAGCCATGCATCCATGATGAAGTATCCCAAACCATATTGAGATCCAAAGGTTTCCGTAAAAAATAAAACAGAAAATGCCGTTGCCATGGCAACGCGCACAGCTGTGATGAATTTGGGCAAAGACGCCGGCCAAAGGATATGACGAAAAATAGAAAAAAACGATGCCCCCAGCGAAAGAAGAGGAACGTATGTCTCCTGCGGAATCGAGCGCACAGCGTCACGCACGGCGATGATGACTTGGAAAACGATGATGAGGAAGATCATCAAAACCTTGGACAGCTCCCCCACACCGGCAAGCAGCATGAGGATGGGGAGCAGCGCAATTTTGGGCACGGGATACAGCAGGTAGACAAAAGGGGCAAGGATACGATCAACTCCCGCTGCATATCCCATAAAGATTCCTATGGGATAGCCGACTCCTACGGCAATGGCAAGCCCTAACGCGATCCTGCCCAAACTGTAAGTTGCATGAACGGCAATCGAGGACAAAAAGATATTCTGCAAACAAGAAACAACATGCCATGGATTCGGCACAATCGGCAATGCGAGAAAAAAAGAGAGCAGCCACCAGAAGGAAAAAAGTACGGCGGCAGCACCCATATAAACAAAAAGACGCTTCATGCCTTGCTCCAATTTTCCTTGATCCGTTCACGCAAATAACAGCTCATACGGAAAAATTCCGGTTTGCTGCGCTGATCGATACAGCTGAAAAGCGGATTGTCCAACACATCGGCAATGCGCCCGGGAGCGTCGGCAAGAATCACGATCTTTTGCCCGAGACATAGCGCTTCTTCCACATAATGCGTGACAAGGACAGTGGTCACATGCTGCTCATGCCAAAGGGATAAGAAAACCTCCTGCATCTCCTCGCGTGTGATGGCGTCCAGTGCCGAAAACGGTTCATCCATCAAAAGCACATCGGGGTGCAGCAAAAAAGCGCGTGCCAGTCCCACGCGCTGCTGCTGCCCGCCGGACAACTCACGAGGATGTCGGTTGCTGAACGCTTCGATGCCCAGTCGCTGCATCATAGAAACAACATCCTTCTCCTGCACCCTTTCATGACGGATTTTCCTGCCAAGTTCGATATTATCACGTACTGTTTTCCACGGCAGGAGCCCGTAATCCTGCGGCATGAAACCGATGCGCTGCCTATTTGGGCAGATGGAATTTCCATCGAGCGTCGCAGTTCCATCATAATCATGCAAAAGTCCTGCAATGATTTTCAGCAATGTCGATTTGCCGCAGCCGGAAGGGCCTATGACAGAACAAACTTCTCCTTTTCCTACATGCATATTGATGTCGTGCAACACTTGCACACATTTTTTATCGACCATATAAGCGTAGGACAGGTGCTGCAGGTCGATCATGGCTGCAATAAATCGAGCACGAGAGCATCATATCCATAGGATTCTTTGATCAGTCCCCTTCCCTTGAGCCAAGCAATGCAGTCCGTAACGTCACGCTCTCTAGGCAGAGCCGCTGTGTGATAAACAGGCAAAGCGAGAGCTTCTTTTGCTGCCGGCGGAAAACCGCTCTTTTCCACTACGAGATCAATGTACTCGGCACGATCCGTGCTGTTGAGATAAGCCACGGCCTTATTGTAGGCACGATACATCGCCTGGATTTCTTTCCGCTTCTCTCTCGTGCTTTTTTCGGTGAAAAGTATGACTCCAGGATTGATGCCGAGTTCGTCGGAACCAATGATGAAGCGGCAGCCGTTGTGAACGGCAATGCTGGCCATCGGTTCAGGCAGGGTCGCCGCTCTCAGTTTCCCGCTTTGCAGAAGCTCAAGGCGTGTCGGAATCTGTGGAATGACGACCTTCGCTATATCATCGCCGGACATCGCATTGCTTTCCAGAATATGATCCGTCACATACTCGATGATCGTATTGCGAGAAACTGCCACCTCCTTGCCGGCGAGCGCCTTGACGGAGAGACTCTCCGTCCCGGGCGCTGCAACGAGCTTGTAACTGCCGTCCGTCACGGAAGTGACCTTGACGTCGAAACCGCCATCCTTGGCAAAAGCAACCGCAAGCAGATCGGAAACTGCGCCGTCAAGATTGCCGCTCTGCAAAGCAGAGTCCCTGTCCATAGCGCTCTTGAAAGGCTGCAGTTTCACGGTAAGTCCTTCTTCTGCGAAATAGCCCTTTTCCTGCGCAATGATGAAGGGAACAGAATCCGTATCGGGCATAAGGCCGATTTTCAACGCGCTGAGCTCTTGCTTGCTTCCACCACCGCAGCCCACTGCAAGGAACAGAATCGGTACAAACAGAAAGGCAATGATTTTCTTCACATTCATTCTCCTCCTTTTGCGTCTTCATCAGCGAAGAACCTGGCGCAGCATATCAGCGCCTTCGTTCACGTAGTGAAAGATTTGGCTGATCGTCCCTTGATTTTTCTCATACGTATCTTGTGCAACCGTTTTCAATCGATCCGCCTGCTCCTTCATCTCATTGACATTGTCAAGCTGTTTGTCCACTTCATCAAGAACTGCTTGCGCATCCCGGATGGATTGTTGTACCGAAGCGATATCCAGATTTGCCTGCTGAATTTCAGCGGCATTCTTCTCGTTCGCCTCTTTGCGCTCCTTCTCCTTGCCCGTCACCTTGTCCACCCAATCGCCGACAACGGAACTTTTGCCCTTTTCCTGTTCTATGCGCTCCGTGCGCCCTGCGGCGCGCTGCGCCTTTCGCTCAAGTTCCAGCTCTTTTTCTTCCAGCGCCTTTTTCTGCTCCGCCATGCTCGCTCTCTGCTCTCTGAGAGATTCTTCACGTGCAGCAAGCTCCTGTTGGCGCGTTTCAATCTGCTGCGTCTCCTTGCGGCTGTCCTCAAGAGCTTGTTCATGGCTGCGGAACATATCGGACAAAAGAAATCCGCAAAAAAGAGCCAAGGCAAAACAAACGGCAAAAATCAGAATCCTGCGGAATCCTCTCTGCCGCCTGCTTCCGGCATGTGCAATATCTGCCGCTTGGTCTTTTCTTTCCGATGCGAGCGGCGGAAGTTCACGCACCTTCCCCTGCCTCGAAAAAACAGGAAACGCATCTCGAGGCAAAGGCGGCAATTCCTGCGTGTCATCTGATCTCCTATCGCCTGATGCAGATTTTTCCTTGCGTACAAGAACGCTCATCCGATCACGATCATCGTAACTCATTCCTGCTTCTTGTCCCTTTCCATCATATATGCATGTTCCTTATGCATGGTTCTGCACAAACGTCCAAGCGTCCAATGCAGGTTGAACGGCGTCGTCACCGCCTTGAACCTTATATGTGCAATGCCGGCATCCTTTAAAGCTTGGAGCACCTGATCGAGACGCTTTCCCTTGATCTTATGGAAAACTGCCGCCTCGTGGGGGAAATCAAAGTCTTCTTCCTCTGACGTCCCCTGCCTGAAGCCCTTCAAGGAAAGCAAGAAGCCAATGCGCTGACGCCATGCCTCTGGTTCTAGAACGCTCACATGGATTCCCAACTTGCGCAGAACCTCTTGAATAGCAGAAACAGCTTCCTCCGAAAATTGGTAGAGCAGGACGCTCTCCTCTTGCTTTCTCATGCTCCACCTCGCATCAGTCGTTCAACCCACGCATCAGAAGATATGTCACAAGCTGTTCCATATCGACATCTTCATGCCGCTTTTTCTTCTGCAGCTTATCAAAAAGAGACTTGGGCAAGCGTACCTGCAAAACATTCTTGCCTGCAGGAGAAAGCTGCACGTCAGACTCCTTTGCCGCATCCTGATTCTTCTTCGCTTGCTTCTTCTGCTGTTTTTTATCGGACTTGCCGCCTGCCTTCTGCTTATCCTTTTCTGCCAGCGCCTCTTGCTCTTGCGCCTTCGCTTTTTTCTTCTTTACAGGCGGATAGCAATAGAATTCATCATAAGCGTCACGAAGAGACTGACTTGCCTGCTCCGTTCCCACACCGATGATGTGACACGGCGTGTCGCTTTCGCGCAACATCCGGGCAATCGCTACAAAATCGGAATCCGTCGTCACGATAAGAAAGCGGCGCACGCCCTCATCACGCAGGATTTTCGCCATGTCGAACAAGGCGTAATCCAGTGAATTCTTGCCATCGACCTTTCGATCAATCTGGCGGAAAGTAAGCCCCTTGCGTGCCATCAGACGATTCCAGCGCTTTTGCTCCGGGTGCTTTTCCCAATCGGAGACGACGATCATGCGACACGGAAAGAACTTCCGAGCCTTTCCCAAGGTAAAATCAAGCATTTCAAAAGGCGCATTTTCAATATCGTAAAGGACAGCCACCGTCTCTGTACTCGAATCAAATGTCATCAAAAGTAAAACCTCACAATTTCATGATGATAATGTTTATTTGGAAACGTAAATATATCCTGTTTCTCAATCTTTTCTATTCTATCATACTTGTGAATGGATTTCCATGAAATATTGCGAGGAGTATGTGCAGGGGAAGATTGCAAGATATTAAGGAAAAAGCCGACGCCCCATGAGCGTCGGCACTTCCTCGCATGAATCGTCAGTCTTCTTCATCGTCCATCAGCGCGTCATAGGCACGCTGCACGGCGTCAAATTCCTCGTCCGTAGGCTCGATGTATTCTTCCTCGCCATCTTCGCCCATGACGACCTTGGCGATGAGTACATCCTCATCATGCTCACCGCAGCCGCAGCTGTGCGCATGCTCCTCTTCCTCTTCCTCGTCATGGATGCCGATGAGCAGCGCGAATTTGTCATCACCGACAGGGATGATCATTTCCTCGCGGTAATAGTAGCTATTTCCCTCTTCGTCCGTCATCTCGACAATGACGTCCGCATCCTCGTCCAGAATTTCTTTTTCCTTGTCCGACATATCTTTTTCCTCATTTCTCTTCCGGGGCTGCGCCGACGCGCATCCCTAGATTGTCCAAATATCCCTGCAAGATGAATACGGCCGCCATCTTGTCTATGACCTTGCGCCGCTTGGCGCGGCTCACATCGGCCGCGATCAGCGAGCGCTCCGCTGCCACGGTCGAAAGCCGCTCGTCCCAAAAGACGACCTGGCTGCCCTTGAACTTCTTCTGCAGCCTCTGTGCGAAGTCGCGCACGACATCGCAGCGCTCGCCCTGCGTGCCGTTCATGTTCTTCGGCAAGCCGACGATGAAGGTGTCCGTCTCGTAAAGCTCCATCAGTTCTTTAAGACGCGCGAAATCCTTGTCCCACGACTTGCGTCGAATCGTCTCGACGCCCTGCGCCGTGAGGCCGAGCGCATCACTTGCGGCGACGCCGATCGTACGGTCGCCGACGTCGAGCGCAAGAACTCGCTTCCTCACGCCTTCTTCTCCCGATGCGCCTCGATATAGAAATGCACGAGCTCTTCCAAAAGCTCGTCGCGCTCCAGTTTTCGCACCTTGCTGCGCGCTTCCTTGTAGCTCGTCACATAGGCAGGATCACCGGAAAGAAGGTATCCGACAAGCTGGTTGATCGGATTGTAGCCCTTTTCTTCCATCGCTTCGCAGGCTTCGCGAATGATGACCTCAGCCTTGTTCTCTTCCGCGCCGAAGCGGAACATCATCGTTTCATCGCTGACCATCTCTTGCTGTCCCTCCCATCGGAAATGCTCGCATCTGCATCTTCAGCCGATCATCCCATGCTCGATCATGTACTCGGCAATTTGCAGCGCGTTGAGCGCCGCGCCCTTGCGGATCTGGTCGCCGCAGACCCAGAGGTTCAGACCGTGCTCGACCGATTCATCGAGACGGATGCGCCCGACCTCGACGTCGTCCTTGCCCGAGGTGAAGAGCGGCATCGGGTAAGCCTGCTCGTCGGGATTGTCGTTTAGGGCAGCACCGGGGAAGGCGGCGATCGCCTTTCGCGCTGCCTCGACGCTGACCGCTTCCGCAAATTCGATGTTGACCGACTCCGCATGGCTGCGGTAGACAGGCACACGAACCGTCGTCGCCGTCACGCGCAAGTCAGGCTCAGAAAGAATCTTGCGCGTCTCGTCGATCATCTTCATTTCTTCCTTCGTGTAGAGATTTTCCTTGAAGATGTCAATCTGCGGAATCAGGTTGAAAGCAATCTGATAGTGCTTCTTGAGCGATGCGCCCGGCAGAATCTCCGCCTTCACGGGCTTCTTCGCTACGATGGCCTCGACCTGCTCCTCAAGCTCCGCCATCGCCTCCTTGCCGCCGCCCGAAACGGCCTGATACGTCGAGACGACGACGCGCTTGATGGGCGCGAGATTGCGAAGCGGCTTCAGAGCCATGACCATGATGATCGTCGAGCAGTTCGGATTCGCGATGATGCCCTTGTGCTCCTTCAAAGCCTCGGGGTTGACCTCGGGCACGACGAGCGGCACATCCTTGTCCATGCGGAACGTGCTCGAATTGTCAATGACAACAGCGCCCGCCTTCACAGCGGCAGGTGCAAATGTCTTGCTCGCGCCGCCGCCCGCAAAGAGCGCGATGTCAATGCCCTCGAAGGAATCCTCGCGCGTCTCTGCCACCGTGTATTCCTTGCCCATAAACGCGATCTTCTTGCCCGCCGAGCGCGAGGACGCAAGCAAGCGAAGCTCTGCAAAAGGGAACTTGCGCTCTTCGATGAGGTTCAGAAACTCCTGCCCTACGGCGCCCGTCGCGCCCATGATTGCCACATTATATTTCTTCTTCATGCTGCCATCTCCTGTAATTTTTTCCTGCCGACATCAATCGAGCAGCTTCTCCAAGCCGACGACAAGACCCGCAAGATCCCTGACCTTCTTGCAAGCGAGCACGACGCCCGGCATGAACGACTCGCGGTTGATGGAGTCATGGCGGATCGTCAGTGTCTGACCGAGTCCGCCGAAGATGACCTCCTGATGCGCAACGAAGCCGGGCAGACGCACGCTGTGAATCCTCATGCCGTCGACCTCAGCGCCGCGTGCGCCCGGAAGCTTCTCCTTCTCATCGGGATGCCCCTGCCGCACGGACGCACGCGCCTCCTTGATCAGTTCCGCCGTCTGCAAGGCCGTGCCCGACGGCGCATCAAGCTTGTTGTCATGGTGCAGCTCGATGATCTCGACGTGCGGCATGTACTTCGCCGCCTGACGGCTCATGAGCATCATGAGGACTGCGCCGATGGCGAAGTTCGGCGCAAGAAAGACCGGCGTCTTCTTCTCCAACGACAGCGCTTCGAGCTGCGCCTTTTCGTCCGCCGTCATGCCCGTCGTGCCGATGACGGGCGAGACCCCATGCTGCACGGCGAGCATCGCGTTGGAAAACACGACGTCCGGCCGCGTGAAATCCACCATGACGTCCGGCTTTGCCTCTAAGAGCGCCTGCGCGAGATCCGTCACCACCGTCACGCCGCATTTGCCGCAGCCCGCGATCTCTCCCGCATCCCCGCCGCCATGCACGTCGACAGCAGCGACGAGGGAAAGCTCCGCATCCGCGAGCACTGCCTTGACGACAGCCTGTCCCATGCGGCCGCAAGCTCCGCTGACCAACACCTTTACCAAGATATGCGCCCCCTTCAAGCAAGCCTTGCGAAAAGACGCGCAAGACCAATGTGCATCTATTGTATATGAAGCAGATGGAAAAAGTCAATGTATTTTCTTATTGTCGTATGTCTGTCCATGTACGGTTAATTGCAATAGCAAATCGGACAGTTTCCCAAAATTTTTCAAGCAGCAGAAGCAATGCGGTTGAGATGTTCTTGAAACAACTCTTCCGGAGTGCGGTA
>CAJPRR010000073.1 GCA_905373085.1 uncultured Selenomonas sp.
GCCGACTCGGGCGACATTGGCAAGCTGCGCGTCGCAGCCTACGGCGGCAAGCGCGACATCATGCCGATTTACAGCACGGAATCCTTCGGCGGTCTCCTCAAGAGCGGAAGCTCTTATAAAGACGAGGAAAGCCGTGTGCGAAACTCGCTGCGCTACTATGGCGACATCAAGAATATCGGACTTGTCGCATCCTATGATCTTGATAAGAATCATAGTCTTTCTTTGAACCTCGATCATACAGCAGAGGATATGGAGCGCTTCGTCAAGCGCTCCAACTCTGGGGGGGAAGGTTTGCAGCAATTCAAACGCGAACTTGACCGCAGCACATATCGCCTCTCGTATGCGGGGCGCGGCGGCAATTCGGATTGGAATGTCTCTCTCGACTATGCAAAGATGAACGAGGACGACACGACGCTGACCTCGGACTATATCAATTCTCCCTATGAAGGCAAGAACACGCTCAACTACATCGACGACCTCATGCATCAGCAATGGAGCCTCAAGGCATCGGCAAACACACAGATCCATCGCGATCATCTGCTGACCTACGGCATTGGCTACACGCAGGAGAAAGGCGAGGGCAGCCGCATCAAAAACGCACCGAACAGCCATACGCGCATGATCGATCCGTGGGATTACGATAAGAACCTTTATACGAGAGGCGGCGCGGGGGAGCCATCTTCGCGCGTGCACGACTATGCGATGACGCGAAATGAAGCGGGAGTGCCTAAGTACGATAATGAATACGAGTGGTATGGGCATAAGGATGCTGCCGGACGCTCACTGGAGCCAATCTATACGTATCAGGACTATTTGAAATATGGCTCTCAGGGCTATGATAAAGACTGGAATCCGGCGCCGCCAGATGTTATGGCGCGGCTTATGGCGTTCGGTCAGCAGCTGCTTGATGATGCTCGCAACCATGATCTGACTCATATTGATACGCCGACTTCGGCAATCAATCACTACTATGATCAGGAATTTGCCAATTATGATCGTAAAATGTTTGGACATGCGATGCTTTGGAACGGAAAAGCGTTCAATGAGGAATTTGATGCGCGGCAGAACCGATTGACGATTGGCAGTGTGGAGATCAAGAAGCAATATGTGTTTTTGCAGGACGCATGGCAGGTCAATCGGAATACTTTGCTCTCGCCAATTCTGCGCGTCGATCACAGCAGCCTTTTCGGCACACATGCGACGTTCAATATCGGCATGACGCACAACATCGGCGGCAAGGCGAACCAGCGCTTCAAGGCGAACCTCGGCACGGGCTATACCGAGCCGGGCATGGGGGAGCTTTACTACAACTGGGAGATGTATGCAGGCTCGCCGATGGGACTGGAACGCGCACGCCTTGGCTACTATTTTGTCGGCAATCCGAACTTGAAGCCCGAGAAGTCCCTCAATTTCGATCTTGGCTATGAGGGCGAGAGCAAGGATGGCAGGGACAGCTACCGTATCAATGCTTTTCACAACCGCATTGACAACTATATGACGACTTACTTCACCGGCTATCTGATGGATTTCCATCCGGAAATTTCCGCTGATGCCAGATGGCTCATGCCGCCCGACATGATTTACAGCTTCAAGAACATCGGCAAAGCGGAGATCACAGGTCTTGAAGCGGAGTATAACCATCGCTTTGACAAGCATTGGTCGGCGAAGCTCGGCTATACCTATCTTCATGCCATCAACAAGAGCGACCCGAACATGCCGGATCGTTTGCTCGATCGGCCGCAGCACAAGATCGACCTTGGCGTGACCTACGAGAACCAAGGCTGGCGTGCGACGCTCTGGGGGAACTATTACGTCAACATGCTCGACAGCAACAGTGTTGCGAACAACGGCAACTATTACGACTGGGACGGCGTGGCAAAAAAGTGGCATTATAACTTCGCCGAGGGCGGCAAGCAGACGTACGAGAAAAAGACTTTCGGTATCTGGAACTTCATCCTGCAAAAAGACTTCGGCAAGGACGCGAGCGCCTATATCGGCATCGACAATATCTTCAACCATCGCGACGACGACCGCGCCTTTCAAGAGCGCACGTACCGCATTGGCGTGAACTTGAAGTTCGGCCCCGATGCGAGCACGGGGGCGGGCGGGCGCTTCAAGAAGGAAGAAGTGCATCTTCTGCCCGAAGATGCATGGTTCATCCAAAAGCCGTTCGATACGACGAAGGAAAAGGGCGTGCGTGTCATCGGCGATTATCGCTGGCGTTGGAACACCTTTACGGGCAAGGAAAAGCCGTCCGAAGCGCGTGTCACGACCACAGCGAGCGTAAGCGACGGCGCGTATAAAAATTACCTCGAAAAAGCCGAGCACGGCTTCGAGCAGCGATTGCGCGTCGGCGTGGATGCGAGGATCGATGCGAACACGAACCTCACTATTTTGGGAAGCGCTTCGGGCGCAGAGGGTGTCGGCACCGATACCGATGTCGCCAAAAGCCGTGGACTCAACCATGTGCGCCTTGACGAGGCGAATCTTACCGTACATGCGAACGACTGGGACTTCTCGCTTGGCCGCATGACGGAGCCGATGGGCGTCACAGGCTACTACTTCGGCAAAGAGTACGACGGCGGACGCGCCGTATGGACGGGCGCCCATACGCAGGTGCGTCTCGGCTACGGCGACTTCCGGCACTCGACAGGCGTCACAGACTCCGCCTATACGCACGCGACGCGTCAGAGCTTCGTGCGCGGCGTGACCAAGGAAGAATGGCTGGGCTATAAAGCGACCGCGATCAACAGCCGTACGACGGACGCCGTTCCGTATTATCCGAACTACAGCACGCTCATTAAGGATACCCCGGGCTTTGACGGACTGTATCAACGGCTCGTCAAGGCGCAGAGTTTGGCAGAGCAAAAGCAGATTCTTGACGAGTATCTGAATGTTGTCAAACAGGATAATCCCAAAGCATATCAGAAATTGATGGATCGGTTGTCTGAGAAAGGGAAAATCCAGCACGATGACTTCGCATGGTACAAGGTGACCGTGAGGGACAAACATGGCAACGTCGTCGGGACATATCTTTCACAGGAAGAAAGTCCGCAGTTGAAGAAGCTGCATCCGAGGGCAAGCCTTTCTTATCAGGACAGATTCAATCGCGAGAAGATGGAGGATGTCACCCGTAAAGCGTGGGAGTCGGCAGAGGCAAATCTGGAGACGACGCGGACGCGGGTGGAGAAGCTTGATAATATCGACGGTCATCCGGACGGGGTTTATAATCTGACCTATGAGTTCTACGGCTATGGAACATATCACGGAAAGAAGCCGATCCTTGGCTACAATTTGAAGATGAGTGATTTGCAACCCGGAGATTTCAGATCGATGACGAAGGATGAGGCAAAAGAGCGCACCATTCGTTCTTCTTGGGATAAAAGCGCTTACCACGGGGTGCAGTCGTTGAAACGCAATCCGGATGACCCCGATAGCGGATTTACATTAAACGGGAAGATTCCGGCAGGCAATAAAAGGGGTATATCGCATCTCGGTCAAACGATCATCGACTATCTAATTGATGATTATTATTGGGGTCCGGAGGACAAGAGCGCTCTGCCGCTTAATCTGCTGAAACGCGCGGGCTATTTTGTACTGCAAGTTGGCACGATACTTGAGCGCGACCAGATCCCTGCGCTCAAGCAGGCGTTCTATGTGCAGGCACGTCACGAACTCTCGCCAAATCTCGGCGTCGCCGCTTGGTATCTGCGCTCGGTCGGCAATGACTCGCATCGCTTCCTCGCGGCGAACGGCACGGGAAATGATGTCAGCACCTTCGACACGCTCGCGAATGTCGTCGGCGTCGGCGCGAAGTGGCAGCTCTCGAAGAATGCCGCGCTATCCTTCGACTACGGCGTGAATACGACCGACTTTGGCAAGTACATGAACGGCCACACGCGCTATGAGCACAAGAGCGGCACATCCGACTTCGCGATCAAGGGCAGGGAAACCGGCTCTGCACCGAGATTCTGGGTCATGCGGCTCGATCTCGGCAAAGTCGATACGAAAGTGCCGCACTCGTGGAATGCATTCATCGACTACAAGCGCTTCGAGCACGGCTCCTTCTTCGGCGGCAACGGCACGGAAGCGCTGCCCGACCGCTACCTCGACGGCATCAAGAGCTTCACCGTCGGCGCGGGCTATGTGCCGATGGAAAACCTCCTCGTCGAAGCCTTCTACACCTTCGGCGCCAAAGGCATTGGCGCACGCGACACCCTCTACGGCCCCGAGCGCTTCAGCCTCGGCGACTACGCAAGGGTGCAGCTGACCTATCGCTTCTAAGGACGAAACGCAAGAATCATGACCAACCGTTTGACGGGTGGTCATGATTCAGCGGTGCGAAGTTCGGAGCGGATTCCATCTTCGACGGAGCGGCACAAAAGACTCGCCTGAGAATATCGCTCTTTTAAGAAAGAGAACGGTTGCCAATACGAGAGAAAGTTGATACAATGAATAAGGCGATGGATGGTTTCATCTATCGCCTTATTTAAATGTTGTTTGAGGAAGAGGTCATGCTTGATGCTGACGAAAAAGCGCAGGACGCTCGATTTTCGTACCATCTTATATCTGAATATCCTGCTGATGGTCTTCCTGATCGTTTCCGGATCGGAGGCGGTCTTGCTTTGCTCCTTTGCGCTTTCCGCCGTTGCTTTGGCGGATACGGGCGCATGGCGACGGACGGCGAAGTACAGCGTCGGTTTTGCGGCTCTTGCAGCGTTGCAGTATGCGCTCGGCATGGCGCTGGAGGCGGGCGTGCAAAATGCCGTCGTATTCTTGCTGCAGATGGTTCTCTTCCTCGCTTTGCGCGTCTATCCGTTCATCGGACTTGGATTTGCGCTGAAGGAGGGCAAGAATATCGCGGAGATCACGACCGCGCTCGATCGGCTGCGTCTGCATCGAGGCGTTGTCTTGAGCATCGTCGTGATGATCCGCTACCTGCCGGCGATGGCGGCGGATTTTCGCGTCATCCTTGACGCCATGCGTCTGCGCGGTATTCCGATCTCGCTGAAGTTCGTCGCGCTCCATCCGATGAAGGCAATCGAGTACCTGATCGTGCCGATGCTGTTTCGCAGCGAGAAGATCACGGAGGAGTTCTCGGGCGCGGCTCTTGTCAAGGGCTATGCATCTGGTGCGCGGCGCACGTCGTACTTCGATGTGCGTATGACGGCGAAGGATATGGCGATGCTCGTCATTTCGACTGCTTCGCTCGTTCTATGTACGTTTGTATGAGGGAAAATCGCATGATCGATCTGCAAAATGTCGGCTTTCAATATAAAGAACAGGGACGGAGGAGCATCTGCGGCAACACCTGCACGATTCATCGAGGCGAGGTTGTCGTTATAGCGGGCGAGAGCGGCTGCGGCAAGTCGACGCTCCTGCGTGCTCTCAACGGGCTTTGCCCGCATTTTTACGAGGGAGAGACGGCGGGCAAGGTGCTGCTCGGCGGTAAGAACTGCCGCGATATGCGCATCGGCGACATCTCGCGCATGGCGGCGACGGTGTTTCAGAATCCCGACCATCAGTTTTTTACGCTCGATGTCTTGTCCGATCTCGTGTTTTCGTGTGAGAATTTTGGTGTCGGGCCAAAAGAGATCGAGCGTCGCCTGCGCTCCGTCACGAAGCTGCTGCAGCTTGAGCGATTTTTGGGACGCAAGCTCTCGGCGCTTTCGGGCGGAGAGAAGCAGCGGATTGCGATCGCTTCGGCGCTGATGCTCAAGACGGACATCCTGCTTATGGACGAGCCGTCGGCGAATCTCGACTATCCATCGATCGAAGAGCTGCGCGATCTGCTCGCCTTGCTCAAGGCGCATGGCTGCACGATCGTTGTCGCCGAGCACCGCCTTTACTATCTTTGCGGCATTGCAGACCGACTGTTCCTCATGCAGGATGGCACGATTCGTCGCGTGTACGAGGGCGCAGCGCTTTCGTCGCTGTCGAACGACGCGCTGCACGAGGCGGGCGTGCGCGGCGTCGATCCCTTCGGCGAAACGGACGCCGTGCAGCCGCTCGCAAAGAGGACGGCGGCGCCTCTCTTGTCGCTGGCAGATATTTCCTTCGGCTATGCGCATGGCGAGGATGTATTGCAGGGGCTTTCTTTGGACATCCATGCAGGGGATCGCGTCGCTCTCTTGGGCAGGAACGGCTGCGGCAAATCGACGCTCGCGAAGGTAATCTGCGGCCTTCTCAAGGAGCGGGCGGGCGAGGTTCGCGCGGCGGGCGAGGCGCTTCCCTGCGGCAGGCGCAGCCGTGCCGTCAGCTATGTGATGCAGAATGTGGATTTCCAGCTTTTCGGTTCGAGCGTCTACAATGATCTCCTGCTCGGTGCAGAAGGTGCGGCAGATATCGACGCGCGTATCCGCAAGGTTCTGGATGATTTTCGTCTTACGCCATGGCTTGACGAGCATCCGACGCGGCTCTCGATGGGGCAGAAGCAGCGGCTCGTCATCGCCGGCGCGTGCCTGTTGGGCAAGCGTGTCGGCATCTTCGACGAGCCGACGAGCGGCCTGGACTATCGCAATATGCGGACGGTCTGCTCACTGATCGGCGAATTTACAGGAGAGGATGGCGCCGCCGTCATCATCACGCACGATGCGGAGTTTGTCATGAACTCATGCAATCGCGTCGTCCTGCTTGAGGACGGACGGATCGCCGAGGATTTTCCCTTGGTTGCAGATGGTGCGCTCAAGCGTATATTTACGGAGCGGCTGCGGCGCTTTGGCGAATGAATGGAAGTTTGGAGGAGAGGCAATGAAAGCATGGAAAATCAGTGATTTTGTTCTGATAGGCATCCTGGCGGCGGTCTATGGCGTACTCGTCATGGGCATCGGTGCGCTCACGGTGCTGATGGCACCGATGATGCACGCGCTGAGTCCCGCCGTCATCGGCATACTTCTCGGCACGATCGTGCTTTTCGTCGTGAAGAAGATTCCGAAGTTCGGCGCACTGACCTTGTTCATCGGCATCAGCACGGCGCTCTTCGCGGGCTTTTCGGGCATGATGTATGTGCCGTTCGTCGGCACGGTCACGGCGACGGCCTTCGTCGTCGATCTCATCGTCCATCGGCTCGGCTGCAGGACGCCGGTCTTGGCGGTCGGCTACGGCCTGATACAGAGTGCATACGTATTCGGCGGCGCGATTCCGCTGCTGTTTTTCTTGGAACAGAATATGGCGAAGTGGCAGGCGGCGGGCATGGATATGCAGTTCATCGAGAGAATGGTCGCGCACAGCACAGGGTGGTTCTTGGCGGCGGGCATGGCCATCGCCTTCGCGGGCGGCTTCATCGGCATCTATCTCGGCAAGCGGGTCTTGAAGAAGCATTTGAAGGAGCTTGCGTAATTTCAGGACACAAAAAGCGCTGCTGCAGGGAACGGCGTTGTTCCGCGCGGCAGCGCTTTTGTGTGCTTGCTCGATGCGCAGTTCTTTGAGAAAAGGGATGATAGAGGAAAAAAATGCTTAACAAAACGTGCGTCAGCGGCTATAATATAAGTAGAAAGAGGATTCAGAACCTTCGTTCATTCAGAGCTTTCATGGAAGGAGGTTTTTCGGATGGATGTCCAGGTGGAACGACTGCATCGTGTGAAGCCGCTTGCGCCGGTTTCCTTTTTTGAAGAGACGGCGCGGCGCGAGAAGAGGCAGGAGACGCATGAGGCAAGGAAGCCTCTTCGCGGCACGGAGTCGGACGCTTACAGCGTGGAGATTTCGGCAGCAGGCAGGCGTGCGGCAGCACACAGCGAGACGGGCGGCATGATGGTGGAGGGTTTTTGATGGTTTTGCAAGATGACGGGAAAAGCCCCGCCTGAGCGCTTCTCGAAAGAGTGAGCGCTCAGGCGGGGCTTTTGATTGTTCGCTGCAGGGAAATGTCTCCGCTCGGAAATGGCTCGCTGATGTCGCCGCCGATTTCATGCGCCGTATGCGCGGGGGGACGCATTGGATTGGCCGTGCTTTCTCAGGTGATGGACGCCTTGTAGATGCCGTCGACGGCAGCCTTCAAAACCTTGTCGAACTCGGCGTCGCTTTGGCTTGCGCGAAGATCTTGGGCGAGGGCGCGTGAAAAGCTGGCGATGAGGCCGCGATTCTTGGCGAGCTTTTCGTTGGCCTCGTCCTGCGGATAGCCGCCGCTCAATGCGACAATGCGCACGACGTGCGGATCCTTCATGAGATCCTCGTAAAGGTTTTCTTTCGTCGGAATCGTGACCTTGAGCATGATTTTGTCACCGGCGGGAAGCTTCGCCACATGCGCCTTGATTTCTTCGAGCATGATGGTTTCCGCTTCTTCCTTCTTGGCGCAATGGATATCGACCTCCGGTTCCAGGATGGGGACGAGTCCCTTGGCGATGATCTCCTTGCCAACGGCGAACTGCTGCTCGATGACAGCCTTGATGCCCTCTTTGTTCGCCTCCTTGATGACGGAGCGCATCTTCGTGCCGAAGATATGGCGCTCTACGGCGCGGTCGAGGAGGGCGGAGAGTCCGTCGATGGGTTTCATGAGCTGCACGCCGTCCTTCTCGGCGGCAAGGCCCTTGTCGACCTTCAAGATCGGCACGACGCCTTTCTTCTCCCATAGGTAGTCCGCCGTATAGAGGTCGTCGATCTTGCGATCCATCGTGTTTTCGAAGAGGATGGCCGCGAGAATCTGCTCCTTTGTGAACGAGGGGCTTTTGATGATGCGCGTGCGCATCTCATGAACGCGCGTGAACATTTCCTCGTCGTTGGAATAGGCGCTCTCATCGACGCCGTAAGCCTTCAGCGCCTTCGGCGTCGAACCGCCGCTCTGGTCGAGGGCGGCGATGAAGCCCTTGCCGCTGGTCATGCGATTGAGCTGCTCTTGATTCATTTTGCATACCTCCTTAAATCGTTTCCAGTTCTATTATACCTCTATGCATGCAGAAAGTAAACGAAATTGAAAATAAATATCAAAACATAAAAATCGTGCAGAAAGTTGCTTTCTGCACGATTTTAGAAGAACGTTTATTGAGGCGGTGCACAATGTTCGTAAAGCGTTTGAGCTTACTTCAAGAGCGCCATGACCTCTGAAGCCTTGCCGTCGGAGCCGAGGACTTCCTTGATCTTGTGCTCGACGAGTTCGCGGATGTAGTCGCGTCCCGGCGCGATGTACTGGCGCGGATCGAAGTGCTCGGGATGCTGCTTGAAGTGCTCGCGGATGCCCGCCGTCATGGCAAGGCGCAGGTCGGAGTCGATGTTGATCTTGCAGACTGCCGACTTCGCCGCTTTTCTCAGCTGATCCTCGGGAATGCCTACGGCGTCGGCGAGATTGCCGTCGTTGTCGTTGATGATCTTGACGTACTTGGGAATGACGGACGAGGCGCCGTGCAGCACGATGGGGAAGCCGGGCAGACGCTTCTCGATTTCCGCGAGGATGTCGAAGCGCAGTTCGGGCGGCACGAGTACGCCGTCGGCATTCTTCGTGCACTGCTCGGGCTTGAACTTGAAGGCGCCGTGGCTCGTGCCGATGGCGATGGCGAGGGAGTCGACGCCTGTGCTTGAGACGAATTCCTCGACCTCTTCGGGGCGCGTGTAGTGAGCATCCTCTGCGGCGACCTTCACGTCGTCCTCGATGCCCGCGAGCTGGCCAAGCTCGCCCTCGACGACGACATTGTGCGCGTGGGCGTACTCGACGACGCGCTTCGTAAGCTCGATGTTTTCCTTGAAGTTCAGGTGCGAGCCGTCGATCATGACGGAGGTGAAGCCGTCGTCAATACAGGATTTGCACGTCTCGAAATCCGGGCCGTGATCGAGGTGCAGGGCGATGGGCAGATCCTCGCATTCGAGCGCAGCCTGCACGAGGTGCTTGAGGTAGGCGGGCTTCGCGTACTTTCGTGCACCGGCGGAAGCCTGCAGGATGATGGGGGACTTCAGCGCAGCTGCCGCTTCGGTGATGCCCTGGACGATCTCCATGTTGTTGACGTTGAAAGCGCCGATGGCGTAGCCGCCCTCGTGGGCTTTCTTGAACATTTCTTTCGTTCCGATGAGTGGCATGATCTCAACCTCCTATGAATAGATGATACTCGCTTGCTTTTCCATTATATCATAATTTAATGAAAGCGTCATGAATCTTTTGTGAAAAGAGAAAAACTGCCGGGGATTTCGGGGAAAAAGGCGGACATATCTGCAGGCAAAGGTGCGTGCACGGTGATTTCTTCGCCGCTCGACGGGTGACGAAGGCGCAGGCGATGGGCGTGCAGCGCTTGACGGGCGATGCGATCCGTTCTGCCGCCGTAGAGGTCGTCGCCGAGGAGCGGATGAGCGAGGTGCGCGAGGTGGACGCGGATCTGATGCGTGCGTCCCGTCGCCAGGCGAAGCGCGAGAAGCGAAAGTCCGCCGCGTTCTGCAAGCGTCGCATAGTGTGTGACGGCGCGCTTTCCCGCGGGCGAAACCATGCGCTCGATGATGCTGCCGGGGCGGCGCGCGATGGGAGCTGCGATCGTGCCGCAAGGCTCAGGCAATGCGCCCTCGATGACGGCGAGGTAGATGCGCTCGATCGCGTCAGGCGCGGACAAGAGGTGCTGCACATGCGCCTCCTTGGCGATGAGCACGAGTCCGCTCGTCCGGCGGTCGAGGCGGTGCACGGGATGGAAGGCGTGCTTTTCGCCGTGCGCCTCATAGTGGAAGAGCACGGCGTTGGCGAGCGTGTGATGATGTTCGCCGCCCGTCGGATGAACGAGCATGCCCGCGGGCTTGTTGACGATGAGAAGCGCCGCGTCCTCATAGAGGATGTCGAGCGGGAGGTCTTCAGGCGCGGTGCGGCTCTCTTCCGGCAGCTGCCAGCGAAGCTCGTCGCCGCCTTTGACGCAGACGAGCGTGGCGTCGGCGGGCAGCCCGTTCAGCGAGAACGTGCCCGAACGCCGCAGTTTTTTCCAGAGCGTCGTGGAGAAGCCGCACTCCTTTTGCAAAAACTCCCGTAGCGCCATACAAGCAAGTCCTTCCGGCACGACAAGCCGCGTCTTTCCCATGCAATCACTTCCTTTTCCAGCAATATAGCATGGAGAAGCATGGTTGTCCATTTGCATTTTGTATTTTTTTGTTTCTTGCTAGACGTGGACATGAAATTCTTGTATAA
>CAJPRR010000074.1 GCA_905373085.1 uncultured Selenomonas sp.
CGGCTCAGCGCGAAACGCCGTGCGCGAAAGCGCAAGGCTCCCCTGCGCCGCGCCCTCTGCCCGCCCGCTCGCGCAGACGACGCGCGAAAACGCCGCATGCGCCATCTCGTCGAGCAGCGCGTCGTCCGCGCGGGCGGCTTCCGCGAGGCGCACGAGCGCCGCGCCCGCCGACGCGTTGACATGCGCGAAGAGACGCGGCAGAATCTCCAGCCGCAGATAGTTGCGCCGCGCATCCGCCATATCGTTCGTCGCGTCGTGGCGCACCGCGATGCCGCGCTTCTTGCAGTAGGCGACAAGTTCCTCCTTCCTGCAGGCGAGCAGGGGACGCACGACGTCGCCCGTGCACGGCGCCATGCCCACGAGACCACGCAGCCCCGCGCCGCGCAGAATATGCAGCAGCACCGTCTCCGCCTGATCGTCCGCATGATGCGCGACGGCAATCGCCTCGGCGCCGACGTGCGCCTTCACGCGGCGCAAAAAGGCGTAGCGCAGCTCGCGCGCCGCCGTTTCCAGCGACATCCTGCGCTCTTTCGCATACTGCGGCACATCCGCCGCCTCCACGGTGCAGGCGACGCCCCTCTCCCGGCAGAACGCGGCGACATAGCGTGCATCCTCGCGCGACGCCTCGCCGCGAATGCCGTGCTCGAAGTGCGCGACATGCAAGGAAAACGCCATCCGCTCTCGCAGGCGCAGCAAAAGATCGAGCAGCGCCATCGAATCCGCGCCGCCCGAGACAGCGACGACGAGGGGAGAACCATGCGCCAGAATCCCCCGCTCCTCGCAAAAAGCCAAGACCTTCTTCAGCATGAAGCCTCCCTTCTGCCGCCAGCCGAAAAACTCTGCGCCTTTGGCGAAAACCGCTGCAGCCGCAAGACCATAAACAGGAAAAGCACTCCTTGTAAGAGTGCTTTTCTCATGCTGTCAATCCCTGCGCGAACCGCGGCCGCCGCGCTTGGAATCCGTCTTGCGGCGCAAATCCGTCAGCCTTTCATCGCTGTCCTTGAGGAAACGCGACAGCTTGTCTTCAAAGGAGGCGCTGCCCGGACCGAAGCGCCCTTGCCGCCTAAAGTCCCCGCCTGCACCGCGGCGCGGCGGCAATGGACGGCGCGGAATCTCGCCGGCCTTTTTCTCCAGCGGCTTCTTTTCCTGCAGTTGCTTGATGGAAAGCCCAATCTTGCCGCGATCGTCAATCGTCAAGACCTTGACCTTCACCTTGTCCTTCTCCTTGAGGAAATCATGGACGTCCCGCACATACTCGTCAGCAACCTCAGAGATATGGACAAGGCCGACCTTCCCCTCAGGCAGCTCGACGAACGCTCCGAAATTCGTGATGCCCGTCACAACACCCTCAACAATACTGCCTACTTCAATGGACAAATTATTTCCTCCTTAATTATACTGTGGGAATCGCCGACCGTGCCGGCACCCACCATCCCAGCGTCTTCTCCCGCGCTGAGCGTGCTTTCTTATTATACTCTTGCGCCTTTTGCGCTGTCAAGGAAATCCGCGCGTGAAACGAGAAAACAAAAAGAGACCGCTGCATGCGTCTCATCAACTCATGCGGCGGCCTCTTCTCACTTCTTCGCGATATACGGCAGCTCGCCCTCGTGCGTCATGCCGAGTTCTTCGCGCGCTGTTTTTTCGAGATAGACGGGATCGTCGAGCTTCGCCTTGAGATCCTTCAGCTCCGCATTCTCCTGCTGCGCCGCTTCCAAGCGCTGCTGCGCCGCCGCGCAGTCTCTGTCAAGTTCGTTCAGGTGAATCTGCTGGTCGATCATCGTGTAGGAGAAGTAGCCGAGCAGGCAAATGACGACGACGACAAACCAATCGAGCCGATGCCCCTTGCCCCTGCGCTTGTTTTCCGCTGCCATCTTCATCACGACCTTCTCGCATCCGTCGACAAGTCTCTTCTTCCCCGGCCCGTGCGGCCGCACGAATCATCTTTCTCCCGCAAGCAAAGCTATTTCTCCGACCATTGGAAGTATTCCGTCGTCGCTATGCGCCGGAATACGGAATCGCAGCTCGCACAGCGAAAGTGCGGCGAGACGTTCTCCATATCCGCCTTGCCGTCCACGACCTTGACCGGCGTCCACTCGACAAGATCGAGCTGACCGCCGCAGCGCGGACACTGCGCGTGACCCTCGGCGTCGGCACGCAGGATCGTCGGCGCGAGGTCGCCGACCGCCTTGAGCTTCGGCATGTCGAATGCATCGTAATAGCCCGAATTCAGAAGTTCGCGGTAAAAGACCCTGCAGCGGCCACATTCGTAGCGCGGCTTCACTCCCTCAAGATCCGCCTTGCCGTCCCGGATCACGACCGTGCCGCCCTCGACCGTGCGAAGCGGTCCGCCGCACTGCGGACAGAGAAACGCGCCGTTCGCGTCCTTTGCCAATTTCGATACTGCCACAAAAAACACCTTCGCCCGAAATCGTAAGAAATAGTTCCATCAGCCGATTCCTGCACTTGCCGTCTGCAGAAACTGCGCGATCTCCTGCGCCGCCGCAGGGCGGCTCGCAAGAAGCGCCGCCTCGCGCATGGCGGCGAGACGCGGCGCGTCCCCCAACAGTCCCATGACGAGCGCCGCCAAGTTCTCGCCCTTGCCGAGCCAAACCGCCGTGCCGCGCTCGCTTGCGATCATCGCATTTTCAAGCTCCGGCCCCGGAATCGGCTCGTGCAGGATCAGCGGCACGCCCATCGCCCATGCCTCGCTGATGGTCAAGGCGCCGGGCTTCGATATGAGAAGCGCGGCGACCGCCATGAGTTCGGGCACCGCATCGGTGTAGCCCCAAGCGCGAACCGCATGACACGAGCGCATGGCATGCGCCTTGACCCAAGCGAGAAGGCGCTCGTTCTTTCCCGCGACGACGAGGATCTGCAGCTTTTCCGCAACATCCTCAAGCTTCTCCAGAGAATGCGCCACATCGCCGAGTCCGAGACCGCCGCCCATGACGAGGAGCGTCGGGAGCGACTCGCTGAGTCCAAGCCTTTCGCAAATCGCCGTACGGTCAAACTTCGAAGGCGAAAGCGGCAGGATCGGTATGCCCGTCGCATGAACCGCCGTCACCGCGCAGCCTTCCTTGACGAGACTGCGCCGCATCCTCTCCGTCGCCACGAAAAAGGCGTCGACGCCCGGATAGAACCACATGCGGTGCACGCTGTAGTCCGTGAGCACCGTGGCAAAAAAGAAGTCTTCCTCGCCGCTTTCCTTGAGGCACGACGCTGCTCCCTCGGGAAAAGGATGCGTGCAGATCACCGTGTCCGCTCCGTGGCGGCGCACGAGATTGCGCATATTGCGCTTCGTCAGGAAGGCGATGAGCTTCTGCACGGGCGAAGCGCCCTGCCTGTGTCCCGTGAAGCGGTAGAGCAGCTGGTAAAGGTTCGGCATGAAGTGCAGCATCTTCAGATAGACCGCCTTCATGAACCACGTGACCCATGCCGTATCGCGCTTCGTGAAGTCAACGACCGTCACATGCGCCTCCGGCTCCGCATGCAAAAGCGCCGCCGCCAAGGCTTCCGCCGCCTTCATGTGTCCCGAGCCGATGGACGCCGCTGCGATCAGATAACTGCGAGCCGACATGAACGCCCTTCCCTCATTGTCAAAAATGAAATCGTCAAACAATTCTCCTTTGTCATGCCCTCTATTTTAGCACAAGCAAGGAGCAGATACAACAAAACAAGCGTTCGCTCCCACTGGCTCGTCAAGCCGTAAGGCCGCCGTCCACGCTCCACGCCGCGCCCGTCACAAAAGATGCTGCGTCGGAAGCCAGAAAAAAAATAATGGCGGCGACCTCTTCCGCCCGCGCAATCCGACCGAGCGGATAGACGCCCGCCATCTGCTGCAGCGCCTTTTCGCGGTCGGACGCATCGCGCAGCTGCCCCTCGGTCATCGGCGTAGCGACATCCCCGGGGCACACGCAGTTCACGCGCACGCCGCAAGGCGCAAGCTCCAAGGCCAGCGATTTCGTGAAGAGCGTCACGGCGCCCTTCGAGGCGCAGTACGCCGTGCACAGAAAGTTGCCGTGCAGCCCCGCATCGGACGAGAGGTTGACGATATTGCCGCGACTCTCCTTCAACGCCGCAAGCGCCGCCTGCGTCGTGAAGAAGGTTCCCTTGACGTTCGTATCCATGACGTCATCGAACTCCTCTTCCGTCAAATCCTCCAACGCACGCTCCAAGTAAACGCCTGCCGAATTCACGAGAACGTCGAGACGCGAAAAGCGTGCACGCACCGCATCCACGAGTCGCCTCGCCTCATCGGCGCGGCGCAGGTCAGCGGCGAAGAATGCGGCGCACCCGTCAGCTGCCAAGCCGCCGAGCGAGGCGAGCGCCGCTTCTCCATGCGCCGCCGAGCGCCCTGCCAATGCAACCGTGCAGCCCGCCTGCAGAAAAAGGCGTGCCGCTGCAAGGCCGATGCCCGACGTGCCGCCCGTAAGAAGAACAACGCGATTCATGCAAGACGCCTCCCGAAAAAGCTGCGAAAATCCAACGAAAAAAGCCGGGCAAAGGAAGCACGAATACGTGCTTCCTAAAACCCGGCCTTCGGAGAGCCACCGCGCTCACTTGTTGTTGACGGCATCCTTCAATGCTTTGCCCGCCTTGAAAACAGGATTCCTTGAAGCGGCAATCTTGATTTCCTTGCCCGTCTGCGGATTGCGGCCGGTACGCGCAGCGCGATCCTTGACCTCGAACGTGCCGAAGCCGATGAGCTGAACCTTGTCGCCCTCGACAAGAGCTTCTTCGACGCTCTCTATGACCGCGCCCAGAGCCTTCTCGGCATCCTTCTTCGAGAGACCTGCTTTTTCCGCTACGTTAGCCACTAATTCCGTTTTGTTCACGTTTGTAGCCTCCTTTTTGAATTTGTTACGCTACTTTTATTCGCTGTAGTTGCCTAGAATCCTCTTTCTCAGTGCAAAAAAAGTGCAAAAAAACTTGAAAAACCGCCTTTTGCGAGCTTTTTTAATCATTTTGGAAGTTATCGTGAGGAAGAAACAGGCTCGTCAAGTGATCCGTGTCCGCCTGCCGGTCGATTTCATAGAGAGGCATCGAGCGCACGGACTCATCGGGCAGCGCGATGTTGTGCAGGTAGATGACCTCCGTCTCGTCGTCCATGCGCTCCATCAAGGCGAGCTTGAGCCTGGAAGCGACTTCGCGATTGTAGACCTGCGTGAAGAGCGCTCCCGTCGAAAAATGGGAGGGCACGCTCGACACGTCGGACGCGTCGAGGATCAGCAGACCCTCAACGGGATCGATGCCGAGACTGCCGTAGAGCGTCTCGACGAAGCTCATGCCCAGCAAAATGGAAAGCTCCAAATCCTCGCGTGCACAGCGTTCGCGCAGAAAGATCACCGTGCGCTCCGCCACAAAGGGGCTGCCGGGCACGGCGTAGACGATCTCTTCGCCCGCACGCGCCCTTGAGGCGAGATCTTCCGCAATCGCATGATAAAGCTCCTCAAAGCTCTGCGCCTTTTCATACCAGGAATCGTAGCTCGTGAAAGGAACGCCGCGCCGCTTGAGTTCCGCCACGGACGGATGAACCGCCGTGCGCAGCAGAAGGCTTCTCCCGCTCGTCATCGCCGCCATGCTTTCGAGCGTGATAAGTCCGAAGCGCCCGGGGCCAAGCCCCACGACCGTGATGCTTCCCGCGTCTTTCATCTGCGCCCGCCTCCTTTCTCCCTTGCCGAGCCTTTTTTCGCCGCGCCCTTTGCCGAGAATGCGTCCTGCTCGCCCTGCAGCATCATCAGGATGCGCGTGATGAAATTCGTGATGTTCTTCTTGTACTGCGCAGCGAGGCGTATGCGCAGCATCTGCTGCGGCGCCGGCAGCATCTTGGCGTTCCTGCCGAAGAGATTGAGGAGCTTCAGCAGACCGTCAGGATCGAACCGCGGCTTCTCCACGAAGGAGATTTCCAAGAACATCGGCTTTTCCACGACGGAACGTATGCCAAGCTCCCGCGCGTAATTTCGTATGCGTGCGACTTCCAGCAGGCGCAGCACGACGGGCGTCGGCTCGCCGAAGCGGTCGATCAGTTCGTCGAGGAGTTCCTGAATCTCCGCATTCCTGCGAATCGCTGCGATGCGCTGGTAGATCTCGATCTTGTGCATGGGATCGCTGATGTATTCGCCGTCGATGTAGGCCTCCGCTCCGATGTCGATGACAGGCTCAAGCTTCTCTTCGGGCGGCTTTCCCGTGCGCCTCTCCTCGATCGCCTCGTCAAGCAGCTTCGAGTACATCTCGAAGCCGACGCTCGCGATGTGGCCGTGCTGCTCCGCGCCCAAGAGGTTTCCTGCGCCGCGGATCTCAAGGTCGCGCATGGCGATCTTGAAGCCCGCGCCGAGTTCGGCGAACTCCTTCATCGCCTGCAGACGCTTCTCCGCCGTCTCGGACAAAACCTTGTCCGCCTGATAGACGAAGTAGGCGAACGCCATCTGATTTGACCGGCCGACGCGGCCGCGCATCTGGTAGAGCTGCGACAGGCCGAAGCGGTCGGCGTTGTAGACGATGATCGTGTTCGCGTTCGCCACGTCGAGGCCGTTTTCCACGATGCTCGTCGCGAGCAGGATGTCGTAGCGCCCCTCGTAGAAATCGACCATGACGCGCTCCAAAAGCTCTTCCGCCATCTGCCCGTGCCCCGTCTGAATGCGCGCCTCGGGCACAAGCTCTTCGAGCCGTCGGCGCATGATGTCGATGCTCTCGACGCGATTGTAGACGAAGTAGACCTGACCGCCGCGCCTAAGTTCCCTCTTGATGGCGTTTTTCAAGACGGCGTCATTCTCCTCGACGACGTAACTCTGCACGGGAAAGCGCTCGGCGGGCGGCGTCTCGATGATGCTCATGTCGCGTGCGCCGACGAGCGACATGTGAAGCGTCCGCGGAATCGGCGTCGCCGACAGCGTCAGCACGTCGACGCCCGCCGCGAGCTTCTTGATCTTCTCCTTCTGCTTGACGCCGAAGCGCTGCTCCTCGTCGACAATCAGAAGCCCGAGATCGGAAAAATGCACACGGTTCTGATTCAGGATGGCGTGCGTGCCGATGAGCACGTCGACCTTGTTCGCCTGCAGGCGCTCGATCGTCGCCTTCTGCTCCTTCGCCGAGCGAAAGCGGCAGATGATGTCGACGCTCACGCCAAAATCGGCGAAGCGTGCGGAAAATGTCTGGAAGTGCTGCTGTGCGAGCACGGTCGTCGGCACGAGCACGGCGACCTGCTTATGATCCATGACCGCCTTGTAGGCGGCGCGGATCGCCACCTCCGTCTTGCCGAAGCCGACATCGCCGCAGAGCAGGCGATCCATCGGCTCGGGCTTTTCCATATCCGCCTTGATCTCCTCGATGGCGCGGCGCTGATCGGGCGTCTCCTCGTACGGAAAGGCGTCCTCGAACTCCCGCTGCCAAGGCGTATCGGGCGAAAAGGCAAAGCCTTTCGCCGCACGCCGCTTCGCATAGAGCGCAATGAGCTCATCGGCGATGTCCTCGACGGAGGCGCGTGCACGCGCCTTTGCCTTGATCCATTCCGTACCGCCCATGCGGTGCAAGCGCGGCGTCTCGCCCTCCGAGCCGATGTACTTCTGCAGAAGTCCCACCTGATCGGTCGGCACGAAGAGCTTGTCGTCGCCGCCGTACTTGATGTGCAGATAGTCCTTCTTGATGCCGCCGACATCGAGCGTTTCGACGCCGAGGTACTTGCCGACGCCGTGGTTCACATGGACGACGTAATCGCCGACGTTGATCTCTCGAAAATGCGCGATGCGCTCTTCCTTCGGCGCTGTCTGCACGAGCTTTTTCTTCTGCCTGCCGAAGACGTCCTTTTCGGCGACAACGACGAGCCGCGCTTCGGGCAGTTCGAAGCCGTTCGCGAGCGTGCCGACCATGATGTTCAGATAGGCGTCGCTCAAAGGAGCATCGTCTTCTGCAACGGCAGCCGGTATGCGCGACTTCGCGAAAAACTCGCGCAGGGAAGCGGCCTTCTCCGCCTCGCCGACGAGGAGGACGACGTGCTGCTTGTTGGAAAGCCAGCTTCGCGCCTCATTCTTCAAGAGATCCATCTGCCGCTGGAAGGGCGCGACCGCCTGCACGGCAAGGCTCACGAGGCTGTCCATCTCCGCGCCGTGAATCTTCTGCAGCATCAGGGCGGCGAAGAAGGTCGCATTGCCCTCGGCGCCCGCCACAAGTTCCTCCCACGTAAAGAGCTTCGACTTCAGCTCGGGCGTCTCCTTGACGAGACGCTGTGCGCTTTCGCGCGTGCGCAGAGGCTCGTCGAAGATGACGGCGCCCTCGCCCGCCAGATAGGAAAGGAAGGTCGCCTCCTCGCCGGGCCTCTCGGGAGTCGCGACGGGCAGCACCACCGCCGAAGGCAAGCTGCGCACGGAGCGCCGCGTCGCCGGATCGAACTCGCGCAAAGAGTCGATCTCGTCGTCGAAAAATTCCAGACGCAGCGGCAGGGGCGCGTTGAGCGGATAGACATCGACGATGCCGCCGCGCGCACTGAACTGTCCGAGGGCGTCGACCTCGGCCGCCGCCTCGTAGCCAAGATCGACGAGGCGTGAAAGAAGCTTCTCGCGCGAGAGCGTCGCACCGACTTCGAGACGCAGGCTCATGCGCTCGAAGTCTTGGCGCGAGACGCCCTTCTGCACGGCGGCGGCGGCGTGGGCGAGCACGACGACAGCCTCTTGCTTGAGAAGCCTGCCGAGGACGCCCATGCGCAGCGCCATGCGCTCCATGCCCTTCGCCGTCGCGTCCACCGTCATCATGTCGACCTCGGGCAGCTCCAAGACTTCGCGCATCGGCAGAAGAGCCGTCAGATCGGCACGCCACGCCTCGATCGCCTCGCGGCTGTGCGTGACGATGACCACGGGCTTTTCTGCAGCGTCGCAGGCGGCGGCGAAAAGCGCGTGCTTCTGCGAGCCGCTGAGGCCGTAGACGAGCGTCTTGCCGCCTCGACACGAAAACGCCTCGACGATCTTTCGAGCCGAGCCGCTCTGCGCCATTTGTTCAAAAAGTGCTTTCATGATTCCACCATTCTATGCAGGAAACGCGAAAAGGAGCTTGGCGAAGCGCCAGCCCCTCTGCGCAGCGCACGGGAAGGCAGGCTTCCTGCACGCTTGCAAACGCTTTTCTTGCTTTCAAACGTCATTTGACGACGATGTTGACGAGCTTCTTCGGCACGCATATCACCTTGACGACGGTCTTGCCCGCCGTAAGTTCGACGACCTTCGGCTGCTCAAGCGCCAGCTTTTCCATCTCCTGCGGCTGCATCGCCGCCGGAATCGTCAGCTTGTCGCGCACCTTGCCGTTGATCTGCAGGACGATCTCGACCTCGTCCTCGACGACAGCCGCATCATCGAACTTCGGCCATCTGGCGTCGTGCACGCTTCCCTTGCCCGCCATGCGGCTCCAAAGCTCCTCCGCGATGTGCGGCGCAAAGGGCGCGAGCATCTTCACGAGCGCAAAGGAAAGCTCGCGCACGAGTCCCGGATGCACCGCCTTGTCCTGGAACGCGTAGAAGGCGTTGACAAGTTCCATGACGGCGCTGATCGCCGTGTTGAACATGAAGCGCTCGCCAACGTCCTCCGTGACCTTCTTGATCGTCTGATGCAGCGTGCGGCGCAACGATTTCTCCTCAGCCGTCAGCGTCGAACGGTCGTAGTCGTCCAGCCCCTCCTTGATCGCATCCTCGAAATGCGCGACAATGCGCCAGACGCGGTTCAAAAAGCGGAACGCCCCCTCGACGCCTTGGTCGCTCCACTCAAGGTCGCGCTCGACGGGCGCGGCGAAGAGGATGAAGAGACGCGCCGTATCGGCGCCGTACTTTTGGATGATCTCCTCGGGCGAAACGACGTTGCCCTTCGACTTCGACATCTTCGCGCCGTCCTTGATGACCATGCCCTGCGTCAGGAGATTCTGGAACGGCTCATCGAAGTCCAAGAGCTTCTCGTCGCGCAGCACCTTCGTAAAGAAGCGCGAATAGAGAAGATGCAAAATCGCATGTTCGATGCCGCCGATGTACTGGTCGACGGGCGCCCAGTAGTTCACCTTGTCCGCCGCGAACGGCTTGTGCGTGTTGTGCGGATCGGTGTAGCGCATGTAGTACCACGACGAGCATATAAAGGTGTCCATCGTGTCCGTCTCGCGCCGTGCGGAGCCACCGCACTTCGGGCATGTGCAGTGCACGAAGGATTCGCTCTCGGCCAAGGGAGAGACGGCGCCCTGAGAGAAGTTCACATCCTCGGGCAGGCGGACGGGCAGTTCCTCTTCGGGCACGAGCTGCTCGCCGCATTTGTCGCAGTAGATGACGGGAATCGGCGCACCCCAGTAGCGCTGGCGCGAGATGAGCCAGTCGCGCAGACGGTAGTTGACCTTGCGTCTGCCGAAGCCCTCCCTGACCGCCTTTTCGACGATCGCCGCCAAGGCCTCGTGCATCTCCATGCCATCGAACTCCGCCGAGTTCACGAGGACGCCGTCCTTCGCCGTGTAGGCTTCCGTCATTTCTTCAAGCTTCAGCTCGCGATCCTTCGGGCGCAGCGTGACAATGATCGGCAGGTCGTACTTCTTCGCAAACATCCAGTCGCGCTGATCCTCCGACGGCACGCCCATGACGGCGCCCGTGCCATACTCGGCGAGCACGTAGTTCGTGATCCAAAGCTCGACCTTTCTGCCGTTGAAGGGATTGACGGCGTAAAGCCCCGTAAACATGCCCTCCTTCTCCGAATCGCCCGACGTGCGCTCAAGCTCCGACTGCGCCTTGACCTTGTCGGCGAAAGCGCGAAGCTCCGCCGCCTTCGGATTATCCTTCAGGATCTTCTCCATCAGAGGATGCTCCGCCGCGAGCGCCAC
>CAJPRR010000075.1 GCA_905373085.1 uncultured Selenomonas sp.
GGCAGCAGATCTGCCGTGACGACGGAAAAACCGTGGCGCTCCGCCCACCTGCCGTACATGCGCAGAAGCATCTGCGTCCAATCCTGCGCCTCCGTACCGCCCGCGCCCGCGTGTAACGTGAGAATCGCATTGTTCGCATCATAAGGGCCGGACAAGAGGACTTCAAGCTCCAGTTCGCGCACGGCGTTCTTGATCGACTCGAACTCCGCCTGCACCTCCGGCTCAAGGCTCGCGTCACCTTCTTCCAGCGCCATTTCGAGAAGCGCCTGTGCATCGTCCGTCTTGGCGACGATCTCCTTGTACTTGTCGACGCTTCCCTTGATCGCGGCGAGTTCCTGATTGATCTTCTGCGCCTCTTCCGCATTGTCCCAGAAGGTCGGCTCACCCATCTTGTATTCGAGTTCGGCTATCTTTTCTTCCTTTCTGGCGACGTCAAAGTGAATCCCCCATTTCCTTGAGCTTCGCTTGCATCGCCAAAATCTCCGGCTTCCAATCTTCGAGCATCTTGTCACATCCTTCAAAAAGCTGCCCGGAAGGGCAAGCCCCGCCCCTGCGGGTATTTATATTTGTCTTTTAGCAATACCTTGCCTAATTGTAGCAGATTATCCACCATACGTCAAAAAGAAACCGCCCCCAAGGGGGCGGCTAAGCGGCGGCAAACCTGCCAACCATGCCAAACGAACCATATCTATCGCGAGGCCACGCTCGCGCCGACCATTTCGGCTCTCGCCTGTACCTTCCGCGTGGCAGCAGCGACCTGCTCTTTGGTCAGCAGAATGCCCTTCGTCGAGGCGAAGACGACAGACGCGCTGTCTTGCTGCTGTATCGGAGCTGTTCCCGCCTTCGTCTCGTCCTTTGCCTGCTCCTTCATCTTCGCAACATCCTGCTCCGCTTCTTCTTTGCCTGCTGTCTGGCGCAGCTCCTTCTCCTTGACGGACCCCGCCTTGACCTCGTCCTTGGCATCTCCTATCAAGTCATCCACCATGCGCAACGCTTCCATATCGAACGCATCCATGGAGCGCGGCGTCTCGCCGACCGCCACCCCCTCCGCCTCTGCCGCACGCTTTTCCAGCGTCCGCTTAAGCTCGTAAAGCGACGAGAGCTTGTCCTCGGGCGAAAGCGCGATGACCTCGCTTTTCAGCTGCTCCTGCTCCTTTTTCATGGCGAGCTTGTCGTCCTCGGAAAGGTTTTCCTCCGCAAGGCTCTTCTCTATTTCACCCAAGCGATTTTTCATCGACTGTACGGTCTCTTTCCTGTCGTCCAGCTTCTCCAGCTCCGCCCGCGCACCTGTGGCTTCGCCGCTGCGCTCCAACAGTTTGGACGGCTCTTGCGCCGCCCTGCTCTTCTCGCGTGCCGCCGGGCTAAGCAGAACCTCTGCCGCCACCCCCAGATGCACCGCTGCGTGCTTCATCGCCTGCTGCGGCTGCCGTGCGCTGTAACCGTAGCTTCCCTGCCCCTGCACCCAAGGGCTTCGCTCTATCTTCATCATATTGCCCCCCATCACATATACAGTTCCATTATAACACAGGCATGGTTAAGCGTACTATACGCATCGCGAACTTCATCTTTTGAACCAAATCTCAAATCATTAAACACATCTGTCATTGCATTTCGCAAATTCTCAGGACCATCAATAACAATACGCCTGCCATACTCATACTTGGCATGAGCCGCCCATGTATCTGGCGTATTCGTCGGATACCCACCACCCCAAGCCTGGTTTACATTATTCCTTATATCATGCACATCGACAGCATTATCGTTACTGGTGTTATAATCGTAATTATTCAGTAATCCTTTTGCTATATCCCTAGCCTGAAAAATATACCCTATCGTATTTCTAATTGTAGCCGATACATCTTGATTATTTACATTCGAACTCGCACTCAGTACTAAACTTTCGCTAGACAAACTGATCTGATACGCAGGCTCGGACGATGTTTCATCAGATACCGTTGATGCGACTTCTGATGTCACTGATACTTCCTTGGCTCGCGTTGATGCATCTACTGCATTACGAGCCGCATTACTAATTGAAACGCTCTCCATAATTCTCTCCTCCCATTCCAATCAAGTAGACCACTAATAATTCGACATACTAAGGAAACAAATCCTTTGCCTTTTTATCGAATGGTTTTTCAAATTGTTAAGCCTTTAATTAAAAAATATTCCCAGCAACTGTAAAAAAGGCAGGCTATCTTGCGGCTCGCCTGCCTTTTCCCACACTATTGATTTCTGCCACAACAGTTCTTGTACTTCTTGCCGCTGCCGCACGGGCACGGATCGTTGCGCCCGACGTCGCTCTTGTTGCGCACGGGCTTCTTCTTCGCCTCGGCAGCCTCGCTCTCCTCGCCATGCGAGGCGCGTGCCGTCTGCAGACGGTCTTGGAGCTGCTGCTGCTCCTGCGTCACGATGCTCACGCGGTACATGAGCTTCGCGATGTCGTTTTGAATTGCAGCCTCCATCGCCTCGAACATGTCGAGCGCCTCGATCTTGTACTCGACGAGCGGATTCCTCTGCCCGTAGGCGCGCAGGTTGATGCCCTCGCGCAGCATGTCCATGCGATCGAGATGCTCCATCCAGTGATTGTCGACGACGCGCAGCATGACGACCTTCTCAAGCTCGCGCATATTCTCTTCGCCGAAGAGCTGCTCACGCGCCGCGTATGCTTCGTGCGCCGTCTTCCTGAGCGTTTCTTCCAGCTCGTCGCGGCTCATCGCCTCAAGCTCTTCCTTCTTGAGCTTGCCCTCGGGCGCGTAGATCTTCTCCGCGTCCTCGATAAGTCCGTCGAGCGTCCACTCCTCAGGATATAGCTTCGCGTTCGCGTACTGATCCATTTCGCTCTCGATGATCTTGTCGAGCATGAAGAAGATGTTTTCCTTGAGGTCTTCGCCGCGCAGAATCTTGCGTCGCTCCGCATAGATGACCTCGCGCTGCTGGTTCATGACATCGTCGTATTCGAGGACGTGCTTGCGGATGTCGAAGTTTCTGGCTTCGACCTTCTTCTGTGCACGCTCGATCGAACGCGTGATGAGTTTGTGCTCGATCGGATCGTTCTCGTCCATGCCGAGCCGATCCATGATGGAGGCGATATTGTCCGATGCGAAGAGACGCAGAAGGTCATCTTCCAGCGACAAGTAGAACTTCGAGCGGCCGGGGTCTCCCTGGCGACCCGCGCGGCCGCGCAGCTGATTGTCGATGCGCCGCGATTCGTGGCGCTCCGTGCCGAGGATGTAGAGGCCGCCGAGCTCCTGCACGCCATCGCCGAGCTGGATGTCCGTGCCGCGTCCCGCCATGTTCGTCGCGATCGTCACGGCACCCCGTTGACCTGCGTCCTTGATGATCTCCGCTTCCTTCTCGTGGTACTTGGCATTCAGGACGTTGTGCTCGACGCCATGCTTCTTCAAGATGGCGCTGAGCTCTTCCGACTGCGTGATGGACGTCGTGCCGATGAGGATCGGCTGTCCCGTCTTGTGAATCTCTTCGACCGCCTGTCCGACGGCACGGTATTTCGCACGCTTCGTCTTGTAGATGGCGTCCGGCTCGTCGACGCGCTGCACGGGACGGTTCGTCGGCACGACGACGACGGGCAGCTTGTAGATCTTGAGGAACTCGTCCTCTTCGGTCTTTGCCGTGCCCGTCATGCCGCCGAGCTTGTCGTACATGCGGAAGTAGTTCTGGAAGGTAATCGACGCGAGCGTCTGGCTCTCGCGCTGAATCTTCACGCCTTCCTTCGCCTCGATCGCCTGATGCAGTCCGTCCGAATAGCGGCGGCCAACCATGAGACGACCCGTGAACTCATCGACAATGATGATCTCATCGTCGCGCACGACGTAGTCGCGATCGCGCTTCATCAGAGCCTTGGCGCGCAGAGCTGCCGTAAAGCAGTGCGAAAGCTCCAGATTCTCAGGCGCGTAGAGGTTCTTGATGCCGACGATGCGCTCAACCTTCAAGACGGCTTCATCGGACGGCGCAACGGTCTTCTGCTTCTCGTCAAGCTTGTAATCCTCGCCCTCCTTGAGCTGAGCGACGGCGCGTGCCATGACAGCGTACATGTCCGTCGACTTCTGCCCGGGACCTGAGATGATGAGTGGTGTTCTCGCCTCATCGACGAGAATCGAGTCGACCTCATCGACGATGGCATAGTGGAGGTCGCGCTGCACCATCTGCTGCGGATGGATGACCATGTTGTCGCGCAGGTAGTCGAAGCCGAACTCGTTGTTCGTGCCGAAGGTAACGTCGGACGCATAGGCGAGCTTTCGCTCAGGGAAGTCCATGTCGTGCGCAATGAGGCCGACGGAGAGTCCGAGGAAGCGATAGACACGCCCCATCCACTCGCTGTCGCGCCGTGCGAGATAGTCGTTGACCGTGACCATGTGCACGCCCTTGCCTTCGAGCGCATTGAGATAGACGGGCAGCGTCGCGACGAGCGTCTTGCCCTCGCCCGTGCGCATCTCCGCAATCTTGCCCTCGTGCAGGCAGATACCGCCGATCATCTGCACGTCGAAATGACGCATGCCAAGGACGCGCCTCGACGCCTCGCGCACGACGGCAAACGCCTCGGGAAGCATATCGTCAAGACTCTCGCCGTTTGCGAGACGCTCCTTGAACTTTCCCGTATGGCCTGCAAGCGCATCGTCACTGAGGCTTTCGAGCGCTTTCTCATGACCGTTGATGACGTCGACGATGCCGCGCATCCGCTTGATTTCCTTATCGTTGTTATCTCCCAGGAATCGCTTGATGAATCCGAGCAATCCGTATCACTCCTCGTTCCCGCAGCCGCCTTCGCGGCGCAGACTGATGATAGAGAGCGCCTTGCGGCGTCCCTCCGAAAGTATTGAACATCTATCCTAATGATTCTAGCAGACAATCGCCCATAAGTCAAAAAATCCTCTTGCTTCGTTCCTTGAGCATCGCCTTCAGATGCATTCCGGGCATCGTGAAGCCCCTGCCCATGACCTCGTTCGCCGAAAGAACGATCATGAAGGCGTTCTTGTCGATGAGATTTGCGATGAGCTTGACCTTGCTGATCTGCGTGAGCGAGCAGACGAGAAAGAGCACGTTGCGCTCCTTGCGCGTAAACGCGCCCTGCCCGTGCAAAAACGTCACGCCGCGCCCGACCTCGCAGATGATCGCCTCCGAAATCGGCTGCACATGGTCGGAGATGATGAGCACGACCTTGCGGCTGTTGAAGCCCGCGACGACCCGATCCGTCACGGCAGAATTCATGAACATGCAGATGAGCGTGTAGAGCGCGGGCATGACGCCGAAGAGCGCGGCGGCCAAGAGCATGATGACGCAGTTGAAGGCAAAGATCACGCTGCCCATGTTCAAAGAGTAATACTTCTTCACGATGGCGGCGACGATGTCGAAGCCGCCCGAACTGCCGTTCATGCGGAAGATGATGCCATAGCCAATGCCATTCAGCACGCCGCCGAAGATCGCCGCGAGCATCGTATCGGGCACGGGCGCATAGGCATTCAGGAAGCGCGTTGCATCGACGCAGAAAGAAAAGAGAATCGTGCCAAAGGCGATGTCGAGCGTGTACTCGCGCCCGAGCGTCTTGTACGCCGCCGCGAGAAGCGGCAGATTGTAGAGAAACATCTGCACGCCGATGGGAAGCGAGAAAAGATAGTAGAAGATCATCGCAATGCCCGCAATGCCGCCCGACAAGAGGTGCGCGGGCACGACGAAGAGGTTGATCGACGAACTGCTGATGAGACAGCCGAGCAAGATGCCGAGATAGCGGAAAACACGGCCCTTCAATGTCAAACTCCTCAGATGGAGCATCAAGACGCCTCCCTTTCGTGGCCTTCCCAGCGAAGCGTCGGCATCTTATCTTTTGCCAGGGCATTCATATCAATATCCCTGCCTTCCATAGAAAGCGCATGGAGATCCGTGTTCTCCCATTCGCTTCGCTCCTCGTCCGTCAGAGCGTCCGCCTCTTCCTCCGTCAGCGGCAGGCTCGTCAAGCGCCACGAACAGAGGCTGCCGTCCGTCGCATCAACGCTGAGGATGAGCCGCTGGCGCTGATCTTGCGGATTTTCGTAGACATAGCAGACGCTGCCGTCAAGAAACGTGCGCTCCTTCTCGCCAAACGTCGTGCGAATCTTGTACGCAGTCGCGCCGTAGCGCACGCCTGCACGCGCCGTATAGTCCTTGCTCTTGACGAGCATGTCCGCGACCTTTCCCGTATCGACGGCGACGCCGACCTCGTAGCCATGCGGGAATGCATAGTAACGCATGTGGATGTCCCAGACCATGCGCTCCTTGTCAAAATCCGGCTTGCCGAAAGCCGCGAGCATCTTCTCCTCCGAGTCGCCGAGCGCTATACCCTTGACGGTGAAGTCCTCAGACGCCAAAGCGCCCTGCGCCTCTGCCGCCATCGGCAAGACAAGAAAAAGCCCGAAAAAGAACATCGCCAACCATCGAGGAGGAAACCGCATTTTCCCATCGCCCCTTTCAAGATGTCAGGATCAGATTGAAGCACGCAAAAGTTTCCCCTTGATTCTATAACACGAATGAAGGCTTGTCAAAAGGGACAAGCAGACGCTCACACATTGCAATTCATCGGGCCGGAGGAAACATCGACGAACTCATCCTATGACGCACATAGGAAAAGCCGCCCTGCGCACGGGACGGCTTTTCCATATCAACGGCACAGCGAGATCACGGCATCTTCCAACAATTCCGCGCCGCCCCGCCCCGTCTTGAGCAAATAGTCGGCGTCGATGAGCGAGAGCATCGCCCGCTTCAAAACAGGCTCGGAGAACTTCATGCTCGCGCGTCCCAGCTTCTCCGCGATGAAGGGATTAAGCTTCATCGAAGGGCCTAAAGCCTTGCCGCGCACGCCTTGCGCCAGAAGGAGCTTCGCCTGCCACAACTGGCGCACATGGCGCACCATCAGGGCAAGCAGCACAGGCGCATACACGCCGTCCGCCGTCTGGCGGCGCAGGAGCGTCAGAGCCTTCTTCACGTCCTTCTCGCTCACGGCGTCCAGCATCGCAAACGACGACACCTCGGGCAGCCCTGAGAACACAGCGGCAAGCTCCGCCCTGCCGATGCGCTTCTCCGCGGTATAGAGCGCGAGCTTTTCAAACTCCTTGTCGAGATACGAGAGCGAGACTTCATGCATCATGGAGACGGCGCCCATGAAGTACGCATGCGCTTCGCGATCAAACTCCCTGTGAATCTCGGCGAGCTTTCCCGCGAGCCAGTCGCCGATCTCCCACGGGCGCACGGCGTCGGCGTCGAGCGCCGCGCCCGCCGCCTCAACCGCCTTGTACGCCTTGCGCCGCTTGTCCGCCTTGCCCGCGCAGAGGAAGATCACATAGGCGTAGTCGGGCATGTCGGCAAGAAGATGCAGCAGGCGCTCTTCCTTCTTGTCCGCGCCGCCCTTCTTCCCTTTCGCTGCCCCCGCCTCCTCACCGTCCGCTGCCGTCCGCTTCTTCTCGCGAAAAAGAGGACTGTCCTGCACGAGCACGACATGCTTGGACACGAAGAACGGCACCGTTTCCAAGAGGCCGATGAGCGCGTCGGCGTCCATGTCGGGCGCGGCTTCTTCCAGAGCGTCCCGCAGCCCCTCGCCCGCGGGAAAGAGGCTCTCCAAGATCGCCGCCTTCGCCTTCTCGATATAGTAATGCTCCTCGCCCGCGAGCAGGTAGACATGCTTCGGCTCTCCCTTGCGGAGCGCCGCCATGAACGGCCCGTACTTCAACGCTTCACCCCATCCGTCAAAACAGAAGCTATGGCAACAAAGGAGCCATAGCTTCTGCACGCTTCCTATAAAAATCTGCTAAAAATCTGCGCCCTTACATCACGTTCTGCGGCTTGCCCGCAAGGTACGCCTGCACATTCTTGAAGGCGATGACGGCACGCTTTTCCATCGCCTCCTGCGTCGCAAAGCCGACGTGCGGCGCGAGGATGACGTTCGGCGCATGAAGCAGCGGATGATCGCCCGCGATCGGCGGCTCGCCCTCGAAGACGTCGATGCCCGCACCCGCGATGCGGCCTTCCTTGAGGGCGTCTGCCAGAGCCTTGCTGTCGACGACGGGACCGCGCGCCGTGTTGATGAGGATCGCCGTCTTCTTCATCTTGGCGATCTCTTTCTCGCCGATCAGACCCTTCGTCTCCGCCGTCAGCGGCACATGCAGCGAAACGATGTCCGAGACTTCCATCAGCTCGTCGAGACTCACATACTTCGCCCCGTCGATCTTCGCTTCCCTGCGGTTGTAGTAGTACACCTCGCAGCCGAACGCCTGCGCGAGCGCGATCGTGCGCCTGCCGATGACGCCAGCGCCGACGACGCCGAACTTCTTGCCCGAAAGCTCGATGCCAAGAAGCCCGGCGCGCGTCTTGCCCGCACGCACCGCCTCATCTGCAGCAAGCATTTTGCGGTAGAGTCCGATTGCTAGGCCGATGGCAAGCTCGCTGACCGCCTCATTGGCGTAGCCCGAGCAGTTGGAAACGACGATGTCATGCGCCTTGCAATAGTCCATCGCCACATGGTCGACGCCCGTGAAGGCGACGCTCAGGAACTTGACAGCCGAAAGCTCCTGCAGGACGTTTTCCTTGAACGGCATGTTCGCGAGCATGACGAGTTCCGCCCCCTTGGCGCGCGCCGCCTTTTCCGCATCGTTCTGCGGCGGCGTATTGCAGTAGACCATCTCAAGGTCTTGGGGCAGATACTCCTTTTTCAGCACCTCCGCCTGCGCTTCCGAAATTCCCAGCGGCTCTGTGATCACGAGTTTCATGCGAATCCTCCCTTTCTTGAATGACAAGAATGTTTGGATGCCTCCCCTTGCCCCGCATCCAATATTGCGCTTCCATTATATCATATCGGCCGGTCAAATTCATCCCATCGGCATGAGCAGTCGCGCATAAACTTTCCGCTTCCTGGCTTCACGGCATCATTTCATCTGCCTTCCCAGCTTCCTAAAAACCTACGCTTCTGCTCCCTTTTCTTTTGCCCCCAAAAATGCTATAGTCAGAGACGAAACGAAAGACAAGGAGCAATACCATGAATCCATCGAAAAAAGGCGTCGCGCTCGTGGCGCTCGGGGCACTGCTCTGGGGCGGCTCGGGCGTCGCCGCACAGTTCCTGCTGCAGCAAAAAGGATTTTCCACCGAATGGCTCGTCATGATGCGCATGACGCTCGCAGGCATAGTGCTTCTGCTGCTCGATGCGGCAAGGAACCGCGAGAGCATCTTCTCCGTTTGGCGAAACCGCACGGCGGCGAAGCGGCTCCTCTTCTTCAGCCTCTTCGGCATGCTCGGCGTGCAGTACACGTACTTTTCTTCCATCGAGCACGGCAACGCGGCAGCGGCGAGCGTCCTGCAGTACCTGATGCCGATCATCGTCGTCCTCTGGCTCTCTCTGAAGAGCCGCAGCCTGCCGTCGCTGCGCGAGAGCGGCTGCGTGCTGCTCGCCTTCGTCGGCACGTTCCTCATCTTGACGCGCGGCAGTCTCTCGGCTCTCGCCATCCCGCCCATCGCTCTCTTCTGGGGCGTCGCTTCCGCTTTCTGCGCTGCCATCTACACCATACAACCCAAATGGCTGCTGGACAATTTCCGCTCGCCTCTCATCATCGGCTGGGCGATGCTCCTCGGAGGCTTCCTGCTCATGCCCGCTCGCGCACCATGGAACTTCGCCGGCGTCTTGGACGCCGCCTCCGTCGCCGTATTCATCTATGTCGTCCTCTTCGGTACGGTCATCGCCTTTTGGTCATATCTCGAAAGCCTCAAATACATCCGGCCAAGTGCCGTCGGCATCCTGAGTTCCATCGAGCCTTTGTCCGCCGTACTCCTCTCCACTGTGCTGCTCGCCGTCCCCTTCGGCCTCACCGAATCGATCGGCGTCGCCCTCATATTGCTCTCCATCGCGCTTCTCAACAAGCGCTGACGCAGTATCTTGCAGCACGACTTTCTGCAAAACTTTCCTCTCGCGCTATACATTTTCAGATAAATCATGTATGATGAAAGAAGTCAACAAACGACGATTTCAAGGAGGAGAAATCTATGGGCAATATTGACACCACCTGCGTGAATGCGATCCGCGCACTTTCGGCGGACGCCGTGCAGAAGGCGAACTCCGGCCATCCGGGCCTGCCGCTCGGCGCAGCCCCGATTGCTTACGAACTCTGGGCGCACCACATGAAGCACAACGGCAAGAATCCAAACTGGGCGAACCGCGACCGCTTCATCCTCTCCGCCGGGCACGGCTCCGCCATGCTCTATTCCCTGCTGCACCTCTTCGGCTACGGGCTGACGCTCGACGACCTCAAGAACTTCCGCCAGGACGGCTCCTTGACGCCCGGCCATCCCGAGTACCGTCATACGAAGGGCGTGGAAGCCACGACGGGACCGCTGGGCGCCGGCATGGGCATGGCGGTCGGCATGGCGATTGCCGAAGCGCACCTCGCCTCCGTCTTCAACAAGCCGGATTTCCCCATCGTCGATCACTATACCTTCGCTCTCGGCGGCGACGGCTGCATGATGGAGGGCATCTCCTCCGAAGTCTTCTCGCTCGCGGGCACGCTCGCCCTCGACAAGCTCATCGTGCTCTACGACAGCAACAACATTTCCATCGAGGGCGGCACCGACCTCGCCTTTACCGAAGACGTGGAAAAGCGCATGGCGGCCTTCGGCTTCCAGACGCTCACGGTCGAGGACGGCACGGATCTCGCCGCCATCGGCAAGGCGATCGAAGAGGCGAAAGCGGACAAGAAGCGGCCGTCCTTCATCAAGATCAAGACGAAGATCGGCTTCGGCT
>CAJPRR010000076.1 GCA_905373085.1 uncultured Selenomonas sp.
CTTTTCGTATGCTATCCGCGCTGCACGACATGCCAAAAGGCGCGGCGCTGGCTTGAAGAGCGCGGCGCTGCAGTCGAGGAGCGCGACATCAAGGAGGAGAGGCCGACGGCCGACGAACTGCGTGCCTGGCACGCGAAGAGCGGCCTGCCGCTGAAACGCTTCTTCAACACGAGCGGCTTGAAGTACAAGGAACTTGGACTTAAGGATAAATTGTCCACGCTGAGTGAGGCCGAGCAGTATGACTTGCTCGCTTCCGACGGAATGCTTGTCAAGCGTCCGCTTCTCGTCGCCGTCGACTTCGTGCTCGTCGGCTTCAGAGAAAAGGAGTGGCAGGAGCGCTTTGAATGAATTTGCAGGGAAGCTGCAGCGGAATGGACAGCTTCGCTTTATCCGCGCTTTCGGGGCTGCGCCCGGGCTTTTGCCTTGGGTGCAGTCCCTTTTTGCTTTCTGGAGGGAAGCATCTGCCGAACGATGGGAAGCCCTTGGAAAACTACACGCACAAACGTCTGCTTCGTGGACAGAAGTGTGCCGCCATCAAGGAAAGTTTGCCAATCAGCCTGCGCCTTCGGCTTGGCTTCTCGGAATTTCGCAGTAATTCTTGGATCTTCCCTTAGGAATAGAGGCGTTCGAGACGATAGATACATTGAGCGCTTATGTTTTGGAGACTTTTTACGAGGAGAGATACGGAATGAACGGAAACCTGAAGAATTGCCCTGCGTGCGGCAAGCTCTTTCTCGCGCAGCCGAAGCAGAGGCTGTGCGCCGACTGTTTCGAGAAGCAGCGCGAGGAGGAGGAGCGCATCATCCGCTATGTGAATGCACATCCGGAGGTGACGACGCTCGACGAGATTGCAGCAGGAACAGGAGCCGAGCCGAAGGAGATCCTGCGCATGATTCACGACTCCCGCCTCCTGCAGGCGGACACGGAGATCCGCTATCCGTGCGAGAGCTGCGGCACGCTGATCACGCGCGGACGCTACTGCGCGGGCTGCATGCGCGACTTCAAGGCCGGGGCGGATCGCATCGGTTGAGCGCGGGGAGGAGGAGCGCGTTTGCGCCGCTTTTTGCAGAAACTTCTCATGGAGGGAAGCTTAAGCTGAAAGAATCTTTTTCCGATACTACTCATGAAAGACGGGTATGTGAGTGAGGATGCTCCGTCTCCGTCCATAAAAAGAAAGGTGGTGAGGTGCGATGTCCATCCAGGTGCAGGGGCGCGTGCAGTCCCTTTACAATGTCTATGCGGCGAACGAGGCTTTTTCCGCCGTGCAGGCGCAGGATCGGAGTCAGCCGGAAACGCCGCGCAAGGACGCTGTTGTGCTTTCCGAGGAAGGCAGGACGTTCGGCGAGATTCTCAACCGCTTGAAGGCGGATAACGATAAGGTTCGAGAGGACAAGGTCGGCCTTTATGCAGGGCGCATCGCCGCAGGCGATTACTATGTCGCAGGCCGCGACATAGCCGCGAAGATGCTCGACCAACGCATTTGAGCGAGCCTTGTTTGACATGCCGCCGCGAGGAGGATGATTATGTGGCGTGAAATGAAGGAAATCATGAGCGCACTCTCTTCGTGCTATGCGGAGCTTGCGAAAGTCAGCGGGGAGAAGCACAAGGCGCTGGCCGCGATGGATCTCAAGGCGATCGAGCGCGTCGTGAAGGAAGAGGAAAAGTTCGCGGCGGAGATCGAGCGGCTTGAGACGCGCCGCAAGGCGGCTCTTCGCGCCCTTGCGGAGAGGGAAGCGGGCATAGAGCCGACGATGAAGCTGCGCGAGCTTCTGGCACGCTGTCCGGACGGGCGGCTCGTGCAGGAGCTTGAAACGCTGCACGAGGAGCTTGACCGGCGCATGAAGGAGGTCGAGCGCTTGGGCGAGAGGAATACGCTGCTTGCCGAAGGCGCGCTCGCCGCAGTGACGGCGAACCTCAACCGCATCGGCGGCACGGCGGCGGGTGCGTCCTACGGGGCGGGCGGCAAGGAAAGCGTGACGCGCGAGCGGCGCTTCGATTTCAAGGCGTGAGGCTATGGGAGAAATCATCAAGCTGCTCAGGCAGCAGATCGACTTGTGCCGGAGCCTTCTCCTTGCGACAGAGCGTCAGCGTCAGGCTCTTTGCGACGGTTCGGGCGATTCGATGAGCAAGGAGACGAAGGCGATCGAAGTCCTGCTCATCGGGCTGCGGCGAATTGAGAAGCGGCAGTCGCTCCTCCTCAAGGGAACGGCGACGAAGAACCTCGCTGAACTCCTCTCGCGCACGGCTCTGTCCGAGGAGCGCACGACTGCAAGGCAGCTTCTGCAGGAGGCGGACGGCCTCATGCGCGAGATGCGAGAAGCCGTCGCCATGAACGGCGCCCTGCTCGACCGTCACATGCAGTTCATCCTCTTCAACATCAACGTGATGGCGGGAACGCCTGCGGAGGCGACGTACACGGCGAAGGACATGAAGAAGGGAAAGAAGCGGACGGGCGCGGACACGAAGGTGTTCGACGCGAGCGTCTGAGGGGATAGATTATTGAGGAAGCACGGATTCGCAGGAGCGAGGCGGCGCCTCTGAAGGAAAAGGGTGAAGAAATGCGATCGACATTTTCCGGACTGAACACAATGGTTCGCGGCATCTACAACAATCAGCTGTCCCTCGATACGGTGGGGCACAACATCACGAACGCGAACACGGAAGGCTATTCGCGCCAGCGCGTGAATCCTGCAGCTACGCGGCCGCTGGAGCACAGCGGCATGTTTGGCGGACTTTTCGTCGGCACCGGCGTCGATTCGGAGTCGCTGACGAGAGCCCGCGATTTTTTCGCGGACAAGCAGTATTGGCAGGAAGAAGCTACAGAGTCCTACGCGAAGTACCGCCAGAAGAACTACGACAAGATCGAGGCGGTCTTCAACGATTCCAAGACCAAGGGGCTGCAGAACTCGATGCACAAGTTCTACAGCGCGTGGAACGACCTCAGCGTCTACGCGAGCGATCCCGCGAAGCGCGTCTCCGTCATCGAGGCGGGCAAGCAGTTTGCCGACCGGCTCGAAGAATCGGCGCAGAACGTGCAGAAGCAGCTCGATCTCGTCTATCGCGAGATGGACACGCAGGTCAAGGACGTCAACGAAATCACGCAGAAGATCGTCGAGCTCAATAAGAACATCTCGCTCGCCGAGGCGAACGGCGCGATGGCGAACGACCTCAGGGACAAGCGCGCCCTCCTCGTCGACAAGCTGTCGGGCTACATGAGCCTGCACGTCTACGAGATGGACAATGGCATGTACCAGGTCGTCGCGGGCGGCGCGTCCATCGTCAACGGCATCTCGCGCCTCGAACTCAAGATGGACGGCCCCATTGAAAATAAGCGCTACGGGGTCAACGACTACTCGCTTGTTTTCAAGGACACGAACACGCTCTTCACCCCGGGCAACGGCTCGCTGCAGGCCGCCGTCGACTCCATCAAGGAGGACAAGGCGTACATGGACAAGCTCGCGAACATCGCGGCGACGTTCATGACGCAGTTCAACGACCAGCACCGTGCGGGCGCAGGCATCGACAAGGACAAGACGTCGAATCTCAACTTCTTTGGCAGAAACGACAAGTATTACGTCTGGGACAAGGAACGCCAGTCGCTGCTCGCAGCGAAGGTGACGGGCACGGCGTCGACGACGGCCGGTTCGCCGCCCGTGACGACGCACACGACAACGCTTTCCACGACGGCCGGCGACACGCAGGAACTGCAGGGGCTTGAGATCATCAAGGCGATGAAGGTCAGCGCCGAACTTACGGCGCAGAACGGCGAGCTGAAGGTCGCGGCGCGAGGCTTCGGCGACAACAGTGACGCGAAGAACTCCTACGTGCAGAATTTCAGCTACAGCAATTCGACCGTTCCGCCGAACATCACGGGCACGGGCACCGTCGTCCACAAGACGAGCGACATGAACGGCACGGCGGACGGCAGCAACGCCGTCCTTTTGACGAACATCTTCAACATGGAGCAGAAGGACACGGGGCTGACCATCTACAAGAACCCGACGGCGGGCAGCCCGACGGAGCACCGCCCGACGGGCACGGTCTCGCTCAACAACTATTACAACTCGGTGACGAGTGCGCTCGGCATCGACTCGAACGCCATGGACACGAAGGTCAAGTTCCAGGAGGACGTGATGACGCAGATCGAGGCGTGGCGCACGTCGGTCTCAGGCGTCAACTGGAACGAGGAGCTTTCCAACATGATCAAGTTCCAGCAGGGCTACAGCGCGTGCGCACGCTGCATGACGACGATGGACGAAATGCTCGACCGTCTCGTGAACAACACGGGCATGGTGGGAAGGTAAGGTGAAATAGATGAGAATCGGCAGCTTGCACATGGTTTCGCGCTATCAGAAGCAGCTCAACACAGCTGCGGAGGAGCAGGCAAGGCTCATGGAGCAGTCGGACGGACAGTCGCTGCACCGCCCGTCGGACGACCCCGTGCGCTACTCGAACTGGCTGCGCTACGGCACGGAGCAGAACGAGAACGAGCAGTACAAGAAGAACGTCGAAGCGGGCAAGTCTTGGATGCAGCGCACGGACGGCGCCGTATCGGGCATGGCGGACATCTTCAAGACACTGAAGGAGAAGACGATCCAGGCGGCGCAGTCGCCGCATCAGCAGACGGACATGGCGGCGATCGCCAAGGAGATGACGGCGAAGCTGCATGAGATCGTCTCCCTCGGCAACTCGCAGCAGGGCGATCGCTACATCTTCTCGGGACAGTCCGACCTCACGCAGCCGTTCCTTCTCTCGGAGAAGAAGGTCGCGCGCGGCATCCCCAAGACGCTCGACGATCAGCAGTCGAAGTTCTTCAGCAAGACGAACGTATCGGGCCGCATGAAGCAGATGATCACGCTCCAGGGCGACGACAAGAACGAGTACTATCTCGACACGAAGACGGGCGACGTCTACTCCTACGACTTCATGAAGGACGGCTACAAGAAGAAGGTCGCGGCGGGACAGGCGGAGGTCAATCCGGCGGCTGACCGCGCGGGCAATGTGGGAGCCTTCAACGTGGCGGACAACTTCCTCAACACGGGGCAGATCAAGGACGCCTCGACGACGCCGCCGGCGGGTGCCGGACAGGGCGCGGGCTGGACGAAGAGCATCACGGTGAACGGTCAGACGGTCAACTTGAAGCTCAAGACCGTCGACCAGCAGATCGTCAAGTACCAGGGCGATTTCAAGCAGATCTCCATGGTCAAGAAGAACGGCGCCGTCGAGCCGACCGCCGACACCGTCAACGCTACGGCGGGCGACATCTTCGGCACGGACATCTTCGACGATGAGAACTCGGGCAACACGCGCTCGGGCACGGCGGCGCTCAACGACATGCTGACCGTGGCGGCGAAGGTCGACTCCTCCGACGTCAACTGGCTGATTTCTGACGGCGTGACGCTCGCCGACGAGTCGCACAACAACGTCGTCATCGCGCAGGATCATATCGCGGCGCGGCACAACGTCTACAAGGGCATGGCGGACATCCTCGACGACTACGCCGTTTCCATCAAGCAGGACATCTCCGACACGAACAGCACGGACGTCGCGAAGCTCGCCGTCCAGCTCATGCAGGCGTCGGCGATCTACAACATGTCACTTTCCGTTGGCTCGCGCATCCTGCCGCCGACCTTGACCGACTACTTGAGGTAAGGAAGCGAAAGCAAGGCTGCAGAAAGGAGGGGCGCGATGCTTTCCAATATGACGTATCTCAACGTGCGCCATACCCTGCCCATGCTCGGCTGGCAGACGCGCTCCTTCCGGCTTCAGACGAGCATGACGCCGACGCAGATGCGAGGGACGCGGCGCGAGGCGAGCGCGAACCTCGGCGCGACGCAGGTGCGCATCGACATCGACAGTTACGAGAGCCGCAAGGCATACGGCTTCCGCAAGGACGCCGACCTCTGCGCGGACTTCAAGAATGCGGGTCTTGCGGGCGTGAAAAGCGGCACGAGCCGCCGCTCATCGGAGGCTTGGCAGGCAATCGACGGTGCGGCGAAGCCGAATGCCGACTTTTTCCAAAAGCAGGCGAAGGGCAGGATCGAAGCCGGAATCAAGGAGCAGAAGGAGATCGAGCTGAGGCCCATCCCGCGTCCGAAGATCACCGTGTATCCGGCCGAGATCAAAGGATCGCCCGATGTCGGCGAGCACTCGATCGACATACGCTCCGATCCGTTCGCCACATACGACTATGAGCCGGGCGGCATCGACTATCACATGAAGGTGGAAGGATCCATTCACATGTGGACATCCATCGGCCATTATGATGTATACGCATAGGGGAGAAGAGCATGAGAAAGATCACGACGACACGTTTTGGAGAAATCGAGGAAGATGAGGGCAAGATCGTTCATTTTGCCGCAGGCCTTCCGGCCTTCGAGGACGAGCATGAATTCATCATCGTTCCGTACGACGAGGAAAGCCCGTACGTCTTCCTGCAGTCGGCGGCGACGCCCGACCTCGCCTTCCTGATGACGATCCCGTTCCTTTTCTTCCCTGACTACGAGTTCCGCTTGGAGGACGATGTGCTCGAAAGCCTCGCCTTGGAGAGCCAGGAAGACCTTCTGCTCTACGTGCTCCTGACGATCCCGGGCAGCGACATTCGCGAGATGACAGCGAACCTTCTCGCGCCCGTCGTCATCAACAGCCGCACGAACGAGGGATGCCAGGTCGTCCTCGACAAGAGCGACTACCGCACGAAGCACAAACTGTTTTCCAAGAAGGAGCAGACGGAAGAAAAGAAGGAAAGCGAGCGGGAGGCGAACTGAATGCTGGTATTGACGCGCAAGCCGCGCCAACAGATCATGATCGGCGACGACGTCGTCGTTCATGTCGTGGAAGTGCAGGGGGACAACGTCCGCATCGCCATCGAAGCGCCGCGCGAGGTCAAGATCTATCGCGGCGAGATATATCGCGCCATACAGGACGAGAACAAGCAGGCGGCAGCGCCCGCCGACATCGATCTCAGCGGCGCGCTGCCCGGGGCGGAGTGAAGAGCCTCGTCCGGGGCAAGACTTTAGCAAGTCGTTCCTTGCAGGAGCAGGAAGCTCCTGTGCTGCCTCGCGCAGGAAGCGCCCGGCAAACAAGGGATTGCATATATTTTATCTATGGAGGGAGAAATCATGACAAGCAAGATTCAGGACGCGCTCGGCGCGGCGGCCGTCATGCAGATGGCCGATCTTGCCGTGGGGGGAAGCCCGGCGCCCGCTCATGCTGCGCCCGCAGACAGCGGACGGCAGGCAGCGGCGACGGGCGTGGAGAACCCTGCGGCGAGCAGCCCTGCTGTTGATGCTTCGCCCGCCGCCGTCGTCGACGAGCATCTGAGCACGCAGCTGCAGGCGCGGGAGATCGGCGAGGCGGCGAAGACGAAGAGCGAGGCGGCAGAGCAAGAGCGCAAGGAAAAATCCGGCAAGGACAAGCCGGTCGACGAGTCGCAGATGACGTACCTCATGAAGGAGATCAACCGCATCATGAGCCGCATGAACTGCAACATCGCCTTCGAGTACCACAAGGAAGTCGACGTCATGAGCGTGCGCATGCTTGAAAAGAAGACGGGCAAGCTCATCAAGGAGATGCCGCCCGAGTACATGATCAAGGGCATGGAAAAGACGCGCGAATGGCTGGGCACGTTCCTGGATCAGCCGGCCTAAGGAGGAAGAATCATGGGTGTAAACGGAATTTACGGCCTTTCCGGCTCGGGACTTGACGTAGAGTCCCTCGTCAAGATGGGCATGAAGGGCAAGCAGAACCAATACGACAAGATGTACAAGCGCGAGATGACGAACGAGTACACGAAGACCGCGCTCAACGAGCTTTACAACAAGGTCAACACGTACAATCTTTCCGAGCTTACGAAATACAAGAAGCAGTCCGACATGGCGGCGAAGAGCGCGTCAAGCTCGGACGACAAGACAGTCACGGTCAATGCGAACGGCGCGGCGGCCGTCATGAGCCATACGGTCACGGTCGAGAAGCTCGCGTCGAACGCCTACTTCGTGTCGAACGCGCCGATCACGCGCTCCTCGGACAACCCGGACAAGGCGAAGTCGAACGAGCTTGCCGACATCGCTTTCAAGCGGATCGACAAGCTGACGACGCTCGGCCCCGGCGGCGTGAAGCAGTATCACGTCTACTATGCGGACGGCACGGACGCCGTCGTCAATGAAGGCGACACGGCGATTGAGATGGATCTCGCGGACAAGGATCCGGCGTCCGCCGACGACATCTATCACGTCAAGTATACGTTCAAGGATCTCGTGGAAAACAAGAAGACGCTGAACGACCTCGCGAGCAGCATACAGAATGCCAAGCGTCCGCCGAAAGGGCCGAAGGACGTCGCGCACAAGGCGAACTTCAACGCGAGCTACGATGCGGCGACGGGTTCTTTCAGCATCTACAACAAGAGCGGCGGCGCCGCCAACGTCATCAGCGTCAAGACGCTCGACAAAGGCTCGACGCAGCTCGTGAACAATTTGCACCTCGCGAAGTTCGACCAGTCTACGAACACCCTGACGAACCTGCCCTCTTTCGTGCAGGGAACGGAGCAGAAGTTCGGCGGCACGGCGGGCAAGGTAAAGGTCGACGGCAGGGAGTACGTCGTCGATGAGAACCGTCTCGTCGCGGGCGGCGTCACCTACAACTTCCTCAACAAGACGCAGCCCGGACAGACGGTCACGGTCTCCGTCTCGCAGAATGTCGACGCCGTCGTCGACAGGGTCAAGAAATTCGTCGAGAGCTACAACAAGCTCTTGGACGAGCTGCAGAAGGAATACAACACGCAGCACGACAAGGACTACGACCCGCTGACGAAAGAGCAGGAAAAGGGCATGTCGGAAGAGCAGGTCAAGCGCTGGAACGAGAAGGCGAAGGGCGGACTCCTCTACCACAACACCTACCTCGGCAGGCTCATCAGCAAGATGAGAGAAGCCGTCGCGACGCCCGTCGCGTCCGCCGAGTCGAAGTACAATTCCGCATCCTCGCTCGGCATCACGACGAAGGTCGGCAACAACCACGGTCATCTGACGCTGGACGAGGACAAGCTCAAGAAGGCGCTGGCGGAAGACCCCGACTCCGTCTACCGCGTCTTCGGTTCGCTGGACGAGAAGGACGACTTCAAGAACTCCGGCGTCTCGATGCGCCTGTCGAAGGTCGCCTTGGACAGCCTCAAGGAGATCAGCAAGGAAGCGGGCACGAAGTCCGATTGGGACGATGCGTCGACGCTCGGCAATCTGATCCGCTCGCAGAAGCAGAAGATGAAGAACTTCAAGCATCTCATGGACGACTTCCAGAATCAGCTCTACAAGAAGTACGACGCGATGGAATCGGCGCTGCAGCGCATGAACAGCACATACAGCTCGATTTTCGGCGCGAAGTGACAGGGGAAGGCAGGGGGAAAACGAATGGTAAATGCAGCAGCGGAAGCATATAAGAGGCAGCAGATCATGACGGCGACGCCCGAAGCCCTGACGCTCATGCTCTACAACGGCGCCCTGCGCTTCATGTCGGAAGGCAAGGAGGCTCTGGAGAAGAAGGACTACGAGTCGGCGAACAACTCGATCATCAAGGCGGAGAAGATCATCACGGAATTTCGCGTGACGCTCGACTTCAACTATGAGATCTCGCATCAGCTCCTGCCGCTGTACAACTACGTCTACGACTGCCTCGTGCAGGGCAATCTGGCGAGCGACACGGCGAAGATCGACGAGGCGGCGGGCATCATCCGCGAGCTGCGCGACGCTTGGGCGCAGGCGATGAAGAAGGCGCGCGCCGAAAAATCGGGCGAGAGCTTGGAAAGCGCGGCGCCGCCCATGCCTGAGATCTCGACGACGCCGCCGGCAGAGGGCGCATGATGGAGCGGCGCACGCCCGAGGAGCTTTGGCGGCTGTACTTGGAGCTTTCGCGCGAGATGCTGAAGTTCCTCAAAGAGGACGACGTCGACCGCTTCTTAGACATCGAAGCGCAGAGAGCCAAGGTCTTCGGGCAGATGGAAGCATGCAGCATCGAGGCCTTCCGCGTGACGCAGGAAGGGCGCTCTCTCGTCGAAGAACTCAAACCCATCGAGATGCAGATCATCTACAACACGAAGGTCTGGCTGAACAAGTCGCGCACGCAGCACGAAACCGTGCTCGACTACGAGGTCAGGGGCTTCGACCCCAACGGTCATCTCGTGAATCGCGAGATGTAAGGAAACGCTCGGGGCGACGACGGAACTTGTTTCAGCGGTGCGTCGCAAGAAAAAATTGCCGGCGGGAAAAAAGTTTCAAAAAACGCTTAAGGAAATGGCGCGTCCCGCCGATAAACTAATTGAGCAAAGGCAAGAAATGCTTGCCGCTCAAAAAAGTGTCAGCAACCAGGCGGGGCTCCGATCGACCCGCTGCATGAAGCTAGCTAGCGGCGGCATGCAGCAAAGACGGAAAACGCCTGTTTTGCTTATTTGCGCCGCAAGGCGCACGGACGGCGAGAGCCGTCGCAAGCACCGGACAAGGATGCCCGGCAGAAGGAAAACTAGGAACAACCAGGGAGGAAAAGACAAATGGCATTGGTAGTTAAGAACAACATGATGGCGGTCAACACGCTGAACACGTTGAACAAGAATCAGAGCGCGCTTTCGACGAGCCTCAAGCAGGTTTCGTCCGGCATGAAGATCAACGGCGCTGTTGATGACGCTTCGGGCTATGCGATTTCCGAGCGCATGCGCGTCCAGATCCGTTCGCTCGATCAGGACAACCAGAACACGCAGAACGGCA
>CAJPRR010000077.1 GCA_905373085.1 uncultured Selenomonas sp.
GAAGTCTGTCTTAGAGAGCGCGTCGGCGGGGATGTTTTCCTTGGAGCGCGACGGCGTATCGGCAGTCGAGGAGATAAGCTGTCTGCCTGTCGGGACGATGGATCCCGCAGAAGGCGTGCTTTCGCCCGCGCTGCTCGACAGCTTCGGCATGTTCGCGGCGATGGAGGAAATAGAGGAGACGGAACAGCGTGCTGAGATCGCGCGGCGCGTGCTCGCTTTTGAGCGTGCGCCGGAAGCTTTCTGCCGCATGTATGCGCAGCAGGAAGCCGAGCTGCAGCAGAAGGCGTCACGAGCGCGAGAGATGCTTCCTGCTGTGGAGGTTTCCCATGCCATCCTGCATCTCGCTGCACAGTATGCCGCACGCGCCCTTTGCGTGGGAAATCGTGCCGAAATCTATCTCGTGGAAGCGGCACGCGCCTTGGCGGCGTTCGCCGGGCGCATCTATGTGATGCCGCAGGACATCGAGGAGGCGGCTCTCTTCGTGCTCGCGCATCGCATGAGCCGAAAAAAGGAGCAGCGCGAAGAAAGAAGCAGACGGCAGAAAGAGCCGCAGGAACCGCAAGCTGAGCCGCAGGGAGAGTCGGAAGATGAGGCGAATGATGCGTCGCAGGAGGAACGCCCGGACGATGATTTGATGAGAGATGCGATGGGCGGCGAATCGAAAGAGCAGGAAGATGATAGAGGAGAATCGCAGGAAAAAGCGGCGCAGACCGGCGAGGCGCAAACGCCGCCTGCGGACGGCGATTCGGGCGGCGAAGATAGAGATGAGACGCACTCCATAGAAGCGGTTATGGCGCGGCTTTCTCTCCTGCGCGAGGCGGTGTGCGGGAGGAAGGGCAAGAGCGGCAGACGCGCAATCGTGCAGCTTGATGTGCCGACGGGACGTCCTTGGCGCACATCGCTGCCGCGCACCGGACGGCGCATCGACCTCGCCTTTGCCGCTACGCTTCGCGCGGCGGCGCCTTATCAGCGGCAGCGGCATGGCGAGCAGGCCGTCGTCATACGCGCTGAGGATCTGCGCGTGTGGATTCGGGCGCGCCGTGCCGCTGCGAACATCCTCTTCCTCGTCGATGCGAGCGGATCCATGGGCGCGAAGGAGCGCATGAAGATGGTGAAGGGCGCGGCGCTCGCCCTCCTGCGCGAAGCGTACCAAAAGCGTGACCGCGTGGGACTGATCGCCTTTCGCCGCACGAGCGCCGAGACGCTCTTGCCGATGACGCGAAGCGTGGAACTGGCGGAAAAGGCGCTGCGTTCTTTGCCGACGGGCGGCAAAACGCCGCTCGCGGAGGGACTTGCCGCCGCGCTCAAGATGATGGATGAGCTCAGTCGCAAGGAAGGCGCGGAGACGGTGCTCGTGCTCGTGACAGACGGCAGGACGAATGTTTCTGCGTCGGGGAAGGCGAAGGAGGAGGCGCTGCGCGCAGCGGAGGAGATCGCGCGAAGAGACGCGCACTGCATCGTGCTCGATACGGAGAAGAGCTTTCCGAAAGTGGGACTGGCGCCTGAGATCGCGCAGCGCATGAATGCGGGCTATGCCACGCTGGAGCGCCTTTGTGCCGAAGGCGTATTGGAAGTCGTGCGGCGTTTTCGCGATATGCAAGAGTGATGGTGCGTGATGGAGGGGCAAGAGCAGATGGAATTGGCAAGACTGACGACGGGCGACGTCGCTTATCGCTATGACAAGAGCATCGTTTTGGTTTTCAGCGGACCGCGCAAGGTGCTCAGCACTTCGCTTTACAACGGCGGCTACCATGAGGATTTCGAGGCGGTGTTCAACCGCGATATGACGCAGGGATCGGGAATGCCCTGCGAGTCCTTCGCACCGACGTACGTCGAGAGCATGAAGATCGTTGCGGAGCGGCTCGGTCTTGCACCGGAATTGACCTCGGGCATGGGGACGGCGGCGCACATGGAAAACGCCTCCATCGTGTCGCGAAGCTACAAGGAACTGACCGTGACGGCGATCGTAACGGGCGGCGTGGAAACGAACGGCGGGCGCGTCGGCGATCCTGCATCTTACTACAAGACGGCGGAGAAGAAATGCGGCACGATCAACATCATGCTCGTCATCGACGCCGATCTGCCGCCCGGCATCCTTGCGCGTGCTCTCGTGACCTGCACGGAGGCGAAGACGGCGGCGCTGCAGGAACTCATGGCGCCGAGCCGCTATTCCACGGGACTTGCCACGGGTTCGGGCACGGATCAGACGATCGTCGTCGCCAACAGCGAATCGCCGCTCTTCTTCGAGGGTGCGGGCAAACATTCCAAGCTCGGCGAGCTCATCGGTCTCGCCGTCATGGCGGCAGTCAAGGAAGCGCTCAAAAGGCAGTCGGGTCTTACGCCCGCGCAGCAGCACGACCTGCTGCGCCGCCTGCGCCGCTTCGGCGTCACGGAAGAAGCGCTGTGGCAGCGATATAGGGAAGAGGCGGGCGACGATGCCTTAATTAAGGCGCAATTCATCGCAGCTTTGGAAAAAATGATTGCTGTGCCGGCGCTCTTCCCCTTGGGCGTGCTCTTCATCCATCTTTATGATGAGCATCTTTGGGGACTGCTGGAAAAAGGGGAGACTTGGGAAGCAGCCGAAAAGCTGCTGAAAGAGATGGCGGCAGCGCTTCGTCTGAAGACGCAGGAGGGCGTACTCATGCAGGAAGGCTATATGGAGTCCCTTGCGATGCTTCTCGTGCGTGCCGTCGTCGAGCGTGCGGCTCGGACAGTTTCGGAAGCAAACGGATGCAGATGATGCATGAACCAGTGAACACGAGAGGTGCAGCAAAATGAAGATCGCAGTCTATACGAATATTCAGCGCGTCTTTGCGCTCGTCCATCGCGTGCAGGAAGCGTGCATGTCGGCAGTTCCCTCGCTGGCGATTGCCGTCCGCCTGGCGGATGGCATGGATTCGTGGCGCGAGGCGCAGGAGAAGGCTGATGTCACACTGTTCCTGTGGATGGGCACGGGGCTGGACAATCCCTTCCTGCAGCAGGCGTCGCGCAGTTTGCAGAAGAGCCGTGCGCCGCATTTGATTCTCGTGGACAATGCCGAGCATGATAAGGTCAGCTATGGCTTCTCGGCAGAGGAAATCGCTCTCGCTTGGCAGTATTTCCGCTGCGACGGCGAGGAGAATATGAAAAACTTCCTGCTGCATCTTGCCAAAAAGTTCGGACTTTTTGCTGAGCCGGAGCCGCCGCGCGCGCTGCCTTGGCACGGCATATATCATCCCGATTGGCACGGCGATTGTCAGGACATTGAGGGATATCGTGCCGCGCATTGCCGTGACGGCCGGCGGACGGTCGGCGTCATCTTCTATCGTTCGGAATGGATCGCGGGGGACTTCACCTATCACACGGCATTGATTCGTGCGATAGAGGCGCAGGGACTCAATGCCGTCGCAGTCTTTTCCAATTCCTATCGCGACGAGCGCGTGGAATCGCCGACGCTCTTTGACGCCATGAAGCGATATTTTTGCTGCGAAGGGGAGACCGTCGTCGACGCCATCATCACGACGATGAAGTTTTCCATCAAGGCGGGCGGCACGCGCATCGAAGACCTCTATGCGCTCGGCGTGCCGCTTCTTGAAGCGTATACGGTGCTTGCGCCCAAGGAAGAGTGGGAAAGGTCGCCTGCGGGACTCGACCCGATGGAGGTGTCCTTCAGCGTCTGTATGCCGGAGTTCGACGGCGTCCTTCATGCCGTGCCGATTGCGGCGAAGGTGCTCGATGAGACGGGAACGCCTCGCTATGCGCCGCTTGAGGAGCGCATGGAGCGTCTGGCGAGGAAGGCAAAAAAGTGGGCGAATCTGCGCCATAAGGCGAACGGCGAGAAGAAGATCGCCATCGTCTTTCACAACTATCCGCCGACGAATGCGAACATCGGCAGTGCGGCGGGGCTTGACTCGCCCGAGAGCGTGCGCCGCCTGCTCGCGAGGATGCGCGAGGCGGGCTATCGCGTCGATTTCGTGCCGGAGAGCAGCCAAGAGCTCATGGATATTCTTACGAATCACGCGACGAATGACCGCCGCTTCATGAGTGAAGAGCAGGCAAAGAATGCCGACGGACAGCTTACGGCGGCGCAGTATGAAAGATTCTTCAAGGCGCTGCCGCAAAAGGTCAAGGAACATCTGAGAAAGGATTGGGGCGAAGCGCCGGGCGAGGTGTTCAACTACGACGGCACGCTGCTCGTGCCCGGCACGCTCAACGGCAATATCTTTCTCACGGTGCAGCCGCCGCGCGGCTTCGACGAGGATCCGGGCAAGCTGCTGCATTCGCCCGACGCCGCGCCCACACATCACTACATCGGCTTTTATCACTGGCTGCGCGATCTCTGGCGGGCGGACGCCGTCGTCCACGTCGGCACGCACGGCTCGTTGGAGTGGCTGCCGGGCAAGAGCACGGCGCTCTCGAACGAATGCTATCCCGATGTCTCGCTCGGCGATCTGCCCGACGTATATCCCTACTGGATCACGATTGTCGGCGAGGGCATACAGGCAAAAAGGCGCGGCGCAGCGTGCCTCATCAGCCATCTTTCGCCGCCGATGCAGCTCGCGGGCGCTTTCGACGAGCTGCAGGAGCTTGAACAGGCGCTCGACGAGTACGTTCATTTTCGTGCGGCTCAGCCAGACAATTTGACAGCGGTACAGGAAATCGTGCGCGAGAAGGCGGCGCTCTGCCATTTCGAGGATTCCATCGAGGAAGGCGAGGACTTCGACGCTTACGTCACTGCTCTGCACAATTATGTGACGGACATCAAGAACATGCAGATCCGCACGGGACTTCATATCCTCGGGCAAGTTCCGGAAGCTGAAAAACTCTTGGATCTCGTGCTCGCGCTCGTGCGCGTCGAGCATGGCGTCGAGCCGTCGCTCCTGCGTCTCATCGCCAAGGAAGAGGGCTACGATTACGAAGAGCTTTTGGAGCACAGCGAACGCATGACGGAGGACGGCATGACGTACGGCAGAAAGCTCGATGCGGTGGAAGACCTCATGCGCCTGCTTCTCGTGCGCCTCGCCGCGCGCGCCTACATGCCGCAGGCGGCGAGAGAAGCGTTGGCTTTGGAACCGTTCGCCTCGTACAGTGCAGCGGGCAGGGAAGGACTTCTGGCGGCGCTCGGCGAAGTTACGGAGAAGATCGTGCCGCGTCTCCTGCGCACGGAGGATGAGCTGACGGGCACGCTCCGCGCCCTTTCGGGCGGCTACATCGAGCCGGGGCCGGCGGGAGCGCCGACGACGAACGGCGCAGACGTTCTTCCGACAGGACGCAACTTCTACGGACTCGATCCGCGCTGTCTGCCGACGCCCGCGGCGTGGGAGTACGGCAAGGAATTGGGCGATGCGCTCGTCGAGCAGTATATCAGCGAGGAGGGACGCTACCCGGAGGCGGTCGGCATCGTCTTCTGGGCAGGCTCAAACATGCGCAGTCATGGACAGTGCATAGCCGAGCTGTTCTACCTCATGGGCGTGCGCCCCGTCTGGCAGAGACCGTCGCAGCGCGTCGTCGGGCTTGAGGTCATCCCTCTCGCCAAGCTCAAGCGGCCGCGCATCGACGTGACGGCGCGCATCAGCGGTCTCTTCCGCGATGCCGTGCCGAACGCCATCCGCTGGGTCGACGAGGCTGTGAAGCTTGCAGCAGCGCAGGAGGAGAACGAAGATGAAAATTTCGTGCGCAAGCACATCCTCGCGGACACGGCATGGCTCGAAGAGCAGGGCGAAGAGCATACTCTCGCTTGGGAACGCGCCTCGTGCCGTATCTTCGGCGACCCGCCGGGCGCTTACGGCGCGGGCGTCGGCGACCTTTTGGAGTCGAAGGCATGGCAGACGCTCGACGATCTTGCGGCTGTCTACACGCGCTTTTCGGGCACGGCTTACGGTGCGGACGGCATGGCGCGCGGCTATGATCCCGAGCTTTTCCAGCGTCGCATGAAGGAGCTTGATGTCACGGTCAAGAACGAGGACACGCGCGAGACGCACATGTTCAGCTCGGACGATTACAACGCCTACCACGGCGGCATGATCGCTGCCGTGCGTGCGCTCACGGGCAAGGCGCCGCGTTCCTACAGCGGCGATACAAGCGACCGTCAGCGCATCGTCGTGCGCACCGTCGCCGCAGAAGCCGAGCGGCTGTTCCGCGGCGAGGCGATGAATCCGAAATTCATCGAGGGCATGAAGGAGCATGGCTACAAGGGAGCGTCCGACCTTGCGAATTATCTCGCGCACAGCTATCAATGGGATGCGACGAGCGCCGTCATGGAGGATTGGATGTACGAAGGATATGCGCGCAAGTATGTGCTCGACGCGTCGATGCAGGAGTGGCTGCAGGAGGTCAACCCCTGGGCGCTGCACCGCATGGCGGAAACGCTCTTAGAAGCAGAGCAGCGCGGCTTGTGGAAAGCGCGTGAGGAGACGAAAGAGGAATTGCGTGAGCTGTTCCTCTCCATCGAGGGCGATTTGGAAGAGAGGGCGGAACAAATTGTATAAGGCAAAGAAGTATCCGCGATTTGCAGCAGTCGTCGCATGCGCCGCGCTCCTTTTTGCGCTCTTTCTGACGGGCTGCATGGGCGAAAAGGAGGAGGCGTCGAGCGCGTACCGTGTGACCGATGCGGAGGGAACTGTCGTCGAGATTCCGCATAAGCCCCGGCGCATCTTGACGATCAGCGCGGGCACGGACGAAATGATGCTCGGTCTTGTCGAGCCGGAGCGCATGGCTGCGGTCAACGACTCGCTCGCGGACGAGAAGCATACGAATGTGCCGTGGGTGCGCGGGAAAATTCCCACGGTCATCACGCGCAGTCCGTCTGTCGAGCAGGTCGCCGCGCTCTCGCCCGACCTCATCATCGTCACGCCGTGGCTTCCCCGCGAGAACGCTGATGCCATGCGTGCGCTCGGCGTGCCGGTCGTCGTCTGCCGCGCGGCGGCGACGATGGAGGACATCCATGCCAACATCCGCCTCTTTGCAGCAGCCGTCGATGAAAAGGAGCGCGGCGAACGGCTGATCGCGAAGATGGAGGAAAAGCTCGCGGAGATCGAAGAGAAGATGAGGGATGTTCCCGAGGAAAAGAAGCACAAGAGCATCGCGCTCATCTCCATCATGCCCAACTACGGCGGCGCCGGCTGCACCTTCGACGAGCTTTGCAGCCATACGGCGTCCATTAACGCGAAGGCTGCCGCAGGAAACCGCATGGGACAGGAGATGACGAAGGAGCAGCTCGTCGCGGCGAATCCCGACTACATCTTCCTGCCGAGTTACGAGGACGCGGAAACGCGTGAAGAGAATTACGGCAGGCAGTACATGGAAGATCCGTCGCTTCAGCAGATGACGGCCGTGCGGGAAAAGCAGATCGGCCATCCTTGGGCGCGTTACGTCTACAATATTTCACAAAACATCGTCTTCGGCGTGCAGGAGACGGCATGGATTCTCTACGGCGACGCTTTTCGCCAGTCGCGGCAGGAGTTTCTCTCAGCGGTGGAGTAAAGAGGAAAGGCGGCTTTGAGATTGAAAAAGATTGCGTTTTACGGCAAGGGCGGCATCGGCAAATCGACGACTGCCGCCAATGTATCGGCGGCGTTTTCGCGCGGGGGAAAGAAGGTCTGTCAGATCGGCTGCGACCCGAAGAACGATTCGACGCGGCTTCTCCTGGGGCGCATTGCGCCGCTCACCGTGCTCGATGCGGAGCGCAGCAAGAAGGGCGCGGCGCTCTCTCTTGCAGAAATCGCGCACGAGGGATACGGCGGTGTGCGCTGCATTGAGGCGGGCGGCCCCGAGCCGGGCGTCGGCTGCGCGGGGCGCGGCATCATCGTGGCGCTCGAAAGGCTCAAGGCGCTCCATGCGTTTGATGATGTCGATGTCGCCATCTACGATGTGCTCGGCGACGTCGTCTGCGGCGGCTTCGCCGTGCCGATACGAGAGGGCTATGCCGAGGAAATCTACATCGTTTCCTCGGGGGAACTCATGTCGCTCTACGCGGCGAACAACATCGCCAAGGGCGTGCGCCGCTTCGCTGCGCGAGGCGTCGTGAAGCTCGGCGGCATCATCGGCAACGGGCGCGACGTCGCACGCGAGAAGGAGCTTTTGGAAGCCTTTGCCGCACGCCTCGGCACAAAGCTCATCGCCTACATCCCGCGCTCCGCCGCCGTACACGAGGCGGAGATCCATCGGCAGACGCTCATCGCCTACGCGCCGGATTCCGCACAGACGAAGGTTTACGAAGAACTTGCGGCGGCGATTGAGGGAAATAAAAACCTAGTCATCCCCAAGCCGATGGCGTTTGAAGAGTTGGAAGATTTGGTGGAAAGCTATGGGAACTGAAGCGAAACGTGTGGTGATGCGCCGCACGAATTGCAGCTGCAGCATGCCGGGCGTCTGGCGTGCGCTTTCCTTCGTGCGCGGCGCTCTCGTCATCTTCCACAGCCCGCGTCCGTGCGCTCACATCGCCCATGGCATGGACGTGGGAAGTTTCCACCGCCTTCGTGCGGCGGGAACGAAGGTGCTCCTCTCGCCCGTGCCGCTTCTGACAAGCTCCTTGTCGGATGCAGAGGCGATTTTTGGCGGCGAGGATCGTCTGCGCGAGTGCATACGCTTCGCCGCAGAAAAATATCAACCGCAGGCGATATTTATCGCCAATTCCTGTGTGAGCGGCGTCATCGGCGACGATACGTGCGCCGTGGCTGAGGAGATGGAGCAAGAGCTTGGCCTGCCCGTCAGCGCCGTCTCGGCGCACGGCTTTCTCGACGGCGAGTATTATGCAGGCTACCTTGACGCGGCACGCGTGCTCGTCGATCGCTTCATGAAGCTGGCAGAGCGCCGTGCGGGAAGCGTCGTGCTGCTCGGCGACTGCGGCGGCGTCCACGGCGAGTACGTGAAGGAATTGTGCCGTTTGCTCGGGCTGCTCTCCCTGCGCGTCGAGGGTCAGTTTCCGTCGTATCTCGCACTGTCTGAGATGGATGTCGTGCCGGCAGCGGAACTTCTCATCGTGCTCGGGCGGCGCAGCGACGAGAAGCAGGCGCTTCTCGTCGACTTGGCGCGGCACATTCATGAGCGTTTCGGCACGCCGTACCTTGCCGATGTCTATGCGGTCGGCTCGGAGGAAACGAAGGAGTGGCTGCGTGCAGTCGGCAGGCTTTGCGGCAGGGAAAGGGAAGCGGAAGAAGCGATTTGCGCGGAAGAAGCGGCGTTTCAACGCGCCGTGGAAGAGGTGCGGCCGACGCTCGCAGAGAGGCGCGTGACATTCGCCATCGGGCGCGACCTCGACTGGTTTCAGCCGAAGATCATCATGCGCCTTCTGAAGAAGGCGGGCGTAGAACTGGCGGGCGTCGTCCTCCTTGATTCGTTCCTGCCCGGGCGGCGCGAGGTCATGGAAGAAGAGGTCGCGCGTCTGACGGATGCGCCGATCGCCCATGAGGGAAGCCGCGAGGCAGAGGCGCTTTTCAAAGCGGCGGATTTCGTCCTGACGACGCACGAGCTTACCGACGCAAGGCTGCGGCAGATCTTCCTCGCGCTCATGCCATCCGTCGGCTGGTCGATGGAAAAGAAGCTCCTGCGCGATATGGTTCATATCGTCTGTCGTCACGAAAGCCGGGGAGGTCTGATCTATGGCTGAGCAGGAAAGGCGTTTCGATGATGTCTGCACTTGGACGGACAGCTGTGCGCTCGCGGGAGCGATGGCATTTTTTGCCGCCTGGCAAGACGCCGCCGTCATCGTCAACGGCCCCATGTGGTGCCATTACTTCGCGCTGCGCCACGTCGAGCATGGCGTGAGCGATGCCGTGCGACGCACAGGCTGCACGCAGCTCGATAACGACGCCATCGTCTTCGGCGCGGAGGACTATCTGCTGGAAGCCCTGCAGCCCTATATCGCTGAGCCGCCGCGCCTTTTGGCCATCGTCAGCAGCTGCGCCGCAGGACTGATCGGCGACGATGTAGCCGCCATCGCGCGGTCGGCGGGCATTGCAGCGCCCGTCGTCGCCGTCGACAGCAGCGGCCTTGCGGGCAGCTTCGCCGCAGGCTGGAGCAAGGCTGCATGTGCGGCAATCGAAGCGCTTCTGCCCGAGAAGAAGGAGGAGAAGCCGCATGGCGTGAACCTTCTCGGCATGACGGCGAGCTATTGCAACGGGGCGAACGACGCGCGAGAACTCTTGCGTCTTTTGCATTTGGCGGGCTATGAGGTGAACGCCGTCCTCGGCTGCGGCGAGACGGCGGAGGAGCTGCAGCATCTGCCCGCCGCCGCGCTCAACATCGTCGTGCACAGGGAGTTGGGACTCGCTCCGGCAGAGATGCTCGCGGAGCGCAGCGGCACGCCCTTTGTCGCACCGCTGCCGCCTTATGGCAGGGCGGGCACGCGGCATTGGCTCGAAGAGATCGCAGGCGCTTTGCCCGCGCCGCGCGAAAAGGAGGTACAGGAAGAACTTTCGCGTGTGGAAAAGGAAGATTTTCTGCGCCTGAACGAAATAAAGAGCATGTGGGGCGAGCTTTGGTTCGACGAGGCGCTCGTGCGTGCGCCATCCTCCATGGCCTGGGGGTTGGCAAGAGCCTTACGCACGGAGTGGGCGGACGTGCGCTGCCTCGCCGTGGCGGCGGAGGCAGAGGAAGCGGCAGATGCCGCCGGGATCGCCGACGAGGTTTTTTCTGAGACGCGTACGGCGGA